>CAZVAP010000055.1:0-1868 GCA_964625125.1 uncultured Candidatus Peribacteria bacterium | reverse complement strand
AGGGTTCCCTCCTTCATCTCTTACATAAATCTTACAACTTTTTGCACAGTTACCAGTAATGACTAATTTTTTATAAGATCTATTAATCTTAAAAACATCATAACCATTACCACCATCAATTACTATATTTGCCAATACACCATCATAAAATTTTTGAGAAATTTTATCATCTCCATTTCATAAATTTATTACAGTTCCATTATTATCTGATTTCAAAGTATAAACTTTATCATTTCCATCTAAGGTATTAATGGTAACCTTGTCTAACCATTTCTTACATTTTAATTTATCTGAATCATTTGTTAAATTAATTACTGAATCTCATAAATAAATATTATGTTTTTTTCCTTCATCCCGTGAGCAACCAAAATTAACTGCAAATACTCAAGATAAACTTAATAACAAATAAGCTCCTATAATAACAAACAAGTTTTTTAAGTACATTTTATTTTAGTTAGTAATAAAACCTAAGTAATTTTAAACTCTCCTAAGTAATTTTAAACCCTTTAATCCTTATATCAAGATAAATTTAAATATAAATCTTTCCTAAATAAGTTAAACTAAATTTTTACCTACAGAAATAACAGCCATATAAAACCTAGAATAATTTATACATTTAACAATCTTAAAATTTTACCTTTAATTCCAAGCTTTTCATTAAATAAAAAAGCCTTATCAATCTAAGGCCTATCTAAAAACTTCTCTTTCATTTTTTCATCTTCTAGAATACATTTTTTAGACCAAATACCAATATGCATAGACTTTGCATGCTTTTGTAATTGTTCATACTTTGATTTCCAAGTAAAAGTAGCCTTTTCATAGACTCTTGCTAAACCATTCTTAAGCAAAATATATCAAAAAGGAATTTGCTTATCCCCAGAGCTAATCATCGCATACCTTAGATACCTTCAATATCAACCCCTATTATTTGCTAAAGGATCTTTACAAAATAAAATTTCTTTGTGATATAAATATTTTTCAGCCAGTTTTTTTGCTAATTCTCAACATCCATAAAATTTATAAGATTTTACTTTAGTCCAGCCTGGATGATATATTTCTGGTGCATCAACTCAAAGTAATCTTACTTTACCTAATTTATCAGTATAAACAGTGTCTCAATCATAAACTTTTTCTACATAAGCATAGTCACATAAATTGCTATAAGACCTATTTGAAAAATAAACAATTACACCTAAAGTTAATAAAAAAATAATTACTCAAACTATTAAGTAAAAAGCCTGCTTTTTCATTATCTAGCTAATAAAACTAATAAAATTAAAACTATTACAACAATTAAAGTAATCAAAGCTATATTTTTTATTTTTTCTTTTTTTAATTTTTCTGATAAAAATTTATTTTCTATTTTTAAATTTTCTTTTTCTAAAATAAGTTCTTTTTTTTCTTCCTCGTATAAAGGTAAAGCTACAGTATGCTTTAATTTATTTTCTAATTCTGACACTTTATGTTGTAAAACTAAAATCATTTGAGTTTTTTCTTCTAACTTTTTATCCTTTTCTTTTAACATTTCGATAAATTTATCCATATTTTTTTCAAATTGTGTAGAAATTTTTGCAACTAACTCTTCAGTATTTAATGCAGATAAACTAGTAGAAGTTTCGGAAGTAGTTCCGGTAGTAGCCTCATAAACTACATTTGAAATATTTTTATGTTGATTATAATTTTTAACTTCTTCTTCAGACAAATAAACTTTATTGGATCTTTTCTCATAAGTAAAAATACCTTTTCTTATCCGACGATCTAATGTTCTTGTAGAAATTCACAATATTTGTGCTGCTTGTTCTCTAGTTAAATTATATTCCATTTAAATTAATAAAAAGCTAAATTAAAGGTTATACTAAAAATTTTAC
>CAZVAP010000054.1:0-1909 GCA_964625125.1 uncultured Candidatus Peribacteria bacterium | reverse complement strand
CCTAATTGATTA
The DNA here is from genome assembly GCA_964625125.1 of uncultured Candidatus Peribacteria bacterium. Taxonomy (GTDB): domain Bacteria; phylum Patescibacteriota; class Gracilibacteria; order Absconditabacterales; family Absconditicoccaceae; genus CAZVAP01. Next base: position 1,897 of record CAZVAP010000054.1, on the reverse strand, counting down.
ACTGATATTCCTAACGACCAAACTCTTGGTTGTTCCAACGGAAATATTAAAAATCTATCGTGAAAGTCATATCCACTTGAACCTATCTTACCTTTAACCTCTAAGTTTAAAAATAAAAACTCTTTATCATCCTTATTAAATTCTTCAATCATTTCTCTTTTAGCTTCTTCTTTACTATTCTGTTTTAATCCACTTATTGCTTTTAGTGGAACATAAGTAGCTTTAGAATAATAAAGAGTATTTTTAATATCTTTTGCACTTAAATAAGGATCCCAAAGATAAACTCCTTGTTTTTCATATTGATTAATTAAATATCTTATATCACTTAAAGCTTTCTCTTCTTCATTGCCAAAATATTGAATAAATGCTTTGCTCTTTTCTAACTCTTTTAATTCTTGTTCATATTTTCTATCTTGTATCCATTCATCAAAAGGTTTATCTTTTGTTTTACCATAAATATTATTGTTTGCATTATGAGTAACTTCAATTTTTTTTACTTCTTCCTCAATATTAAAAACTCTTTTCTGAGGTTCAATTATTCCTATATTAGAATACATATGTTTCATAATAGAAAATTTATATTTATACAATAGCAAAGAACTTTTTTTATCTATTAATTCTATGTATGTTCCATAGCAATCATCAAAATTTATTTGAGTTATATTTGTTGTAATGTCAATAAGTCTTTGTCTGGTTATGAGATTATCGTTTTCTTCAAAAAGTCTTACTTGAAGATTTTTCATATCAAAATCTTTACTTTTAGAATTAATTTCTAAAGATATACCTTTATATCTAGGTGGTTCTCCTTGCCTTATTGAATCATGAGATAATTCAAAACTATTTATAGGAAATTGAAAAATAACATTTCCAAGTCTATCTGATAAAGTTCCTATTTTTATAGGTAAAATGCTACTTACAGATTCACTAAAGTTATCTAAAAGTTCGGGATTTTCCAATAAAAATCTAACATTTTCTTTTTCTTCATCAAAAAACTCTAAAACATAAGAACCATTGTGAAAATTATTTTTCAATATATTATTTAACTGTATCTCTTTATGCATACTTTCTCTTGCTGGAATATACTGCTCTGGTAAAAGTTTTAAATCACCAATAGATAAAGGCTTATCAATTTTATATTTATTAGTTTCTAATAATTCACTATATAATGTTTTAACAATATCAATATCTACAATTCTTCTTTTAATACCACAGCTAAAATTTTTACGCCCCTTGAACTTCTGAAGCTTTTCTGTTATTAATTCTTCAATATCTTCTTGTTCTGTATTTTCAAAAATTATTAATGTATAAATATTAAAGGCTTCTTTTTTATCTTTGTTGTATCCAAATATTTCAATTACTTCACACTTGTTGTATATTCCTATATTGGCTTTATTTATTAAATAATTTAATTTATTATTCATTTTATAATCTCCTCAATACTCTCAAACCTCTCCTCAACTTCACAACATCCCCCCTCAAAATCCCCCAAGCACTCCAACACCATCACTCCCCCTCCACCAACATATTCATAACCAACTTAATAATAATATCTTTCTGCTCAGGTGCAGAGGTGGCGACTAACAACGCTAAAGAAGCCAAGGCATTGTCGTTTATCTTTGCTTCACCGTTTGTTTTGTAGAGTATGCCATTTTTATGCAAGAATAGTATAAAGAGGTACGCACCTATACGCTTGTTATCATCATTAAACGGATGACCCTTGATGACATAGTAAAGAAGATTGGCTACTTTTTCCTGCCCGAAAAGCTTGGTCGCTTCGCTTTTGGCTATGAGCGTTCTTTTTAGCTCTGCTATCGCTTCATTCGCCTCATCATAATCAAGTACAAAACGAGTCTCACAGGTCTGGGTCACCTCTTCTAAACTCTGCTCATCATACCCC
>CAZVAP010000053.1:0-1985 GCA_964625125.1 uncultured Candidatus Peribacteria bacterium | reverse complement strand
CAATATAATATAAATGTAAATTTATTTTTTGGAGGTTAATCGATACATTTTATAGTATAGATTTTGTTTTAAAATTATATTAAAGGTTTCTTATGGCAGCACAAGTAATTGGTCAGGTTGTTTCTCCTTCAAATGGAAAAACATATGATGTAAAATGGGATTCATTCAATAAAGATACTTATGTATCTTATGCGAGTTATTCTGAAGTTGGTAAAGCATCGAGTGAAGTAGAAGCTTTAAATATTTCAGTAATTTGGTTAGCTTCAAATTCATAAGGAAAGGAAAAGTTATGTTAAAGATAGAAAAAGTAAATTTTTTAAATTTACAAATGGCAACTAAACCAAAAGCAGATAAATGCAGATTTTGTGGTGCATATTGTGGAGATACAATATGTCCTGATTGCAAGAAAAAAAACAATATTAGATTTGATTAAACTAAAAAGGAAAAATTATGGGAATTAATTCAAAAAATACAAAAGAAAAAAGAGATCAACAATATGATAAGAAAAAAGATTCTTCTATAGACAAAGCAAAAGAGGCAGTTAGAGAAAAAGTTCATAAAACTTTAAAAAAGTAAATAGGTATATTTAAGCTAATTAAAGCAAATTGGAGTGGTATAAATGGAAGCCACATGGAATCCTGAGTGGCTGGGGTAAGTGAAGAAGATTGTAGAGCAGAAATAGTATCTACAGGTAGTATTTATCAATAGAGACTATCATTTTACATACATAGGTTCAGTAAATGTTTCAGATGTTGGATTCACAGGAAGAGAAGAGTTAGAGAGTCAATTAGGTTTACCAAGTTCAGGAATAGATTTTAATTTTACACCAAAAATAGAAAAACTATGGCATGAAAATGAAATCAACAGAAGATTTTAAATAAAAAATATTGATAAGCTTGAAATTTATATAAAAAGGAGATTAAATGGGTTTTTTTAGGGATAAAAGTTTTGAAAATGTAAGAGCACAAGCTAGGGCAAATGGTTTGAGAGAAAGTGATGGGGTAAAGGAATGTCAGGATTGTCATTATTCTGCATCTGTTTCTTCTAATAAAAAATGTATTACTGGCTTAGTTTGCACAGGTAGAGTTTTTAGCAATGGAGAATACTTGTGTATTCCTGCTAGTTGGGTTTGCGATGAGTTTCAGTGGCAATAAAAGAAGAAGGCAAATGAAAACATTTAAAATATTAAAATTTTTTGAATTAAATTGGGTCTTTAAATGTGTGAATGCAGTTCTAGATGATAGAAATTTTTGTGTTCAATGTGACAGAGAAAGACCACTTTAATTTTGCTATATGTTAGAAAAGCAAAAGAATCTGATATAAATGAACTTTATAATTTATGTATTGAGATGCATAAAGAGGGAATTTACAATAAGATAGAAGTTAATCATACTAAGTCACCACAATATGGAAAAGGTAATTGGACTTGGAATAAAAATGGAATCATAGTTAATTTAAATAAAAAGACTTTTAATTTTAAAGGAGGTTCTTTATATAAAGATGGTAGATGTAAAAACAACCAAACTACTTCTACTTCAAATTCCAATTTAAACAATAATAAATCGAATGAAATGTCATCAAATGATGCTGCAGGTTTAATAGCAGCAGCCTTAATTATTGTTGGGATTGCATCATTATTTAGCAGTAGCGATGATGAATCATCTAATGACTCATCAAGCTCAAGTAGTTCCACAAGTTACACTCCATCTTATAAACCTTGTAATTATGACGATGTATGCCATAGAGTACTTGAGGTAATTAACCCTCATAGAGTCAAAATTCAGTGTACTAAAGGTTCAGAGACTAGAAGAATTGAAGAAATGTGTTCAAACTCAAGTGGTTACTGGGCTACAGGATGTGGTTTTAGTGATATTGCCGCACATCATTACAAAAACTTAGATATAGCAGGAAGAGAATTTTGTAATTAATAGAAATATTGATAAATATTATCATAATAATACACACATAATTTTAAAGCAAACACT
>CAZVAP010000052.1:0-2093 GCA_964625125.1 uncultured Candidatus Peribacteria bacterium | reverse complement strand
AAACATTATCTGAAGAAGATGAAAAAAAAGCAAAAATATTGTACAAAAGATTTCAAAGTGAAAATCCTGATGTACTAAATCCAACAGATATAAATACAGAAGAAAAATATAATTTTTTTAAAACAATAACTTATGAAGAATATAGTTTAATGCAAAGAGCTAGAAAACAAGCTTATCCTTTCACTAGATTATAATAAAAGAAAAGTATGTCAATTTGCAATATTTTTGAACAAAATAAATTTATTTTGATAAAATCAAATAAAAAGTTGGTCTAAAATGAGGAATATTAAATTCATGGACTTTTGTGCTGGTATTGGTGGTGGTAGAATTGGTCTTGAAAATCTAGGTATGCAATGTTTGGGCTTTAGTGAAATAGACAAAGATGCTGAAACTACTTATAGAGAATTTTTTGGTAAAGATGAAAAAAATTATGGTGATTTAATGAAAATTAATCCTGATGATTTGCCAGATTTTGATTTTATGGTTGGTGGTTTTCCGTGTCAAACATTTTCAATAATTGGTAATAGATGTGGATTAGAAGATGAGGAACGAGGACAGGTTATTTATGGCTTAGTAAAAATACTAAAAGCCAAGAATGTGAAATACTTTATTTTAGAAAATGTAAAAGGTTTAATCAATCATGATAAAGGTAATACATTAAAAACTATTTTAGAATTATTAGATAATGCAGGATACAAAGTATTTCATGAAAACTTAAATAGCTTAAATTTTGGTGTACCTCAAATGAGAGAAAGAGTCTATTTTGTAGGAATACAAAAAGACTTAATTGATGATAATTTTAAATATGAATTTCCAAAAGAATATAGTGGAGATAATAAATATTTACAAGATTGTTTAATTGATGATGAAGAATTAACTTTTGATGATAAATTATCTTCATATCAAACTTTTTTAAAATATTTAGACAATAAATATAATAAAGATAAATACAAGATAAATGACCTTTTATCAAAAGACTATACTGTAATAGATACAAGACAATCTGATTTAAGAATTTATCACGAAAAGACTCCTACATTAAGAAGAGGACGACATGGTATTTTATATGTTAAAAATGGTAAGTTTAAAAAATTATCAGGATATGAAGCCTTACTATTACAAAAATTTCCTAAAAAATATGCAAATAAAGTAAAAGGTAAAATATCAAATTCTAAGCTTTTACAACAGTCAGGCAATGCAATGACTTCAACAGTAATAGAAGAGATTGGTAGAAGTTTAATGAAATCAGTAGGAACAAATACAATGACAGAAAAAGAAATATTAATAAATAGAGGTTCAACAACTGCTAAGAATGGTTTTAAAAATGAAGATTTTACAGTAGCAGAATTTAATAATTGGGAAAATAGTAACCTTGCACAACTTTGGTTAAAAGCTATGGATTATGATTTAACAGATATTGAAAGTGTACGAGCGACAAAAGTTAAAGGCTCATTCAAAGCTGATATACAAGTAGCAATAAAAATTGAGATAAAATTAAAAAGCTTAATAGATATTCAAAACTTACAAGTGAAACTTGTATCAAATCCAAAAGGATTTAATCAAATTGATAAAAGATGGTTAAAAAGTTATAATGAACTATGGAATATTCCAAGTGATGTATATGAATTATTACAATATTTTACAGGAGAGAAATCTCCAAAAATTGATAATCTAAGAGATAAAAGAAGAATGTTTGCTGATGAGTTTTCAAAAGATGAACAACAAATATTATTAAAGTTTTTCAATGACAATAAAACATTAATTGTAAATGATATTTTAAAAGGTAGAGGTAAATTTTCTGCTGAATGGATGTTGGTAATTTTAAGATTAAACGATAGAGATACTATTGATTGGGCATTAGAACCAATTAATAAAGTCTTAAATCACTTTGGAAATGGAAAAGTTTATATCACACCTAGAGGTAGCTTTAAAATCGGAAATATTACCATACAAAGAAAAGGTGGAGATAATGGAAGAGAAACATCAAATATGTTGCAATTTAAAATAAATCCAGCTGAGTTGATAGACAAAACATCTAACAAATCGTAGAAATTGAACAAGGCTATACTACGAAAATACCGTGCTTTTATCTT
>CAZVAP010000051.1:0-2119 GCA_964625125.1 uncultured Candidatus Peribacteria bacterium | reverse complement strand
CATAACTCAAATAAACAAAATTATCTTCTTTATCATATTTTACTTTTTACAAATAAAATATTTTCAAATAATAACTCAATTTTCTTCAACATCTACTACTTTATACTTAAAAAAATAGTAATCAAGTAATTTTTCTATATCTGAATAATGCCACTTAAATGCATTTATTTTAAACTTATTTCATCATTTTCAATAAATATGATTTTTCCTTTCAATATGATGAAATAAAATAAAAACCCCATCATCTTTTAAAATTCTATAAACTTCAGAAAAAAAATTATGTAAATTTTCAATATGCAATAAAACAAATAAAGCTAACACTACATCTGCATAACTATCAGATAAAGGAAAAGGTTTATTTAAATCATGCTTTATTTTTTTTACACTATTTTTAGCTTGTTTAAGCATATTCTCAGATATATCCAAACATACATACTCTTTTACTCATTTTGAAAGAAAAAAATTAGCTAATCTACCATCTCCACATCCTAAATCTACTACAATTTTATGCTTTAAATCTCTTGGCAAAAATCTTTGCCATAAATTTTTATCAAAATTTTCCAAAAACTTATGATATTTAGCATATTCTTTATAAGCTTTATTGTATCATTCTTCTGGATCTAAAATAGGAATATGTTTTTTATCATAAGACATTTTAATTTTAAAATTAACTAAATTATTTTTTTTCTTCTTTTGAATCTCTAAATTCAAATCTTAAAGGATTACCGAAAAATCAATATTCTTTCCTAATTACATTTTCTAACCATTTTTTAAATGAGAAATTTACTTTTTCCTTATCATTAACAAACACAATAAATCTAGTTGGATTATCTTTATCTTGAGTTATATATTTTACCTTAACAATTTTATTTTTAGCAAATCTTGGAGGATTGTTAATATAAGCTGTTTGTATTAAATCATTTAATTTACTTGTTGGAATTTTAATTTTTCAATTTTCATACACTAGTTTAACCATATCAAAAAGCTTTTTAATTCCCTTTTTTTCTTTACCAGAAATCATAACTAATGGTATCCATGGAGCAAATCTCATTCAATTTTTTAAATCTTTTTTATATTTTCTTAAAATTTCTTCATCTACTGCATCGATTTTATTTAAAGCAACTACAACTGGCAATCATTTTTCAATCATTTCTCACAAAACAGTCATATCTCTATGAGTAACTCACTCTGATATATCAAATAATACTACAATAACTGGCTTTTTAGATTTTAAAACTCCTTCCAATTTATCTTTAACTGCTATTTTTTCTAATCAATGAATTTTTCATTTTCTTCTAAATCCTGCAGTATCAATTATCTCAAATTCAGTATTTCCTATTTTAACAGGATAAGTAAGATAATCCAAAGTTGTTCAACCTTCTGGAGAAACTTTTGAAAAATCTTTTCAAATTATACTGTTAAATAAAGTAGATTTTCAAACATTAATTCTACCTACAAAAGTTACTGGTATTTTTTTATTCTGCTTATTATCTAACAAATCAATATTATTTTCTTTTCTAATTTTTTCTATTAACTCTTTTAAATCTCATAAATTATAATTATGCTTGGCTGAAACTCCTATAACATTTTGAAATCATAAACTATACCAATCAGCTAATGCTAAATTTATTTGAGTAGGATTAGTAGTATCAATTTTATTTACTACTAAAATTGTTTTATTTTCTTTTCAAGACTTTCTTATGTAATCAGCTATTTTCTCAATATTTTCAGTAATAGCTCATTTACCATCTACAGTAAATAAGATAATATCCGATTCATCAATTATTTTTTTTATGTATGGCCATTCTTTTGAAAAACTATCTAACCCTGGAGAATCAATTATAATTGCTTTCTTAAGATATTTATCATAATTCTGCTTTAAGTCCTCTTGGGAAATATTTTTTAAATCCTCTTCTGTTTCCCAAGGAATTGTTTCATAAATATTTTCTCTAGTAGTTCCTGCTACATCTGAAACTATTGTTCTAAAAGTACCAAAAAACTTGTTAAAAAGTGTAGATTTACCAGCATTTGTCTCACCAACTAATCCTATCTTCATTTATTTTTTTAAATTCTAAATTTAGCAGGCATTATAAATATTTTAATTGTTTTAACAACTCTA
>CAZVAP010000050.1:0-2248 GCA_964625125.1 uncultured Candidatus Peribacteria bacterium | reverse complement strand
TAATTTGAAAAAAAAAGAAAAAAAACTATAAAAGTAAATTATTTTTATAATTTAATAACAAAATAAACATAGATGTTATTTGATGTAATCGACAATTATGATGAGAAAAAAATAGAGTTTTTAAAAAACTTATGGGAAAAAATTATTGAAAAACTACTTTTAGAAGAAGATAAAAAAAAGGTATTATCTTTTTTAAATAAATCTGGAATTATCAGTATAGATGAAAAAAATCAAAAAATATATGTTTGATTATCAAATGAGTTTTTTGTAACACAAGTTAAAAAAATTTTCCAAAAACCAATAAATAAAATTATTAAAAATATTTATAACCCAAATTATTCTGTAGCTTTTATTGTGTATGATAAGTTTTTATCTTGAAAACATCCTTTACAAATAAATTTAACCAAATTTATAAAAACAACTGAAAAAAAAGAAAAAAAAGAAAACAAGTCTGAAAATAAAAACAACATTTTAAGTAATTTTTCAGTAAATAAATTTGATTACAATTATAGATTTGATACTTTCGTAGTCTGAAGAAACAACCAACTTGCTTACTCAGCAGCTCATGCTGTAGCTGAAAATCCAGGTAAGGTACATAATCCTTTGTTCATTTATGGTTGAGTAGGGCTAGGGAAAACTCATCTTTTACAAGCCATAGGAAATTATTTAAAGGAACATGAGCCAGACAAAGTAATTTTATATATGCAAACTACAAATTTAATTGATGATATTGTAGAGGCTATAAGAAAAAATAAGGTAACTAGTTTCGTGAAACTTTTCAAAGACATTGATGTAATTATGTTTGATGATATTCAGTTTTTAGCTGATAAGGAAAGAACTCAAGAAATTTTTCATAATATTTTTAATGATTTTTATACAGCTAAAAAACAAATAATTTTAACTTCAGATAGACCTCCAAAAGAATTAGTAACTTTGGAAGCAAGATTAAGAAGTAGGTTTTCATACTGACTTGTAGTAGATATTAAGTATCCAGATTTTGAAACAAGGCTAGCAATTTTACAAAAGAAACTTTTACAAAAATGAGAAGAACTAATTGATAGTCATTTACTAGAAATACTAGCAAAAACAATTACTTCAAATGTAAGAGAATTAGAATGAGCATTAAATTTGCTTATTACAAGAAGACAAATGTTTGGACAACTTACAGAAGCTGATGTGTATGAAACTTTAGAAACATTATGATATAAAAAATCTAAAACTCAAGAAATAGCCCCAGATACTGCATCTAGACACAACAAAAAATCAGTTAAAACATTTAATGAGATAGTAGAATATGTAGCAAATTATTATGACATACCTGTAGCTGATATAAAATGAAAAAGCAGAAAAAAAGAAGTTTCTTTAGCAAGGCAAATGTTAATGCAAATTTGAAAAAAATATTTTAATTGGACATTGGAAAAAATTTGAGATTATTTTGGATGAAAAAATCATGCTTCAGTATTATATAGTATAAATACCTTTGAGAGACTACTTAAAAATGATAAAAAAGTTTATAATGATTATATGATAATACTAGAGGAAACAATGCTAAAATAAAAAAACTGGATATTTTCTCCAGTTTTTTATTTAAGTTATAGCAATACCTTATCTAACTTCTCCAATTTATCTGCTAGTTCTTTTATTTTTACTTTACTTTCTTTTCCAAACCTGAAATTTCCTGTTTTGTAGCTTTGATATGTTCTAATTTTTGTTTTTCTTTTTGAAAAAAATCTCTTACTTGTTCATATCTTAATTTTATTTCTTCTTGTTCTTGTTTGTTTTTTGCATTATCCAGTTCTAGTTTTTCTACAAATGGTAATACTTTTTCTAAAATTAAATCTATGTTTTCTACACTTGGTTTTAAACTTATTTCATAGGCTTTATATTTTTCAAATAATATTCTTTCTCCATCATATGTTGCTTTTCATTCTCATAATAGTATTTTAAATTTCTTATTTTCTAGAAGTTCCCATCATTTATGGTTATAGTATTTTTCTAGATATTCTATATTGAAAATAGCTTTTGTGTATTTTAGTATATCTGCCTTTTCTATTAGTCATAAACTTAGATAGGAAAAAAATTCTAAAGGTGATATTCAAGCTGTTCTTACTTTTGTTAATAAATAATTATGTTTTTTGTCTGCATCTTCTAGTATATCTGCTATCTGTTTATATACTTGTTTTCCATTTTTCATAAATAATTTAAAATCTTTTACTCAATCTTGCCAATCTTCATATATATCTTCTCT
>CAZVAP010000049.1:0-2399 GCA_964625125.1 uncultured Candidatus Peribacteria bacterium | reverse complement strand
TTTTAAATTTACTTTCACATAAAAAAAATTATAAATGCAAAGCTTTAAAATTAAATTAGTTTAATGGAACTAAAAGAAATTAAAGATAAACATCAATGGAATAATTTTATAAACTATGACAATTTTAAGTTTTACTCTTTTTTGTGAAGTTGGGAATGGCTAGATTTTAAAGAAACTTTTTGATTTAAAACCTTAAGATACTGAATTTTTGATAACAACAATTTAATTTGACTTTTGCCATTAATTAAAACAAAAGCTAAAAGAGGAACTTACCTATTTGCACCTCATAGCCCATTAATCAAAGAAAACTATTTTGAAATTTTAAATCAAATTTTACCACAATTAAAAGAAATTGCTAAAAAAGAAAAAGCTTATTTTATTAGATTTAATCCTCCAGTTGAAGCAACAAAGCAAAATTTAGAAAATTTTAAAAAATTATGATTTAGAAATGCTCCAATACATGAGCATGCAGAAGAAACTCATATTTTAGATTTAACACCTACTGAAGAAGAATTATTTAAAAAAATTAAAAAGAAAGATAGATACTTAATCAATAGAGCTATAAAAGAATGAGTAAAAGTAAGAATTGATAATAATCCAGATCATATTGATTTATTAATTAAAATGCATCATCAACATAGTAAAAAAGTATGATATGTTCCATTTTCTGAAAAATATATTAAAAACTTATATAAAGTTTTCAAAGACAATATAAAAACAATCTCAACTTGGTATGATTGACAAATAGAATCAATTTTAATGACTATAAAATTCAATGAAAGTTGTGCATATTATATTGCAGCATCTGAAATAAAACATAAAAAATTTTCCCCAAATTATCTAGCTCAACGAACAGCTATTAAACAAGCTAAGCAAGATTGAGCAAAAACATATAACTTTTGGTGAGTAAGTCCAGATAATAATCCAAAACATCCACTAGCTTGAGTAAGTGATTTTAAAAGAAAACGAGGAGGATATGATTACTTTTTACTACATGCTCAGGATTTAATAATAAGTCCAAAATACTGGTTTACTTGGCTAATTGAGTCAGCAAGAAGAATTAAAAGATGATATTACTACCCTAAACCAAAAAAATAATTTTAATTTTTAAAGTTTATTAAATGAATAAATTACAAGAGTATTTAGAAAATTTAACAAATACAAAAGTAGAATTAACTCCTCCACCAAATCCTAGCCTGGGAGATTTTGCTTTTCCAGTTTTTGAATTAGCTAAAAAAGAGAAAAAAAATCCTGTTCAAATAGCTACAAATTTACTAGAAAAAATTAACCAAAATAAACCTGAATTTATCAAAGAAGTTAAACAAGCTTGACCTTATTTAAATTTTACACTAGCAGATAATTACTATGTAAATTTAACTAAAACTTTTAACATTGATTTTAAAAATCCTGATAATTCACAAAAAACAATCTTTATAGATTATATAGGTGCAAATGTAGGTAAGCCTTTACATATAGGTCATATGTGTACTCCAAATTTAGGGCAAACAATTATAAATACTTATAGAAAGCTATGATACAATGTTGTGTCTGACTCTCATATCTGAGATTGGTGAATAATTTTTTGAAAACTAATTGTAGCTTATAAAAATTTTTGAGATGAAAAAAAACTTAAAGAAAATGCTGTTGACCACTTACTTGAACTTTACATCAAGGCTACTAAACTTGAGGAAGAAGATGAAAGTTGGAAAGAAAAATATCAACAGGCTTTTAAAGAACTATCCTCTGGAAATCCTGAATATATTAAACTATGGGCATTATTCACAAAAGAAAGTATTAAATCAATGAATAAACAATTAAAAAAATTAAATGTAAAGCCTGATTATAATATTTGAGAAAGTTTTTACGAAGGATTAAATTTACCTAAACTTGAAGACTATCCTGATTTAATCCGGCCTATGAAAGAAATAGTTAAAGAATTATTAGATAAAAAAATAGCTACCAAAAATGAAGATGGTTCAGTTTGAGTAATTTTTCCTGATGAATACAAACTTCCTTCTACAATATTACAAAAAAGAAACTGAACACATTGATATTTAGCTTCAGATTTAGCTGCTGTAAAATACAGAATATATCGGTGGAAACCAGAAAAAATTATTTATTTTGTAGATATTAGACAAAGCCAACATTTTAAATGGGTTTTTACTATAAGTAAACTAGCTTGATGGACTAAATGAGTTGATACAAAACTAGAAAAAGAAGTAGAATTAATACATGCTCCAAATTGATTTGTAAAACTAAAAGATGGAGCTATGTCCACAAGAAAAGGAAAAATTATCAAACTTGAAGAGTTATTAAATGAAGCAACTAAAAGAGCAAAAAAAATCATTCTAGATAAGAAACTAGAAAAAAAAGAAATAAATGAAAACGAGTATAAAAAA
>CAZVAP010000048.1:0-3043 GCA_964625125.1 uncultured Candidatus Peribacteria bacterium | reverse complement strand
ATACTAAAAAACTCACTAAATAAAGTGAGTTAAGATATATGTTTTTAATTAAAAATGTCAACATTTTATATTAAGTAAATTTTTCAATTTAACTCAAATTCTTTTTGTGTTGGGTTTTGCTTTTTCATATCGATTAACTTATTTATTTCTTCAATATTATCTGGTAATTCGATAAATACTTCATAGTATTCAACCTTATCAATAGAGATATCTTCATAATTAGAATCCTTCATTTCACTATCATTATTAATTTCACAATTAGTATCACATATAGGATCATTTACAATATTTTCTGATAAACTAGCATTATTTTTATCTCCTCTTTCAGCTCTAACAACAGAAACTAATTCATTTTCTTTATATTTTCATTTAGATTTTAACTTTTCTATTAAAAGCTCAATATCAAGTTTTAAAATTTTTGAAACTGAAAGTCTTTTTCATTTTTTCTGTCATCTAATCTCTATAACATCAAATTTATTTAATCAAGGTACATTTTTTAGAAAAAACCTGGTTGAACCTGTAATATCTTCAACCTGGATAAAATATCATCAAAATTTAGGACTTTTAACAATATCCTTTATAAAACCAATTAAAATATAATCTCATTCATATTTCTCATCTTCAACTTGAGTTATAAAATTGTATTTTTTCTTAATATAGGAATACAAACCATCAAATGGATGAGCAGAAACAAAAGTTCAAAAAGCTTCATACTCTAATTTTAATTTATCCATCAAAGTTTCCTTAGACCCCGGGGTTGACTTCAATACTAAAGGATCTTTTCACAAAATTTCCTCTCCAAAAAGCCCCATTCAAGCTGTTTGTTGTTTAACTTGAGATTTTTTTAGCCAATCTAAAATATTTTCAATATTATTAATCAAAACTACCCTTGATTCAAAATCATCCAAAGCTCAAGATTTAATTAAAGCTTCTAAAGTTTTTTTATTAATATACTCCTCATTTCTAGTTAAAAAATCCTCCAAATTTTTATAAGGTCCGTTTTTTAACCTTTCTTGTTCAATATGTTCTCAAACTTCAAATCAAATACCTTTTATAGCCAAAAATCAGACTACTACAGCATCATCAACTGCAGCAATATGATTGTAAGAATAATTTACATTAACTGGTTTAACTTTAATTCATTTAATTTTCAATTCTTCAAGTAATTCAGCAAACCTATCTGTATTTTCCTCAACTGACCTTAAAAGTGCAGCATAAAACTCTACTGGATGATGTGCTTTTAAATAAGCAGTTTGATAAGCAATAATTGCATAACAAGCAGCATGAGATTTATTAAAAGAATAATTAGCTGCTGGTTCTATCATTTTTTCATATACAAATCTTGAGACTTCTTCCTTATAATCTTTATATTTTGAAGCTCTCTCAATAAATTCAATTTTCAATTTTTCAATAACTTCTTTAATTTTTTTACCAACTCATCTTCTTAATAAATCAGCCTCACCTAAAGAAAATCAAGCCATTGCCTGTACTATCCTCATAAGTTGTTCTTGATATACAGGAATTCAATAAGTAACATCCATAAATCAAGATAAATCTTCTGTAATTTGTTTTCTTTGCTGTTCTGCTACTTCTTTTCAATATTTTTTAACTAACTCATTATATACATCTTCTGGCAAATATGTAATTTCTTCTTTTCATTGTTTTCTATCAATGTAATTTGGAATCCATTCCATAGGTCAAGGACGATACAAACTTACCATAGCAATAATATCATCAATATTAGTTGGTTTTAATTTTTTCAACCAAGCCCTCATACCATCAGATTCAAACTGAAATACTCAAACAGTATCTCATTTTTGAAAAATTTCATAAGTTGCTTTATCATCTATAGGAGGTTCAAAAACATAATAATCAAAAAATTTCTCATAGAATGAAGGCAAAACTCATTTTTTACCCTCATCTGATTTCATCTGGCTTCCTCATCCGATTTCATTTTTACTTTTCTGCCCTCAAATCAAACCTTTAGCTTTTAAAATTTTCAAAGTATTTTTAATAATAGAAAGATTCCTCAATCACAAAAAATCCATCTTAAGTAACCCAATATCTTCTAGATAATGCCCATCATATTGAGTAACCACTCTAGTAGAATCAACTTCTTTTGAGCCTGACTTTATAGGATATTGAACTGGAGTATATTCAGTAATTTTTTCAGGAGCAATAATAACTCAACAAGCATGAACTCATAATTGTCTTACATTTCATTCCAAACGAGAAGCAAAATTAACTATTTTTTTTAACTCTTCATCTTCATCGACTAAACTTTTAAATTCTTCATTTTCTTCATAACTTTTCAAAATAGATTTTTCAATATAACCAGATAATTGATTAGCTTTGGTAAAACTTAATCAAAAAACTCTAGCAACATCTTTAAAAGAAGCTTTAGCTGCCATTGTCATATAAGTTCAAATATTAGCAACCTTTTCTACTCAATATTTTTGCTTACAATATTCTAAAATTTTATCCCTTTCAGAATCTTCAAAATCAGTATCAATATCAGGCATTGAAACTCTAGCAGGGTTCAAAAATCTTTCAAAAAGTAAATCATATTCCAGAGGGTCAATCTCTGTAATTCTAATAAGATAACCTAACAAACTTCAGGCAGCAGATCATCTTCAAGGTCAAACAACAATATTATGTTTTTTACCATACATAATATAATCCTGCACTATCAAAAAATATGTATCATAACCCATTTCATGAATAACTTTTAACTCATACTCCAAACGATTTATATAATCAGCTAAGGTAAAATTCTTTTTTAAAATTTTATTTCAATTTTTTTCTAAAAACTCCTTCTTAAAATCTGTATAGGTTTCTAAAGTTGCCTGCTTTAATTCATCTGGCGAAACTTCGGTAAGCTTTTTTGTAATTTGTCCTTTATCTGTCCTATCTGATAATTTTAAAATAGTATTTTCATCCCAATTTAAAGAAAATCTTTCATTTAGTCATTCATATCACATATATCTTAATTGAAATTCTTCTAATCACAAAGACATCTAATAAAGTTTTAAACATTAAATTT
>CAZVAP010000047.1:0-3300 GCA_964625125.1 uncultured Candidatus Peribacteria bacterium | reverse complement strand
ATTAACTTTTAATCACTGTAATTTTTCAGGAACCTCACCCCAAATCTGATTCATAACAATAAATGGTTTTCAATCATCATCAAAAGCAAATACCCCATTTACTCAAAAATCATTTTCATATTTTGAGTAATTTTTTCATTCATAAAACCTAGGAGTATTTGTGTAATCTATACCACCACAATTGCCATAATCCTTAGGACAAAAATAAGCTCAATTTACACCAGCAACTCCTCAAACCTTTTTAACCAACACATCCAAAGACTCTCCTTTATTTGAAATTGAAGTAACTACTTGAGAAGTTCAATCTAATACTACTTTTATTACATTAACTCTTTTTCAGTTAATAGTTTTTTGTATTAAATCATAGCTTGCAAAGCTTACACTATAAAAAATAAAAAAAGAAGACAAAATAAAAATATACTTAAACATTCTTTACTATAAAATTAAAATAAATACAAACTCATAATATTAAAAACAAAAACACTTTCAATGTAAAAGATTTTTCATATTTAATAGACAAAAGTTTTTAATAAAATAACAAAAATTTATCTATAAAACAAAAAAATGTATTTCTGAAACTATCTTACAAAACCTGTTTGAAACAATGCATTATCATATAAAGAAAGGTTAAATTTTAATCCTAATCCAAAATTATTCATTCCTGAAATAAAAAATATTGGACAAATTACTCAACAAAAATTAGATAAATACTTACAAATTTGAGATAAAATAGTTTTTGAAGAAGTTTTTGACAACAGATTTTTTCCAAAAAAATGACTAAAATACTATTTAGAATGATTTATTTGAAAAACTAAAATATACATTTTTGATAATCATAATGTAGCATTTTACTTTGTTGGAAAATTTTTTTTAGAAACCAACAAAAAACTTAACTTAATACATATTGACCAACACTCAGATATGCGGGAACCAAAGTTTATTCCTACAAAATTAAATACCCTAGAAGATATAGAAAAATACACTTTTGAATGAACCAATGTAGGAAATTATCTAATACCTCTTAAAAAACTATGATTTATTGAAAATATTTTCCAAGCAAGAAGTGAATATTCTGTTTTAGAAATTACAAACAATCTAGTTAAAGATCAGATTTTAAACATAGACCTAGATTTTTGGGAATCCAATATGGCTACTAGTATAAAAAGTTTAAATAAAGTAAAGAACTTAATAAAAGAAGCATCATTAGTACTTATAGCCACTTCTCCTTATTTTATAGACCAAAATTTAGCAATTAAATTAGCTAAACAACTTTTAAGTTAAAATTTTTTTATTATTTCCTTTACAAAAGAATATAAGATAGAATTTTTAGGATATCAAATTCAATTTTCAAAAACTACATAGTTAGATAAAAAGTTACCTGCATCAAGTTTAGCAACATATAGTTTAACTAAGCTTTTATAAGCAGAAGTATAATTTTCAATAAATTTTAGGATATTTTCTTTATCAAAATCAACTTTTATTTTTAAATTTGATATATTTAAAATACCTGAATTATACAAAATATCCAAATGTATAAGTGATTCAAAATAATAAGGCAAAATTTCAGTAGTATTGTAGTATTTTAATAAATTAATAACCCTAAAAATATGAATTACCAGCATAGATTTCAAAAAATCAATATTTTCTAATTCCTTATTTTTAATTGACTCAAAATAACTTACCAAACCTCCCGAAGTAGCTTTAAATTCTTCTATATTCTTAAAATTTCAAGTTTTTTCATTCATTAAAATTTCTGTATCTTGTCCCATCCATAGTGCATGTCAAAACTCATGTCAAATAGTTTCTACATCATAAATTTTATAAAATAATTTTTCATTTTTCACAATATCAAAATATGTATCAATAAAATCATCTCCTAAAGTATACTTTATAATCTTTTCTACAGGAGATAATAAAATATCTTCACGAACTTTTGAAGGAAAAGCAAAAATTTTTTTTCAATATTTAACAGATACTTCCTCATCATTAGGCACAATTTGAGCAGAAAATAATCAATTTAAATAATTTCACCCAAAAATTAATGGCTCACCTATATAAAGTTGTATATTTTGTAAATTCAAATTAGTTATTTCAAATATATCAGATTCTGATTCATTTAAAAAGCTTTTAGCCCATTTTCACCACATAGATTTTATACTATGTGAAATTGAAGACTTTAAAACATTATCTGATTTTAATCTAATATCAATTTCAGGAGCTACTGCTCTTCTATATTTATCATCATAATATTCCATTGGATGAACTATTTGAAAGTAGTACTTAATCTTCATCCAAGCTATATCCACATTTTGCCAAGCTTTATAAGTTTTAAATATATTTCTTTCACTAATAGCCTTTCCTAAAAAATTCAAATAATCTATATATTCTTGCTTATAAGGTCATTCAACTTGCTTTAAATTTTCTATAAAATCTAATATTTTTCAAAATATATAATTTATTTCATTAGGAAATGCTTCAGCATAAGACAAAAGCTTGCCTCATTTTATTACTGAATAACTTCTATCTACATAATTTCAATTTTCATCTTTTTCCAGTAAATCCTTTTCTTTCAAATAAGCCATTATTTTAGAAGAATCATAATCAAACATTTTATCCAAAATTCTATTTTGTTTTTTAATATGGTTTAGCCGTTTAAAAGCAAAAACATTAAATGATTTTACAAGCTCAAAAGTTCACTTTAATAAAACTAAATCATAGCTAGAAACTAAATTTCTTGCCTCTACTTCTTTTAAAAATTTTTCAAAATATAACTCATACAAATTTTTAACCCAATTATAAGCTTTATCTAATATATAGTCTGTATCATTTAATTTATTTGGAATTTCTACTTTCAAAGCTTTAATATTTTGATTAATACTATTTTTAGTAGATTCCAAATATTGTTGCAAAGGAGTAGGCTTTAAATTAGCAATCCTTTCATAAGCAATATACCTGGTTTTCTTATTTTTTTGTAATCATAATTCATCCAAAAATGAATCCAAAATTTTATTTTGTTTTTGTCAATTTTCACTTTCAATAAAACTATTTTTTATAGGTGAAAAAATTTCTTTATATAATAAAAGTAAATCCTCCATTATTAAACTTTATAAATATAAATCTAAACATCTTTCATACTTAACTGAATTTGTCATTTTTCCTTATCAATTTTTATTATTTTTACTTTTACTTCATCTCAAATTTGAACAAAATCTGCTGGATCATGAACAAACTCATTAGCAAGTTGGCTTATATGAACCAAACCATCATTTTTTAGTCCAATATCTACAAACACACCAAAAG
>CAZVAP010000046.1:0-3332 GCA_964625125.1 uncultured Candidatus Peribacteria bacterium | reverse complement strand
GCTTAGCTTAACAATGTTTGTTTGGCACTTTAGCCCAAGTATCTTCCTTATATTGACTTTTATACGTTTTAGCTTAACAAAGTTTGTTTGGAAAAAAGCTTAATAAATAAAAAATTTTTGTTTTTTTTTGCTTAAAAAATTTCTTTAAAAACTTTTAAAAATCTTTAAAATGTGTCAGCTGGGGTGTAATCCTCTTTATTATTCAAATAAAAATATATGAAAATAGATAAATCATTATTAAATAAACTTATTAAGCTTTCAGTTGTTGCAGGATATTTTGCAAAACAAAATAAAAGAAAAGTTATTACTGAAATAGAAATATTTTTAGCTTTAATTTTCCTATTTAGTTTATCTGTTGATATAAAAAGCTTTTTTCTAGATTATGGACTTGATATTGATAGAGTTATAAGGATGCTTTCAAAAAAATATGTTTTTCCTACAAATCTTTCTTTTAACTTAAGTCAAATGTCATTTGTTTATTCAAAATCTACTTATGAATTATTGGAAAAACTTTCATCTTTAAAGGATGATGCTTTTGTTCCTCTATTAATGCTGATAGATTTATTGTCTATGAAAAAAGTTATTGAGTTTTCAACAAATGTAGGTATTCTTGATTTATTGTTAATGTTAGATTTTAAATGATTAGTTGATAAATTTTATTCTGATAAAAAAATACAAAAACAGATGTTAAAAATTCTTAATTCTAAAATAGATATTATAAAACAAGAGCAAGATTACATTGAAATTTTCTTTAAAACAATTGATGAGTTTTCTGATTTTGATTTGGAAGATGAAGATATAAATAATACAAATACTGATGTGATGAATTCTACAGATGATAAAACAAAACTTGCATTAGATACTTTTGGTGTTAACTTAAATAAATTAGCTCAAGAAGGAAAATTAGAGCCTGTTGTTGGTAGAGAAAATGAAATTAAACAAGTGATTTATACTCTTTTAAGAAAAACAAAAAATAATCCATTGTTGGTAGGTGAAGCCTGAGTTGGTAAAACAGCTATTGTAGAAGGATTAGTTCAAAGAATTGTAGAAGGAAAAGTTCCTGATAAGCTTAAAAATAAGAAAATTTATATGTTGGATATGGGTAGTTTAGTAGCTTGAACAAAATATAGAGGTGAGTTTGAAGCTAGACTTAAGCAGGTTATTTCAGAGGCTACTAATCCTGAAAACAATATAATTTTGTTTATTGATGAAATTCATACAATTATTTGAGCTTGAAATGCAGAATGAGGTGCAGATACTGCTAATTTATTGAAGCCTTATTTAGCAAGGTGAGAGCTTACATTAATTGGTGCAACTACTTTTAATGAATATCAAAAGTATATTGAAAAAGATCCAGCTTTAACTAGAAGATTTCAATTAATTAAAGTTGAAGAGCCTTCTGAAGAAGAAGCAATTAAATTGCTAGAATGAATTAAATATAGGTTTGAAGATTTTCATTGAGTTAATATTACTAAAGAAGCTGTAGAAAGAGCAGTTTATTTATCAAAAAGATATATTTTAGATAGACATTTACCTGATAAGGCAATTGATTTAATTGATGAAGCTGCTGCAAGAAAATCTACTTTTTCCTTGTCTAAACAAGCTAAAACTAAAATTAAAAGATTAGAAAATAAAATTGAAAATTTAGAAAAGAAAATTCAGCAAGCTATAGAAGAACAAAATTATTTTGAAGCTGCAGATTATAAAAATGAGATTAAAAAATTACAAGAGCAAATACATCAAATTAAGTCAGCTTCTAGTGTTCCAAAAGAATTAAGACCTACTTTAACAGCAGAAGATATTGATAAGGTAGTTGCTGAAAAATATGGCATATCAAGTAAAGTTTTATCTAAATCTGAATTAGAATTTTTAACTGATTTAGAAAATCAACTTAATAAGGAAATTATTTGACAAGAAGAAGCTGTAAAAGAAGTTGTTTCTGCTTTAATAAGGAATAAACTTTCCCCAGTTGAAAAAACTAAGCCAATAGGTGCTTTCTTATTTTTATGACCTTCAGGTGTTGGTAAAACTTATTTAGCTGAATTGCTTGCTAAATATTTCTTTCATGACGATAAAGCTTTAATCAAAATAAATATGTCTGAGTATTCTGAGAGTATTTCTTCTTCTAAATTAATTTGAGCTTCAGCAGGTTATGTAGGTTATGAAGAATGAGGTATTTTAACAGAAGCAGTAAGAAAAAAACCATATTCAGTAGTTTTATTTGATGAAATAGAAAAAGGTTCTCCTCAAGTTTTAAATATATTACTTCAAATATTGGACCAAGGTTATTTAGAAGATAATAAATGAAGAAAAGTAGATTTTAAAAATACAATTGTGATTTTAACTTCTAATCTAGGTGCAGAATATTTTAATAAAGATATTACTAAAGTAGGTTTTGATACATCTGAAGATAAAAATACTTGACTTTCTGAAGAAAAAAAAGAGCTTATTTTAAATGAAGTAAAGAATTTATTCCCTATAGAACTTTTAAATAGGTTAGATAAGATTGTTTTCTTTAACCCAGTTAAAAAAGATACTTTGGAAAAAATATTTAAAAAATACTATTCTGAATATAAAAAACTATGGAAAAATAAAAAATGAGTTAATGTTCCTAGAATTTCATCTAAAGAAATTGATAATTTATTAGAAAAAGTTGAAAAAGAGGGGTCTTGAGTAAGATGAATTGAAAAATTTATTTATAATGAATTGGAAAATAAAATTATTCAAAAGCTTTTATCTCAAAAGATTAAAGAATGAAATTGAAAAAATTAAGAAAGATAATTGAAGGTTGTCCTTTAGAAGTGGAATTAGAAGATGATAATTGACCCCCAGTAACTTATAAATATATTAGGAGATTTAGAGCTCAAATTTTAACAGAAGTTTTTGATAAAAATATTTTATTAAAATATTTCCCTTTTGTTAGGAAGATTCAGTCTGAATATAACAAATATATTTTGGAATTTTCAAAAAAAAAACTTGGAAGATTTTTTATTTAGAAAGAAAATGATTTTAAAAATTTTAAAACTTAAACTTTGAGAAGAAAAGTTTAATAAATTTTGTAAAAATCAATTAAAAGAGTATACCTTTGATGAGTTTGATGAAGATCTAAGAAAAAATCCATGAAAATTATTTGCAATAACTATGTTTTTAGCAGGTTGTTCTAGTATTGATTTAAAAGAATTAAAAAAATTTATGAAATGAAAATAGATTATTTAGGACATTCAGAGCTTTTACTAACTATCAAGAATACGAATTGAGAAAATATTAAAATTTTATCTGATAGTTGGCTTTCTGATTATTCTGTTGCTGATTTAATGCAGAGAAATCCTATT
>CAZVAP010000045.1:0-3576 GCA_964625125.1 uncultured Candidatus Peribacteria bacterium | reverse complement strand
CTAGAAATGCCTGAAATTATCTTTATTAAGTCCTCTATATTAGAAGGTTCTGAAACAGAAGTTTCACTTAATTTTTTCATAAACAACAAATTAATTAAAGTAAAAATAGAATTAATCACAATTATAATCACTTTAATTTTTTTGTAAAATTTTTACAATCCTTATTGTTTTAAAACTAAAAATCAATATTTTAAAATACACTTTACACATTTATAAATAACAAATGTACATCATAATATGAATAATAGGCTTTTTGATTTTAATTTTACTACATGAAGCTGGACACTTTTTCTTTGCAAAAAAATTTAAAGTAAAAGTGTATGAATTCTGAATATGAATACCACCTAAAATAAAAACTTTATTTAAAGATAAAGATTGAACTGAATATACATTAAATGCAATTCCATTAGGAGGTTTTATAAGACCAAAATGAGAAAACTTTAAAAATGATAAAGAAATTTTTGACTCAGATTCATTTCATAGTAAGCCTTTATGGCAAAAAATTTTAATTCTTTTATGATGAGTTTTAGCAAACTTAATAATAGCTTTTGTATTATTTACTATAGCATTTTGGCATTGAATAAAACCTATTTTCATTATCCCAGATAATTTAAACAATTTTTCTGCTGAAAGTTATTTATTTCCTACTACAAGTTTTGCACAAAAAGTATGATACATTAAAGCTAGTAAACAACCTGTTAAAATAGATTGAATAATTAAAATACCTAATGGTTTATCAAATAAGATAGATTTTCATACTTGAGATATTATAAAATCCATAAACAATATTCCTGTAAATACAGCAAATATAAGTGCAACATTGAAAAAACTTATATGACAAAAAATTACAATTCAGATACAAAGAAACAATAAAGAAATTTCTCTTACTTGAACTTGCCCACAAAACAGCTGTATTTTATGAATTTATTTTAACTGAAATCAAAAAATTAAACCACTTAAAATGAATTTTCCTCAAGCTACTTTAGCCTCACTAAAAGAAATTAAAGAAGAAACTATTCTTACATTTGAATGATTAAAACTTTTATTTTATAAGCTAACTCACTGACAGCCAAAACAAGCCTTAGAAAATATGAGCTGACCTGTAGGAGCAATTGCAATTTGAAAATACATCTTAAACATTTGAATATGGGAATATATAGCATTTATAGGAAGTATTTCACTTGCTCTAGCTATATTTAACCTATTACCTATACCAGCTTTAGACTGAGGAAGAATATTAACAACATTAATTATGCATATAGGAAAATTTAATCCAAAAAAATATTTGGAAATTGAAAATTACATAAATATAATGTTCTTTGTAGTTTTAATGTGATTATGAATCTACATTATGTATCTTGATTTTTTAAGATTTTACTAAGAAAATAATGAAAAAGCTAATTATTTCCTTAACTCTTCTTATTATTTCTACAAGTGTATTTGCATGATATACTTGGCAAGATGACAAAGATAAAATTTACACAAAAGATCAAAATCAAGTAATTGATACTCAAAACTTAGATGACCCTTTAAATGCTTGAACAAAATCTGCAATAGAATGAGCAGATGGTATTGTAAATGCTCCTGTAGACACAAATGATGATAAACAAGAAAGCACTCTAAACTATATTAGTAAATGGATAAATTATTTTCTTTGACTAATAGCATTAATAGTAATTATACTAATAATTAAAGATGGTTTTATAGTTATTACTTGAGCTTGAGATGAAAACAAACAAAAAGAAGCTTTTACAAATTTAAAAAATTACACTATTGCAATTATAGCTATTGGAGTAAGTTTCCTTATAGTAAACCTTATTTTCCATTTTATAAATGTAAACACTCAAAATTTATAATTTAAAAAATTTAAATGAAAAAATTAATAATTGTAGGTTTATTTAGTCTATTGTTAATAGGACGAAGCTATTGTGATGATTTTCCTTATGAAGTTTCCAATCCTACTTCTTATGAAGATTTTGTAAATTCTGACAATTCTGCTATAAAAAAAATAGGAGAAACTTATATTTGAGATGAAGAAATAAACAAAGATACTCCTGCTAGTGATTATATATCAAAAGTTATAAATTACTTTTTAGCAATAACTGCTTTTATAGCATTTTTAAGCCTGGCCTATGGCTTTAGCTTAGTATTTATAGATAAAACAGAAGAAGCTGTTAAAAAATGATTTAAAATTGTCAAAATTGCTAGTATTGCTCTAATTGTAATATGAATAAGTTGGCTAATAAGTATATGGTTTATATGAATTTATACACATAATGTAGTTAAATAAAAACCTAGGGAAGTCCCTAGGCTTATTTTTGTAATGATTTAATTTTTTCGTATAACTGTTTTTCTTCCTTTGATAATGTTCTTGGTATTTTAATAATTGGTTTTATAATTAAATCTCATTTACCAGAAAGGAAACCTCCATCCTTTTTAAAACCTTGATTTGGAACAATTATATTTTCACCAGGTTGTAATCATTTAGGTATTTTAACTTTTATTTTTTTATCAGGTAACTCTACCTCCATTTCTCCTCATAATATAGCATCTATAACTGGGATTTCTTTTTCTACAATTATATCATATCAAGATTTTTTCCATTTAGAATTTTCATTTAAAATAATATTTACATACAAATCACCTGGCTGACCTCCTTTATAACCATAATGACCCATACCAGGATATTTAAGTTTAGTTCCAGGATCTATACCAGCAGGAATCTTAATCTCAATTATTTCATCTTGTAAAGTTACTCACTTTCAGCCACACACAGAACAAGGTTTTTCTCAAATTTTTCAAGTTCATTTACAAGTAGGACAAACCGATTGTGATTGAAACATTCCAAATGGAGTCCTTTGTGTTTGAATTACATATCAAGTTCATTTACAAGTAGGACAAGTTTGAGGATTACTTGAAGGATCAATTCACGAACCTTTACAAACTTCACATGGTTTATATCTTTTATATTTTATTTTTTTAGTAGCTCCATTATAAATATCTTCAAAATCTACTTTTAAATTTAAAACAATATCATCACCTCTTCTTGGTCAAGAACTTTTTCTCCTGCTTCAACTAACACCACCAAACATATCACCAAAAAAATCTCCAAAAATATCACCTATATCAAAATTTCCTCCTGAAAAGAAAACATCTCACTGACCAAATCCTCACATTCCTCCAAAATCAAAACCACCTTTCCTATAAGCATCATAAAGCTGCCTCTTTTTAGGGTCTGTTAAAACCTCCTGAGCTTCATTTATTTCCTTAAATTTTTTTTCATACTCTTGTTTTTTTCCTTCAGGAGCTCTATCTGGATGATATTTCATAGCAAGTTTTCTAAAAGCTTTTTTAATTTCTTTTTCATCTGCAGTTTCTGAAACACCTAATATTTCATAGTAATTTTTCTTTGGATCAAAATCCATTCCTTAAAATACTTAAAAATTAAATATCACTTAAATAATTGTAGTGCTATTATAAACATAAGATGTTTATTTTCAAGAAAGAATTTTAAAAACAGGCTTTAAGAGCCTGCTATAGTAAATTGTCTTTGAATCAATTATTTTTGAATCAATT
>CAZVAP010000044.1:0-3819 GCA_964625125.1 uncultured Candidatus Peribacteria bacterium | reverse complement strand
TGATTATAAAGGTATATTAAATGAGCTGCATCAAAAGGTTATATTAAATCAAAAACCTGCCTAAATTGGCAGGTTTATTTTATAATTTGGTCATCTCTTACTTTTTTCCAAACTTGATTGAAAAATTTTGATTCATTTTTTAAGATTTCTTCTGGAGTTTGATGTATAATATTTTTTGCCCAGTTTTCTATTTGATTAGTAATTTCAGGAGTAAATTTTTTGAAATATTTATCATAATCTTCCGGTTTAAAAAGTTTTCAACCTACAAATGGGAGATTATTTTTAAAGTGAATTTTAAAATTTTCATCAAAATTTAGATTGTTTAATTCTTCATAATTTTTTACTTTCCCTGTGTTTATAAGTTTTTTTTCAATGCTTTCTTTTTTAGATAAAGCAAAATTTTTAAATATAGCATACTTTGTAGCTTCTGCTATTCAAATGGCTTTTGCTAAGTCTTGTGGATAACCTAATTTCTCAGCTCTAAATCTTTGTAAAGCTGCCATTTTTGGGAAACGATTTATAGTCATTTTTTTTAGAATTAAGAATTAAGCTACAGGATAGGCAAATTCTGGTCTAGTTTCTAGCAATTGAACTTCTTTTACTCATTTTGGTAATTCTACAACTTTTGTTTTTTTAACCCATCTTTCAGGTAGATGAATTTCTACATTGTTTCTGTGGATAGTAGTAGGTCTTACATAAGTGTAATAAGTTATTTTAACTCCATATACTTTCTTTCCAAATTTATTTTCAAACATACCTGGTCAATCTAATGTAATATTTTTTATACTTCCTGAAAAATAAATTCTTTTTGCATATTTTCTATTTCTTGTTGGATGATCATATACTAACCAATAAGTAGTTCATTGCCTATATTTTGCTTCTGTTGGTATATAAGTATCTGATTTTTCTTCTTCTTTTAGTAAATTTTCAATGTATTGTTCTAGTGTTTCATTTTCTTCTACTGCATCTTCTGTCCAAATTTCATAGTTTATTTCATACTTGTTAATTTCAGCAATTATATTTGCTAGTTTAATTGTTCTTTCTTCCTCTTTATTTACTAATTGTAAAACTTTATCGTATTCTTCTTCAAATCTTTCTTTAAATTCTTGAGTATATACAATTGCTTTTATAAGGTCTGATTGCTTTTTAAGTAATGTAAGTTGAATTTCTGATTTACTTAGAATCATTCAAGCTCTAATTTTACAATAACTTTTTCTTATATCATCTAGTATTTCTGGGGATAGTTTGAGTTCAATTGTAGTTTCAGTAAGTTCTTCAATTATTTGTTTTGGTAAATTTTCTAATTTTTGTTCAATTGTTTCATTATCTTCTCCCCAAGCATCATAAGTTTTGTTAAAATTTTTATAAGTTGAAATATAGTTTGCTAATCTTACTGTAATTCTGTTTTCTTCTAAAGCAATTTCTCTTAATTGTTCTATCATAGGTCAAAATTTCTTTTTCCAAAATGGAGAGTAAGTTAGAGTGCATAAATAATCACTTCTTTTTTTAAGATCAGTTAATTGTTCTTCTGTTTCTACATTTAACATTTCATCCCTAATGATACAATTTATTCTTCTGATATCCTCTGGTTGGTTTACTTTTCCGTAAATTTGTGTCATGGTTATTATAGTTATGATATAAATAGCACCTTATCTAATAAGATGCTAGATTTTTAATTTGAAAAGTCAAGAGAAATTAATAAATATATACTATGTTTATTTCTTTTTTAAAATTATGCAAAAAATAATAGATACTTTGCCTAGAAAAAATTACATTGATTTTAAAAAGCATGGTGTAGGTGTTTCATTACAATTTTTTGGATGAGTTTGAGAAAAAGAAAAATGAGTTAGCTTAACTGGTTCTGCTACTATTTTAACAATTAAAATGGGTAAACAGCAATATAAAATATTAATTGATTTTTGAATGTTTCAAGGTTGTCAGAAGGAACTAAAATATAATGAAATTTTGCCTTTTGATATTTCAAAATTAGATGTAGCTTTTGTTACCCATACACATGTTGATCATATTTGAAAATTATTGTTTTTATCAAAAGATGAATTTAATTGAACTATTTGGACAACCAAAGTTTCAAAACAGCTGCTTTGGCCTATGTTAAAGGATGTGATAAAATTGCAACCTAAAAATGAAAATACTAATAAAAATAAATTAATGAGAAAAGTAAATAATCTTAAATCTCTGTTGGATAAAGTTTCTTGAAAAGAAAATCAAGATGATTTATTAAGTGTTATTGAGGAAATAGAGAAAGAGCTAGAATGTGTTGAGGATGAAGAAAAGAAATATTTTGATATACATGACTTAAATAAACTTATTCAAAAAGTAAATTGAATTGATTATAACCAAGTAGTTGAAATATTGCCTTGAATAACTTTAAAATTTATTTCAGCAGGTCATTTACCTGGTTCTGCTCAAGCTATTTTAACTATAAATTGAAAAAATAATAAGAAAATAGTTTTATGATTTTCAGGAGATTTAGGAAAATATAAAAATCCATCTTTATGGTGAAGACCAGAAATTCCAAAGGAAAAATTTGATTTGTATATGATAGAATCTACTTATGCAGGAAGGTTCCATAATGATTTTGAAAAAGAAAAAAATGACTTAGTAAAAGTACTTAATGAGACTATTTCTAAAAATGGAAAAATAATAATTCCTGTATTTGTCCAAGGTAGAGCCCAAGAATTAATGGTATTACTTTCTGAATTAATAAAAAATTGAGATATTCCTAAAATTCCTATTTATGTTCATTCAGAAACGATAGAGCAAATTACATCTATTGTTAAGAGAAACTTTTGACTAAAAATTTCTAAAAACTTATTTAAAAGAGCTATCTCAGGTTCTTGAAAAAATAAAAGAAATTTATTTGATAAATATAAAAATTCAGCAATTCTTATTTGTAGTGGTGGAATGATGGATTGATGAACTATTAGAAATTATTTAGACTATTTACAGAATTCTAATGCTTTATTTATCTCAATGGGATATCAATGAGAGTGAACTTTGGGAGGACAAATTTTTGTTGATAAAGTAAAAGAAATTTTAGTTCCGGAGTTAGGAAAAGTTAAAATAAATGCTAAGATTTATTCTTTTAGAGGTTTTTCAGGTCATGCAGATCAAGCAGATATTATAAAATTTGTAAAGCAATTAAAGTTTAAAAAAGATTCTAAATTAGTGATTAATCATTGAGAGAAAACTCCTGAACAATATTTACTTGGATGTGAAATTAAACAAATATTGGATGCTACTTCTTCTGTTTTATTTGCTGCATTTAATGAGAGTTTTTATGAAAAATAAATATAAATATCTTTTCACTTAAAGAAATAGTTGATATTTTTTAAGCTTTTTGTAAAAAATTCTGTATTTTCAGGTAAAATTTCTTGAATTATTATTCCTTTATATCCTAAGTTTTTATATTTTTTTATAAAATTTAATAAGATTTCTTTTCAAGCTCATTTTATTTTATTTGGCTGAGAAAATATTGTTTCGATAAAAAATATTTCGATAAGGTTATTTTTTGTTCTAAATTCAATTTCTCAAATTTTTTTAAATGAAAAATTCCTTATTAAAAAATATAGTTCCACATGTAAAAAGCTGCTATACTGAGTAGTTATGCTTTTGATTTTATAATTTCTTTTAAGGTAAAAATTAATATCTTCCATTGGTTTAAATATTTAGTAAATTCTTGATAAAAGAATAATTATTTTTTGTTGAAAAGAAATAAAAAAAGTCTATTATTAGCACTAGGTTTATATTAGTGCTATTTTCTTTAATTAATAAAATTTAAAAATGAAAAAAGAAGCA
>CAZVAP010000043.1:0-4092 GCA_964625125.1 uncultured Candidatus Peribacteria bacterium | reverse complement strand
TCTAGGTTTTAGAGCATTTTCAATATCTTTTTTTATTTGATCAATTATGTAAGTTTTTTCATTTTCTTGCTTTTGTTTTGTAAACAAGTCTTTGTTTTTAGGATCAGTTATAAAGTTTTCAATTTTAGATTTATTTTCATTTGATAACGAAGGAATAAAGATTTCTTTTTCTCTTATTTTAATTGAGCTCTCTCATAGGTTATTGTTTTTAAGTGTATCTTTTGATTTTTCTAGAAAAATTAATCAATATATAATTTCTGATTGTATTTCTGAAGGTTTAACTTTTTTTTCTTTAAATAAGTTAGATAAATCTATGCTAATTTTTTTATTACCAATTTTATATTCTTCTCATAAAATAATTTTTTTATTTTTTTTATCTAAAGTACCTTCAATTTTCCCCCATCCTAGAAGTTCTGGAAATTTCATATATCAACTTTTTTTATCATATTCAAATCAAGAAAAATCTTCTGAAAACAAGCTAACACTTCCTATATTGTATTCTGCTGTTTTATTTTTTCATAAATCTTCAAATTTTATCTTTTTACCTTTATCCAAACTTACTTTAACCAAATGTCAACTTACTTCTAAAAATCATTTTCATCAAGGGAAAACCTCATTAAAATTTTTTTCTGTAATTCATTTAATTTTTACTTTTGAAAAATCTGTTTTTTCTGAATTCTGATCAAATTTTACTTCTCCAAAATCTATAAAACCATTAACTTCTCAAGAGAAAATATACTTTTTTCACTCTAAAACTATTGGATGATCTTTATCTTCTCATCTTTCAACTTTATCAGAAGTTTCTATCATAGTATGAACTCTTTCATCTCATACCTCTGTTATAGTTGCTTCTCCATTTTTTCAAGGTAACACAAGCCAAGCTTCTACTTTTTTGTTATTAAATAAATTTTTTACTTCTTCTATTTGAGTAAAATTTTTTGTATTAAGTTTTTCTCAATATCATTCTCAAACAAGCAAGAAGGCCTCTTTATCTCATACTTTTACTTTTTCTTTTATAGAAAAAGTATTTTTTCATTCTAATCCTTTTTCTTTATCTTGAAAATCATACATAGATTTTGCTCAAATTGTAATTTTACTTCAATCTGTATTTATTGTAGTAGTATATCATTTATAAGTAACATTTGTCCAACTATCTGGTACATCCCATATTTCTCATTCAGAAGAAATATAAAATCTTCACCAATCAATATTATTATTTGTTTCTTTTGTATCTATTTTTTTTGTATTTTCTACTTTTACAACTCATAAAGCAGTGGCT
Source organism: uncultured Candidatus Peribacteria bacterium (assembly GCA_964625125.1). Lineage (GTDB taxonomy): Bacteria > Patescibacteriota > Gracilibacteria > Absconditabacterales > Absconditicoccaceae > CAZVAP01. The sequence continues at coordinate 2,813 of CAZVAP010000043.1, read as the reverse complement.
AAACTATCTAAATCTATTTTATTTCAAGGTTTTACTATTTTTTCCCATTCAGAAGAATTAAAATCTCATACTCTTTCAAAACCATCATTATTTCCTCAATCAAGCTTTTTAAATTCTCAAGTTGTTTTATTGTATCATAAATCTTTAATTTTTTCTTTAATCTCTTCCATAGATATTCATCCTAAAAACTCATCAGAAATACTAGCCAACAATCTAGCTGGTACAGCTAAATAGTCTCAATGATTTCATACTTCATAATATGTTTTTCCATTTTCATATATTATTTTTCACATCTTTTCAGTGTGCAAAACTCATTCTCTGTTTTCTATTTTTCAAAATCAAACATCTTTTTTTGAGTTTTCTAATTCAGATTTACTAACATAAATGCTATCACTTTCTATTTTTCAATTTTCAATTTTAACTCATATTTCATCTGGATCTTTTTTAGAATCATTATTTTCATCTATAAAAATTTCTCAATCATTATTAATTTTTAATTTATTGGATAATTCATTTATTTTGTTTAACTGATCTTTATCAAAAACCAAAATAATTTCTTCCTTTCATCATATAGTTGCTTTCTCAAACTTACAGCCATATTTATTTTGCAAATAATCATTCATATTTCTTATGAAAAAATCTTTAGCAGATTCATTATTATTTCAAAGTCTTGATAATTTATCTTCTATGTTTTGAATGGTTTTTGATAAATTTTCTATATTTAAATTGTTATTTTCTATTTTTTTTATTTTTTCTTGTTGTTCTGTTCATTGTTCTTGTTCATAGATTCTTGATTCATTTTCAGGAGACATTTTTGTTTTTGTTTATAAACTAAAGTTTTGATAATTTTTCTTCTATTAATTTTAACTCTTCACTTTCTTTTACTTTGGTATTTTTTTCAATATCTTTAAGAGTTTTTACATAAGTATTTGCTATAATTAGTTTTATAGAAGTTTTTACTTTATTTTCTTTATTTCCGTATTTTTTAAAAATTTCTTCAAGTATAATTTTTATTTCTTCTGGCCATTTATCCATCATTAAAAGTTTATCTTTAAGTGATTTAGGAATCAATAGAGTTGTTTTTAATTTTTCTTTTATATCCATTTAAAAATAATTTAAATTTAAATATTTTAATTATACAACAATATTTTTGCTTGTCAAAAAAAACTGGCATATTTGCCAGCTTTAAAACAGTTTTAAATAGTTTTATTTATTAGGGTTTTCATCTGTACATATATACCAGTCCTTACATTCATATTTTTCCATATTTTCTTGAGCTTGTTCACAGCTTTCAGCAGGTGGAACAATAACTTTATCACCAAATAATTCATTTTCTGGCCAGTTAGCTGGAGTAGCTCTACCATGATTGTAAGTAACTTGTAGAGCATCTACTAATCTTAAAATCTCTTTAATATTTCTACCATTTGATAATGGATAATACAATACAGCAGCTACTTTACCATCTGGATTAATAATAAATACAGCTCTTACTGTATGAGAATCATCTGCAGTTGGTTGTAACATACCATATTTATATGCAATACTTGGATGAGCTACAATTGGAAATTGAATTTCTACACCAAATTTTTCCTTGATATTTTTTACCCAAGCAATATGAGAATGAACACCATCTACAGAATATCCAATTAATTCACAATTTCTCTTTTTAAATTCATCTAAGTGTTTTTGAAAGCTAATAAATTCTGTTGTACAAACTGGTGTAAAGTCAGCTGGGTGTGAGAATAAAACTACCCATTTACCTTTATAGTCTTCTGGAAAGTTAATTGGTCATTGTGTTGAAGGAGCTTTAAATTCAGGAGCATCTTCTCCAATTAAAGGAATGTTAATAGCTTGTGTATCCAACATTTCTAAGTTTTCCATAATTATTTAATTTATGATATAAAACACCTTTTAATGATGTAATTTTATAATAAATATTAAATTTACTTTTTCAATAGAAAATGATAATAATTATCATTATTGTTTTAAGTTGACTTTTAAGCACAAAAAATTATAAGTAAATAAACTTTATTATAAAATACAAAAAAATGAAAAAGCCTATGTATATGGAGGAGATTTTAGAAATATGTTATAATAATCACTTAACAGTAGAAGAAATACTTAATAAATTAAAGAAAAAATTTCCTAAAGTTTGAATTGCTACTGTTTATAGAAGTGTTAATTTTTTAGTAAAAGAATGAAAAATGAGAAAAATTGAAAATATTAATAAAACAACTTACTATGAAACTTTAGATAAACCTCATTTACATTTTATTGATGAAGAAACTTGAGAAATAATTGATATCCCTTTTGAAAGCATAGAAATAAAAAGTCCAATTTTTGAGCAAATTTCTGATATAAGAATTTTCTGAAAAATTAAAAAATAATTATTTTTCTAGTAAGATTAGTCTACAAATTCTTTCTTTATTTTTGTTTACTGTAATTTTTTTTATTTTTATCTTTCTTTTTTGTTGTTTATAATTTACTATTTTCTTGTTTTTTGAGATTTTTACTTCTAAGCTTGAAAATCCATATCATTTTATATTACAATTTTTAATTTCATTTTCTTTTCAAATTAAAGCCAAATGTATTAGTAAGTAACTTGTAATTGCTGGAAATAAAAAACTTGAATCTAAATCATTTAAAAAGAAAGGAAAAGTGGTAGGATCTTTTCTTGTTCTTAATTTAATATCGTTTAACCATTTTTTATATTTTTTCTCAATTTTTGAAATATTTTTTTTAAATTCAGAATTAGTTTCTACATATAAAAATTTTTCCTGGTTTGAATAACTAAATTTATTTAATACTCATTC
>CAZVAP010000042.1:0-4106 GCA_964625125.1 uncultured Candidatus Peribacteria bacterium | reverse complement strand
ATAGATAAAAGATTAAAAGAATTATGATATGAAAAAAATTTATGAAAAGTTAAAGGTTTCTTTTACTATGTTTTAACTCCAGCTTTTGAACAATTTATCCAAGAAAAACTAGTTAAAGAAAAATGAAAAAAATGTGAATTAGATCCTATTGATCCAGATGAGAAATCAATATTTCCAGAAGGAGTTAAATCAGTTGCTAAATATTTTGAGGAATTTATTGAATTATATAAAGAATGAAAAATTAAAGTACCTTTTGTAGTATGAAATAACCGGGATTTTGATAAGTATATGAAAATTTTTCTTTCTTTTCCTGATGATTTAAAACAATTAGTTTTCGAAGAAGTTTATTATGCAATGTAGGGATATGGTTATACGAGAAGAGTTTTAAGTTGTACAGGTAAAGTAGATTTAAATAATTTAAAAAATGATATCAAAAATAATGGAATTTCTAACAAAAATCCATAAAACAATGGCACTTTATTTGTAAGGAGTTTTTATGAGTGCTATTGAAAGCTATGTTAATTTCTGGAAAAAATATATTGAAATTGAAAGAAATGAGGAAAAAAGCCTTCATATAGAAGAAATTTATAAACTTTGACAATCTAGAGAAAAAAGGCAAAAAGCTGTTATCGGCTTAAAGTGAAAAGTTTTGAAGGACTTGGATGATATTAGCTTAATTAGATTTTGAAAAAAACAACCATTTGAAACTCAGATCAAAGAACAGGATGTTGTTGTTTTACTTCCTTCTTTTTTTTATAAATTTAAAAATAACTGATTAAAAAAATTTCAGGAACAAATTGAAAAAATGCCATTGGGTATTGTAGATTTTGTTTGAAAACAATTTATAGATGTATGGGTTAATAAGCCTTATCCTGTGTGGGTTAAAAAAACAAATATTGATTTGCATTTATTTGTAAATGATGTTACTTTTAAAAGACAAGAGGAATGACTAGATAGGTTAAGAAAAAATTATAAGAAATTTAATTATAAATTTTTGATAGAAAATTGGGATTGGCAAAAAGATAAAATAGTTTTACTTAAAAAGCCTAAAGTAAAAAATTTAGACAAAGTAGACAATTTAGATATTAATTTAGCAAATAAGAATATTAATGAGTTTCAGTATGATTTTGTAATTAAATCAATGTTTTTTAAGTATTTTTTATTGCTTCATTGACCATTTTGAACTGGTAAAACTACTACTTTAGTAGAAACTATTTTACAAAATATAAATCAATGAAAAAAAGTTCTAGTAACTGCAGATTCAAATACAGCAGTAGATAATATTTTAGCAAGACTTGCAAAGTATGATTTTTTAAAAGAATGAGATATTGTAAGAGTTGGTCCTTATACGAGATTAATAGATAAAATTTCTGATAAAGCTCTTACTATTTACGATTTAATAGAAAAGCACCCTTCTTATAAAAAAGTTAGACAACTTACTATTCAGATAGATAAACTAAAAAAACAACAATTAGCATATAAAAGACCTAATCCGTCTATTAAAAGATGAATGACAGATGACCAAATACATTACTTTGCTTTGGTTAGAAAATCTTACAGAGGTGTAAAATCTAAAACTATTGTCCAAATGTCTAAATGGTTAAAAATCCAAGAGCAAATAAATGAAATATTCCAAGAAAGAGAATTTTTAAAGCAACAAATTCAGGATGATATTGTTAATAATGCTAAAATAGTATTATCTACCAATACAATGTGCTTTTCGGACTTTTTAAAAGATAAGCATTTTGATATTGCAGTAATAGATGAAGGAACACAAGCTACAGAGCCTTCTACTTTACTTCCGATTTTATTAGCAGATAAGTTTATAATTGGAGGAGACCATAAACAATTACCTCCTACAGTTTTATCTGACAAAGCTAAACCTTTACAAGTAAGTATGTTTGAAAGATTGATTAATTTGTTTGAGGAAGATTCAGATATTTATTCTTTGTTGAGGATTCAATATCGTATGAATGAAACTCTTATGCAGTTTCCAAATAAAATGTTTTATAAATGAAAATTAAAAACAGCAGATTTTGTAAAAAATATTTCTTTAAAAGATTTAATCTGAGAAAAAGAAGGTAATTTTCTTAGGTCTGATGAAGTTTTATATTGGTTTAATGTTAAGTGAAATCAACAACAACATTCAATAACTAATTCTATTTATAACTTGGAGGAAATAGAATTGATTAAAAATCTAGTTAATGATTTGCTGAATTTTTGATTATCTGCGGATAATATATGAATTATATCTCCTTATTCAGCACAAGTCCAATTTTTAAAACAAAAAATTTCAAATATAGAAATTAATACTGTGGATTGATTCCAATGAAGAGAAAAAGAAGTGATAATTATTTCTTGGGTTAGAAATAAAGAATTAGGTTTCTTAGTAGATTATAGAAGACTAAATGTAGCTATAACAAGAGCTAAAAGGCTTTTAATAAATGTTTGAAATTTAGATAATCTTTCTAAGGATAAAATTTTTAATGAATATGGCAGTTACATTAAAAATGTTGGTAAATTTGTAGTGATTTAATCTTGACATATAAGGTTATTTTAATATCTATTTTTTAGATAAACAAAAATAAAATAAAGTTAATTTTTGGCATTTTTTAGTTTTTAATGCAGTTTATGATGTTAGATTCTCAGAAAAACCATTATGAAAAAGCAGAAAAACTCTTACAAAATATAGAGATTAGAATTCAGCAGGTTGAAATTTTGTTAGGTAAAAGAAAAAAATATTATTTTTGACCTGAAATAAAGGAGATTGATGAAGATGGATATTATTCAAGGGAAGAAATTTGAGAAGTTTATTCTAATCAAGTAGTTTGTGATGGTATTTGACTTTTATTAAGAAAAGTCAGAGATAACTTAGCTTATAATATTGATTGAATTACTGAAAATTGAAAAAAGATAAATCCTTCTAAAAGACTAGAAAAACTTTTATTAAATTTAAGACCTGTTATTGCAGATTTATTATTATGGGTGAATTTTAAAAAGCCAGCTCAAAATATTAAAATTATACAAAATAAAAATGATATTGAACCAGTTACTTTAATTAGATGATGGTGAAATCTATGATACTATGATAATGCAGTTATATATTGAACTTATGATTTAATGAAAGAATTGGGTATTAAAAGTGTTGCTTTAGGTGGTGCAGTTGCAGATTGTGCTGCTATTTGTGGTAATTATAATAATGGTGAAATTATTTCTTTAACTCATGCTGGTTGGCAATGAATTTTTAATAGAGTAATTGAACAATTAGTTAGTGCTTATTACTTAAAAATTTGAAGGAAAGCTCTGAAAAAAGTTAAATTTGATATTTCTCCTACTGCTTGAGTAAATTATGAATGGGAAAGTAAGTTTTTTGATATTAAATTTTTAAAAGATTATGTGAAAAAATTAAAAGAAATTAAAAAATCTTATAGTAATTGAGATATTTCTTGTATTGATAATTATTATACTGAAATAAAAAAACTTCCTTTATATGAAGCCTTTTTGTCTTTGTTTGAAGATTATGATATAGATCCTATTGCAGAGAAAATTTTTATAAAAGATAATGTTAATCCAGAAAAAGGTATATTTATTTTAAGAAAATTGATAGAAAGAATTTTTGTTGAAAATTGAGTAGACCCAGAACAATTAAATTTTCATCCAGCTTTTACAACGGATTTAAATAATAGATGGCCTTCTTATAGGATTCATAGCATGTGGAAAAACTGACAAATTAAACCTGATTGGACTAAGAAATCTTCTAATTGAGTTGTTTATGATGCCAGAATGGGAGTTTTTAATATTGTAAGAAAAAGATAAATGGATTATTTGGATTGATATGATGTGATAATTACTAAAAAACTGGAAGGATGGGAATGAAAAATTTTTAGATATTTTGCCTAATGGAAATAAACTTACGGTATTTGGAAATGGGGCTTGGGAAATTAAGCAAACAGCTTTACAAAAAATATCTACTAGATATAAGTTTAAACTTTTTAATTTTAAGAAACTTTATAATGAAACTTAATATTTCATATTTATGATGAATTGAAAATAAAGATAAAGGTTATTCTCTTACAGGTTCATCTACATTATTTGAGTTGATAGAT
>CAZVAP010000041.1:0-4145 GCA_964625125.1 uncultured Candidatus Peribacteria bacterium | reverse complement strand
TTTGCCATAGGCGTACTCCTTAACGCAGTTTTTTATTTTTGCGTTATTGTAGCATTATTCATAGGAAAAATAGATAAATCATATCAACTGAATTCTAAGTTCACGTCCCATTATTCGAGCAAAGTTTTGCAATGTAGATAATTTTATATCTTGTGCATGGTTCTCTATACGTGATATTGCTGACTTTTTAGTATTGAGTTGTTCGGCTAACTCTTCTTGGGTTATTCCTGCTTCAAGTCGTGCTTGTTTTAACGCTTCACCTATCTTAAACTCTACATACCCTTCATCATAAGCATAAGCAAATTCTTCATCTTCTTCTTTTCTTTTTTTAATATATTTTTGTAAATCACTCATTGTCTAAGTACTCCTTTCTTCTCTCCTGTGCCAACTCAATCTCAAATTTTGGTACTTTTTGGTCTTTTTTTCTAAATCCATTGGTCAATACTACTGTCAATATCTTAGAATTAGAACTAAATCCTAACAATATAAATTTCTCTTTATCTTGGATTCAACCATTTAAAAGATTACTAAACCTTTATTTTATCTCCACAACATAAGTAAAATCTTTATTTGAAGAAGAAGATAAATGACATAGTCCACTGCTCAAAAGTATTTTTAATTTATCAGTTTCAATATAACGGTCATGTATGTTATTACCAATAGCACTTACTTGCACTATCCACTCATTAGAAAATTGAGCCAATTCTGACTTTTCATCAGCACTCAAACTAAGTTTTCCATTCCCCTTATCTGCTCCAATAATCTTTAAATCCAAATCTTTAAAAGGTACAATATCTTTTATAATATTTTTATTATTACTCCATTCACTTCTACTTGAGATATATCCATCAGTAATTATTATCCATGTAGTATCTGATAATAAAGCCTTAATATGTTCTTGAGCTTTATTTTTACCCATACTATTAGCATAAGTTCCAACATATTTTGGTTTTAATTTTTCATAAATATCATTAATATTTAATGTCCTATAGCTAACAGAAGAAGTGCTATTCACAAGCATCAATTTTAAAACAGTATCTTGAACTAGCTCCTCATCATTAAAATTATTAACCATCTCTATCAGTGGGTCTGATTCCAGTTGCATTGCCATTGATGGGTCATCAAAAAAATTCGCTCTGATAGAAAAAGGCTGAATATATTTAAAAAGCTTTCTAATTGTTTCAGGAGTATAACCGTCTTGAAACTTATATTTCAAATATTCATCAATTAAAGTATTATTTAGTGCTAAATCTGCCACACTATTTTCCTCTATTTATCTGATAGATTTCTTTTAAAGTTGCATCATAAAAACCTTGTGGAAAACTATTTCCTCCATTTTTATCAATAAACTTACCATTCTTTCCAATTTTTATCTGTTCAAAAGGTACATTTTTTTCTTTATAGTGAATAATAATCTGATTTGAACCCAAGTATCCCTTGTAAACTTCATATCTAAAACGATTTATCAAATGGTCATTATGTGTCTCTATTATAATTTGAATATCTTTAGAAGCCACAAAAGCTAAAAACTCACCTAATTTAGCCTGTGCTTTAGGATGTAAATGAATTTCGGGGTTCTCAATAATAATTACCTGCTCTTTTTTAGCAGAAAGACAGATTATCAAAATAGAAACTAAATAACTAATCCCTGAACCAATATTTTTAGGTCGAACAAAAGCATTTCCATTTTTAAAACTTGCTTTAATTTGATTGGTAGAAGCAATCTCTTCTGTTTTCATTTCTGTATCTAAAATATGTGCTAACCAATAGTTCACTTGAGTATCAAGAAACTTTCTACTTTCTTTTACTAATTCATCAATTACTTGATATTTATCTCTTCTAGCCTTTTCTAAAAAGCTAATGGCATACTCTCCATAAATACCAAACTTATCTAAAGGATTTATATTTTTTTCATAAGTATCTTGTGGACCAATTCTATCAGCTGAAAGGAATATGAGATTACCTTTACTATAAGAAATATGCTCTTGAATATCTCCACTAGAAGCCCAATCAGAAACATCTTTTGAAGATGAATAATTTAAAGTTCCACCAAAGCCATCGATACTGAGATTATATTCATCACTATCCATATTAAAATTTGAAACTTCATCAAAATCAGAAATGAAATCTAAATACTTTAAAAGTGGAGAAGAATAATCTCTATTGGTATGCAATGCAAGTTGTAATAAACTTTGGATAATAGAAGATTTTCCACTACCATTTGTTCCTGTTAAAACAGTTAAGTTTCTAAATTCCAAGCTCTCTTTTTCAAAACATTTAAATGCTTCTATATGTAATTTTTCTATCATTTTTTTAAAACCTCATCAATTTTTTCAAATCTTTTTTCTACACTGGCTGTATTATCAATCCTTATGGTAAGAGAAGTGATAAATTCTTTATCTTTCAATAAGTTATTAATTTCAGATAAGTAATTATCTATATTACCTTTATTGCTAATTTGAGAAAACAAATAACCAAAGCTTTCGAAGAGAGGCATATTTATTGGTCTTTTTCTATCTTTATTTGGAATTCTAAATGCATCTCTTTTTCTTAATTTATAAGCAACTTTCATACTCTCATTAAACATAGTTTTTAATTCTTCTATAAAACTATCATTTTGATGGTTAATAAAGAACATTGTCTTTCCCACAAACTCATCAATATTACTTGCATATTTAACTAACTCTCCTTCTTTATCTTTTAATATTTTCCTTTTCCATAAATAAAATGCAAGAAATCTTAAAATAAGATATTTATCCTTCATACGAGTAGGGCTAATCGCATTATCAGTTGCTTTTAAAAAGGATTCATCTTCAGCTAGTTCATTTAATAATTTAGTAGCCTTACCTTGATATAAAGCATTTCTCATCTCTTGATTATTTAAAGTCGAACCTTTCCTATTTACTCGTTCAAAAATATCAAATTTAATTTTATCAGGAGTAGGAGGGATAATTGTTTGTGCTACAAATTGATGTCTTGCTATTTTAGTTCTCTCAGCAGGTTTCAAATCTTTATATTTTAATCCTTTTAAACGGGAAAGAATTGATAAGCTAGAAAGAGGATATTTATCATCTAAAAATTCAAAAAGAGCAGTTAACCTCTGTTTACCATCAACTACTTGAATTACACCTTCATCTCCCTCAAAAAAGTAAACCATAGGTAAAGGTATCCCCATTAAAATAGATTCAATTAATTCTGATTTTTGCCTTAAAGTCCAAACAGACTCTCTCTGAAAATCAGGAGCTAAAATCAACATTTTATCTTCATAATCAGTTTTTAACTCTCTCACTGAAAACATATCTCTTTGAATCTTGACTTCAACAGGATACAAAGTGTCTTCATCAGAGGCGTTGTCTATTTCTAAATCATCATCAATATCTGAATTTTCTTCAATATGTATAATAGAAAGAACATTATCATACTTTTCTTTTTCTATTTGCTTACTACTCATTGAACGATAATCACTACCAAGTATTTTTTCAGACATATCTCTATCAATAATCTTTTTGTTTTTAAAAAGATTTTTTATAATTTTTAATTGAATTCTAAACTTATTATCTTCTTCATCAAAATATAATGATTTATTAATTTCAGCAAGAGCATAAATACCTGCATCTAATACATCTACAACTTCATTGTTTTCAAGAGTTCTTCGTTCTATTGAACGCTTATCATTCCCAATTTTGATAATACATTTATCACCTATTCTTGCATCTCTAAAATATTCTTCTCTTACTCTCCAAGAGAGAATATTCAACTCTTTTAACTCAGAATTAACAGAAGCATTATCACTACACTTATCACAAAACCATTTATCTGGTGCACCTATAATTAACCAATAATTCATACTACTTCCATTTTTATAATTTCCATATTTTACCATAAATTTAGATATACTTTATGATTAATATATCACTAAATTATCTCTTTAAATCAAGTTTATAAAGACTCATAATAAAACTCTACCCTTCTGCAAAATCTCTTTTGAAAATAAACTTGATAATGCCCTAATTTTTTTTAATACCTAAAATCTTACTAGAAACATTCCAAACCAAAGCCCTTTTTCTCTTTGTAGTTTTGAGGAATATAATTATCCTTTTATATTATGCTAACTTTCCTGCTATACTAACAAACATACAAAAAAA
>CAZVAP010000040.1:0-5050 GCA_964625125.1 uncultured Candidatus Peribacteria bacterium | reverse complement strand
TAGATTTAATAATGTAGAATCTACTTTACCTAAAAATTTATTAGAAGAAATTAAAAATATTGAAAAATATTTATCTGCTGACCAAAAAAAGAAGTTATCTGATTGGTTAGATAAACAAATTTGTTTGATACATTTAGCTAGTTTTTGAAATTCAGATATCCAAATTAAGAATTTAAAGGATCACTTAAATGTAATTTTAAATGACTTAAATTTATTGGATAAATATCAATTAATTACAGATAAGGAATATATAAAAGCTTTGTATAAAAATCAATTAAATAGTTTGAAAAATTCTATATTGGACTTGAAGAATAAGTATTTATTGGCACCTTTATATATGCTTTTGATTAACTTAATAGCTAAATTTAAGTTTGAACCAACAAAAGACCCTGTAATTACTTTTAAGCTGGATAAAAAATGGTCTTTAGATGATAGAAAAATAACCTTATTAAATTATTTAAATTATAAAGTTAAAGCTCAATTATTTATTTTAGAAAAAGGTTTGTATGATAAGTTATTAATCTTAAAACTAAAAAATGGTGCTTTAAAAAAGATGAATATTGAAAATTATAAAATTTATAAAACAAAGCATTATTTGGTAATAGCTTTTTTAAAGAATAATAAATATGGTTTAATTATAAATAATAAATGAAAGTTGTATTTATTGAATTTTGATAATTATTTCTTAGGGGATATATTTTCTTTATTTGATAAAATAAAATTTGCTATAATTTGATTTGATGATGAACTGGTAGAAAAGCTTTTTAAATCTAAAATTCCTAAACAAGAAATAAATTTGTGAACTTTAAATTTCTCTGCTAATAAAAAATATTTGGTAAATAAGCAAAATAAAGTAAGTAATGTAATTAAGAAAAATATTTCTAAAGTTACTTCTAATACAAAACATTTTGAAAAGAATATATATAATCATAATCAGAAATTAGCAACTAAAGATGTTATGGAAAGAAAAAAAATTGTTGAAGAATTTTTAGATAGCTTGGAAATGAAAAAATATTACACTTTAGTATTAAAAAAGTTAGAAAATAAGAGTGTACATGTATGAACCAAAAAGGTAGTTTTTACAAAACAATTTATTGAAAAAAATAAGGATAAATTAATCTCAAATTTAAAAAATTTTATTTTATTTATTATTTCAGTAGAAAGTGATTTTAATCCTTTAAATAAAAATAATTCTAGTTCTGCTCAGGGTTTAGCTCAATGGTTAGTCAATAATGGTAGTTTAAAAATTGATAAAAAATGACATAAGTATCGGTGAACATCTTCATGGGAAACTACATTAAATATGATTATTAAATCTTACAGTAAAGATAAAAATTATAAAAAATTGATTGAGAGTATTATACCAGTTACTCATATTATTTCTTCTAAAGTTACTTCAAATATTACAGAAAAAACTAAGTCTAAATTATCTAAAGATAAATATCCTATTACTTTATCTTGGGAAAATCAGATAAAGATTTTAGCTTTGTTTTTACCTCTGAAATGATGTAAATTTTTTATGTTGGCTTTACTTGGAAATGAACGGTGATTTAAAAATTACTATAAATATATTCATCATACTAAGCCTGATAAAGATACACTTAATAGAATAAAAGAAAGGTTCCCTATCTATAAAAAAGAGCTTCTTACTTACTTAGTAGATTCTAATACTTGGGAAAATTACATAAAATATTTGGCAGAGAAATAGTTTAAAATTGAAAAATCTATCTTAAAAAGTATAACTTTCGTACTTTTATTTTTGTTATTGGTGAGTTTTTATGTTGGATAAGATAAGAAATTTTTGTATTATTGCACATATAGATCATGGAAAAAGTACTTTAGCAGATAGATTTTTGGAAATTACAAAAGTAGTAGAAAAAACTTCTCACTGACAAGTTTTAGATAGTATGGATTTGGAACAGGAAAGATGAATTACTATTAAATTAGCTCCTGTAAGATTGTACCGGAAAGATTATCAGTTTAATTTGATAGATACTCCTGGGCATGTAGATTTTCAATATGAAGTTTCTAGGTCATTAGCTTCTGTGGAAGGTGCTATTTTGTTAGTAGATGCTACACAATGAGTTCAAGCTCAAACTTTGTCTACTTTGTATATGGCTATGGATTATGATTTAGAAATTATACCAGTTTTAAATAAAATTGATTTACCAGCTGCTGACCCAGATAGAGTAATTGCTGAGTTAGAAAATTTAATTTGAGTTGATCCAGAAGAGGTTATAAAAGTTTCAGCTAAAACTTGAGAAAATGTAGAACAATTGTTGGATGCTATTATAGATAGAATACCTAGTCCTTATAAGTCAAAGATTAAACTTGAGGAAAAAATTTTACAATTATCAGAAACTAATTCAGCAAAAACATCTGATATTTCTTCATCTTTAATTTTTGATTCAGTTTATGATCCTTATAAATGAGTGGTTTTATATGTTAGAAATTTTGTAGGTAATTTAAAAGCCCAAGATGAAGTTTATTTAGCACATACAGGTAAAAAAATAAAAATTCAAGAAGTCTGATATTTTTATCCAAAATATACAAAATCAGAATTTTTAAATGAATGAGAAATTGGTTATATAGTTACCTGATTAAAATCTGTTAGAGATGCTCAAATTTGAGATACTATTTTAAAATTATCGGAAAAAATAAAATTGGATAATCCTAATGATAGACAAAAATTGATTTCTTATGCTATTCCTTGATTTAAAAAAATTCAACCATTTGTTTATGCAGGAGTTTATCCTATGCAAACTGATGAATATGAAAAATTAAAATCTAGTCTTGAGAAATTAGCTATTAATGATTCAGCTTTAACTTATGAAATGGAATCTTCTCCTGCTTTTTGATTTGGTTATAGATGCTGATTTTTGGGTATGCTACATATGGATATAGTAAAAGAAAGACTTTCAAGGGAATTTGATATTGAAACTATTTTTACTACACCAAATGTAGTGTATATTGTGAAAATGAAATATTTAAATTATGAAAAAATTAAGTCGTGAGATAATATAATGGAATTTAAAAAATCTGGACTATGGAAAGAAATAGTGAAATTTATTCATAATATTAAGTCAGATAAAGAATTGGAAAGGTTTTTTATGAAAGAAAATTTAATAAAAGATAAAAAGTGAGAATTTTCAGATATTGATTTAACACCTTACATTATAGTTAGATCATGAGCAAATATGCCTGACCATGGGCTTATAGAGGATATTTATGAGCCTTTTGTTAATCTAGAAATAGTAGGACCAGCAGATTACTCTGGAGCTATTATGGAATTAGCACAGGATTATAGAGGAAAAATGCTTAATATGGAATACATAGATGATAATAGAATTTTGTGGAAATATTACATACCTTTGGCTGAAATTATAGTAGATTTTCACGATAATCTTAAATCTATAACAAAATGATATGCTAGTATGAATTATGAGCCAGTAAAATATGAAAAAGAAGATTTAGTTAGATTGGACATTTATATCAATAAAGAAATTGTATCTGCTTTCTCTATTATTGTGCATAAAGATAAAGCTTATTATAGATGAAGAGATGTTGTAAAAAAATTAAAAGAGCTTATTCCTAAGCATTTATTTCCTATTCCTATTCAGGCAGTTGTTGGAAATAAACCAATTGCTAGAGAAACTATTCCTGCTTTAAGAAAGGATGTTTTGGCAAAATGTTACGGTTGAGATGTTTCTAGAAAAAGAAAACTTCTTGAAAAACAAAAGGAGTGAAAGAAAAAATTGAAAGCTATTGGTAAAGTTAATGTTCCAAATGATATTTTTATTAAAATGTTAAATAGAAATTAAAGTAGGTTGCAATATGCACCTTTTTTTTGTTTAAAAACTATTGAAATTTAGATTAATAAATTTATAATAGCACCAGCACATATAAAGTGCTACTTAAAAGTGTGATAATTTATTTCTTAAATATAAAAATTATGCCAAATTTTAATATTTATACTACAAAGGCTTCTGAAGCAGTTCAAGCTGCTCATGATATGGCCTTACAAAGGAAAAATTCTAATATGGATACATATCATTTGTTGTTAGCAATGTTAGAGCAAAATGATGGTTATGTTCCAATGATTTTGAAAAAATTAGGTGTTGATGTAAATCAACTTAAAATGGATTTACAAAATAAAATTGCTTCATTACCTTCAGTTTCTGGTAATTATCAAATTTGACTTTCTTATCAGTTAAATTCTGTTTTTCAAAGAGCAGAACAAATTATGAAAGAAATGTGAGACCAATATTTAACTACTGAACATTTATTGTTAGCTTTACTAAAAGAAAATACTGATGCTGCAAAAGAATTTTTGTTACCACATAATGTTTCATATGATAAAGTTTTAGAAACTATAAAATCATATAGAACTGAACCAGTACAAAGTCAGGACCCAGAAGCTACTTTGGATGTTTTATCAAAATATGGTAGAGATTTAACTGCTTTAGCAGAAGAAGGTAAGTTAGACCCAGTAATTGGTAGAGAAGAAGAAATGAGAAGAACTATTCAAATTTTATCTAGAAGAACAAAAAATAACCCTGTTTTAGTATGAGATGCAGGTGTTGGTAAAACAGCTATTGTAGAGTGATTAGCTCAAAAAATTGTAAAATGAGAAGTGCCAGATAACTTGTTGGATAAAAGAATTATTGAATTAGATATGGGTGCATTGATGGCTTGAACTAAATATAGAGGTGAATTCGAGGAAAGACTTAATGCTATTATGAAGGAATTAGAAAAAGCAAAATGAAAAATAATTTTGTTTATTGATGAAATTCATACAGTTGTATGAGCAGGTAAAACAGAAGGTTCAATGGATATGGGTAATATGCTTAAACCAGCTTTAGCTAGATGAACTTTAAGAGTAATTGGTGCAACTACTTTAAATGAATATAGAAAATATATTGAAAAAGATCCAGCTTTGGAAAGAAGATTTCAACCTGTGTTTGTAGATGAACCTTCAAGGGAGGATGCTATTGCCATATTAAGAGGTATTAAAGGTTCTTATGAAGCACATCATTGAGTTAGAATTACA
>CAZVAP010000039.1:0-5090 GCA_964625125.1 uncultured Candidatus Peribacteria bacterium | reverse complement strand
TCTACTTCTTTCTAACCTATCCAATGTTAAATTATGATATTTTTCATATTCTTCAGATAATTTTTCTATCTTACTCATTCCAACTATTATAACACTAAAATTTCTCTGAAACTATTTTTAACTCTACTGGATTTCCCACCTTATACCCCATATGTTCCAAAATCAAAGTTTTTAACAACAACAAAACTGCCATTTTAGTATCATTAAGTTGATTTCTATGTAAGGCAATATATAAATCTATACTATTAGCAATTTCCCATAAAATGGTTTTATATTTTGTAGGGTACTTAGTTTCTACATATGATATAATATTATTTGCTATATTTTCTGTTTTTTTTACAATAGATACAGGTAAAACATAACTTGCAAAAGTAAAATCAATAGCTATTATGCTAGAAAGTAATAAAAACAATATTTTTTTCATTTTAGATTAACTTTTAAAATATAAAACATATTGACAAATAATAATTTATTATCTTTTTTCAAGATAAAATGAATAAAATCCTAATAGTAAGTGATTATTTAGATCAAATCTGAGGTATTGAAACATACATAAAAGACTTAAAAAAAGTTTTACCAAACTATAAGATTGAATATTTTTGAGTAGAAAATATTAGTAACTTTAAAAGAAAAATATGAGTATTTACATCAATTTACAACATTAAATCAGCTAAGCTAATTGAAAAAAAAATAAAAGAATTTAAACCAGATATAATTTGGTGCCATTCTATAAGCAGATTTCTAGGACATAAAGTCCTACAAAAAATAAATAAATCAAAAGCTATTAAAATAATGACTTATCATGACTTATGATATTTTTCTCCTTTTGCAACAAAAATTTATCAAGAAAAAGATATTCCTCAAAGTTTTTCTTTAAAAGAATTTTTACAAAAAACAGAAAAAATTTATTGGCCTTATATTATTTTCAAATTTTTAAAATTAAAACTTATTAGGAAGGAATTACAAAAATTTGATGTTCACACTGTTCCATCAGAATTTATGAAAAAATATGTAATTAATCATAAATACTGAAATAAGGAAAACACACATATATTGCCAAACTTTATTTTAAAAGAAAAAATTTCTCCTAAAGAAGACATATTTCAAGATAAAATAAACTTTATTTTTTTCTGAAGATTAGAAACTGAAAAATGAATATGAGCTTTAATTAAATTTTTATCTGATATATTTAACTTGCAATTTAAAAATAAAGAAAAGTTTAAGGAAATTACTTCCAAAATAAGGATATTCATATTTGGAGAATGAAGCAAAAAAGAAAAATTAATAGAATTATTTACTGGAACAGATCTAACTTGAAAAGATATCTCTTTAATTGCAAATTTTGAGAAAGTTCCAGATAGTGAAATTTTAAGTTGTATAAATAAAGAAGATAAAATTGCTTATTTTTTCTGAAAAAGAAGTTTTGAAACTATAAAAAAATTTTTAAGTTTTTCACATTACAACATAGTTCCAAGTTTATTTTTAGAAACTTTTTGACTATCAGCTGCTGAAGCTTGTGCAAATAAAGTAATAAATATAGGATATGATAAGCCAAATTTAAATTCATTTATCCTAGAAAAATACAAAATACAATCTAATAAACCTTTAGAAAACTTTTCGAAAAAAATGTTTGAAATAATTGAAAAGTTTGATAAAACTACACACAAAGAAGATTCTCAAAAATCATTCAAATTAGTAGAAAAATTTATTATTTAACACAAAAATATGGAGAAACTAGTAATTATATGAACTGGAGGTTGATGACTTACAGCCGGAATATATGCAGGCAGATATGGACTTAACCCAATAATAATTTGAGCTTCAGAATGATGAATGATAGTAGAAAATCCCATTGTAGAAAACTATCCAGGTTTTCCAGAACCTACTTCATGATATGAAATAATTGAAAAAATGAAAAAACAAGCACTAAAATATGGAGCAAATTATAAAATGGATACTGTAAAAGAAATTCTACCAATTGATGAAAATAACTTTTCAAAGTGATATAAAATAAATACTGCTTTAAATGGTGAAATTTTAACACAAAGTTTAATACTAGCAATAGGAACAGAAAAAAACAAACTTAATGTTCCAGGAGAAAATGAGTTTTTTGGTAAATGAGTTTCTTATTGTGCAACTTGTGATGGTTTCTTTTATAGATGAAAAAAAGTAGCTGTAATAGGAGGAGGAGATACAGCATTTATAGAAGCTTTATATCTAGCAAATATATGTGAAAAAGTTTATTTAATCCATAGAAGAGATACTTTCAGAGCAGAACCTATTCGGGTTGAAAAAGCTAAAGAACAAAAAAATATTGAATTTATATTAAATGCACAAGTAGAAGAAATATTTGGAGATCAAGTAGTAAAAGGAGTAAAAGTTAAACAAAATGAAGAAGAAAAAACAATAAACATAGATTGAGTTTTTATAGCAATTGGAATGACACCAAACAAAATGCCAGGATTGGATAATTATTTAAAAAGAAATGAAAAAGGCTACATTATTGTAGATAATTGTATGAAAACAAACTTACCTTGAGTTTTTGCAGCAGGAGATTGTACAACTGGAAATTGCTGATTTAGACAATTAGTAGTAGCTTGTGCTGAATGAGCTGTTGCAGCAGAAAATGCTTTTAAATACCTAGCTGAAAAATAATGATTTTATACAATTTAATATTTTTAGTCATAGGACTTATAATCTGAGTAGTAATAGTATATACACGGGCTTACACAAAATATGAGAATAAAAAAGAAATAGATAAATGCTATAAAGAAAGAAAAGAATTTAAAGAACTTTCTGAAAAATTTAAAAATAAAGTAAGAGAACAGGAAGAAGAAATTAAAAACTTAAAAAAAGAATTAGAAAAGTCTAAAAGAGAAATAATGGAAAAAAATAAATATTTAGCTGAAAATTCAGTAATAGTTGAAAGATTAACAGAAGTAAAAAAATTATCAGATCAAATTAGTCAAATATTGATAGATTATGATAAAGATACTATTAAACACTTACTTGAATCATTTAAAAAATGAGAACTTTGTGAACTAGAAAAAAAGATAGAAGAAAATAATTCTGAAGAAGAAAAAAGTTGGTAATTTTAAGATTTTAATAAAATAAAATGTGAACTATTTTAACTTGAATTAAACCATCAGCTGAACAAATCCACTTATGAAATTATTTTTGAGCTGTTAAACAATTATTAGATTTACAAAAAGAACATGAAATATTTTTTATGATTGCTGATTTGCATGCCCTAACAACAGTTCATGAAAAAAATGTTATTGGTAAAGCTAGCTTAAACCAAGCAAAAATCTACATAGCTTGTGGAATTGATTTAGATAAAGTAACTTTATTTAGACAACATAAAGTACCAACACATACTGAACTAAATTGGATTTTATCTTGTATAACACCATTTGGAGTTTTAAGAAGAATGCATGCTTTTAAAGATGCACTAGCAAAGGATAAACATGAAAAAATATCTGCTGGAGTTTTTAACTACCCTACTTTAATGGCTGCAGATATTTTGATTTATAATCCAGATTATGTACCTGTAGGCCAAGATCAAAAACAACATGTAGAATATGCACAAGATATAGCACAAAAATTTAATCATTTATTTTGAGAAACTTTTAAAATTCCAAAGGAATTAATAAATAAAAAAGTAGCAAAGATACCAGGAATTGATGGAAGAAAAATGTCTAAATCATACAACAATTACATTTGAATTTTAGACAACCCTGAAATTTTACTTAAGAAAGTTAAAAGAATTGTAACTGATTCAATACCATTATGAACTCCTAAAAATCCGGATGAATGTAATGTTTACAATATTTTAAAATTGTTTTTATCTAAAGAAGAAGACAAAACTATAAGAGAAAAATATGAAAGTGGAAATTTTTCATTTAAAGAAATGAAAGATTTATTGTATGAAAAACTACTAAACTTTTTAACTCCAATACAAGAAAATTATAAAAATCTTTCAGATGATGAAGTAATTAAAATACTTGAGAAAAATGAAGAAAAATGTAAAACCTTAACAAGTCAAACAATGGAAAAAGTATATAAGGCAATTGGAATGTAATTTAAAATTAAATACAAACTATGATTGTATTAAGAATATTAATAATTTTTGTGCTATTATTAGCTGGTATTTATTTTATAAAACCTCAACTTTTTCAAAGTGTTAAAAACCACTTATTTCCATCAACAACCATAAATATTCAAGACTATATAATAACTCCAGATCCTTCTGAATTATTTTTAGTTTGATTAAAAGTTTCTACACTAAAAGATTACTGATTTAATTGAATTAGCTCAAGCACAGACTTATATTTTCAAGCTATTAATTTATTTAAAGTAAACATAATTCAATTATTAGAGAATTCTAAAGACAAAAAAATTACTTTACAAACCTATATAACTCAACTAGAACATACACTAGATCAGATTGAAAATAGTATTAGTAGTTTAACTGCTTTTTATACTCAAGAAGAGGATTTAGCAAATACATATTTACAACAAAAAAAAGTTTGAGATAGTATGTTTAATCAATGATTTATTGAGGAAGACTCTCAACTTATTCAAGATTGAGTAAAAACAGCATACAGAAACTGACCTAAATATATAAAGCACAGAATTTTAGCAAATGCATCTAAAATAATTGTTAGTAAACTTACCCAAATAAAACAGCTATTAACACTTAAACTACAACTTTTACAATCAAATCAAGAAGATATAATAAATAATTTTGATTTAATTAAATGAAATTTATTACCAAAATTACTAGAACTTAAAAGAAGGCTAGAAAATAACTTTTACTACTAATTTTTATAGGTAAAAGTTTCCATAAATTCATACACTCTTTTAAAAAAATAACTATAAACAATAATAAATACCATAAAACCTACAACAAAAGGTAAAAACAAAATCAATTTAATTAGTAAATTTTTATCTGATTTTTTTTCTGGGAAATTTTCTCACCTTGAAATAATACCAGTTGAACTATCATTCCTAAAAAATCATTTAATTTCTGAATAAACATTTTTTCATTTTTTGATTATTTTTTCCAATTTATTTAATTACTATTGTTA
>CAZVAP010000038.1:0-5100 GCA_964625125.1 uncultured Candidatus Peribacteria bacterium | reverse complement strand
CAATTCTTCTTTCAATTCATTAAAATCTTCCGATTTACCTGTTTTCATATTTTCTAGTTCTTTAGTAGCTTGCTCAAATAATTTTCTTTCTTCCTCAGCTTCCTTTTTAACTTGTTCCCTATACTGCTCTATTTGCTCAAAATGTTCTTTTAACTTCCTAACATTTTCAACAAAAACCTTCCCATCTAAGACTGGCTTTGAAGTAATTTCTTCTGTTTTTTTACTAGATTGAATTACTTTATCTGTTAAATCTGAAGATAATTTATCAATTGTATTTCACATAGCTTCTATACTTTTTGCACTTGCATCAATAGCTTTTTGACCTGCTGTTTCAAGAATTGCAACAGATAACAATGTTTTAAAAATAGGTCTTGAACCTGACATAGCCAATGATAATTTAACTGCTGAATCCAACCTAACCAATAACCTTTTTCTAGCTAATTCTAAATTTCAAATTAAAGTTTCTAAATTTCTCAAGAAAAATTCAACATTTCTAATAAACATCTCATATTTTTCTTTTTGTTCTGGATCATTTACATTTTCATATTTTCCCTTAAATTCTTTTAATTTTTGTTCTACATATTTTTTATAAGCTTTAACTTTTCAAATATTAGCATCCAATCATTCTAAAAATTCTTGTTGCATTTGAATTGATTTATTTAAACTTTTATAAGATTGGTCAAAACCTGAAAAAATAACTTCTATTTTTCACTGAATAGATTTCATATCAAATTTAAAATCATCAATAGCATCATCAACTTTTTTAACAAAAGATCCTAAAACTGGTATTTTTTTCAAAAATCTTGTAAAAGCTGAATCATTATCAATAATCTCTTTATATACACTTTGGATTTCTTCATTAACTTTTTTTAATTCACCAGAAACATCCATAATTGGATCTGATTCAATAATCTTAGAAGTTTTCTCAATCACATTATCAATTGGAGCAGTAATTTTTTCTCCTAAAGTCCTAAAATCTTTTACATTCTCAAAAGTTTGGGATATTTCTTGCTTTTCACTTTCATCCAATTCAACTGGTACAATATCTGTATTTTTTTGTTGTAATTTATTTTTTAATTCTTCTAAAGCTAAATTATTTTCTTCAGTTATAACTGCTTGCTTAGTTGTCATATTTTAAATTTACAAATTAAAAACATAAAAATTATACAAAAAAGGTTTTTAATTTTCAAACAAAGTTTTGATTTCCTTTTTTTCTTCTGGAGTATCTAAATTAACTCAAATAACTTTAGAGTAATTTTTCTTTTTATTTAAACCTAAAGAATTATTTATTGCTAAAAATAAATTCCAAATTAAACCAAAAATCAAAAAGATAGCTAAAATATAATATCACCAACTTAATTTATAAAAATCAGAACTTTGAGAAAAAGCTAATAATGAAACCATATCTTTTATCAAAACAAGCAAACTTATATGCAAAAATAAAACTCAAAAATTAACTAAAGCTTCATTTTCATAAAAACCAAACAAGGATTTAACTAATCATTTAACAGTATAAGAAACATTCCGAAGCATTACAAAAACAAGAGTAAACAATAGAATAAAATCTATTTCTATAAACCTTGAATTAATAAAACTAAATTTAACACCTTCAATATTAAGAATTGGTAAGAAAAACTCTAATACTAACAAAATTCAAAGATAAACAATAAAAACCTTTTCTAATTTAGAGTATCTATTCCATTTTTTTGAAACTAATTTAGGAAATTTATTCATATTAAAAATTTAAGTATAAATCTACTCCTCCATAGCAACCTTTGCAGAAACAATCTCAGAAATTTCTTGAGTAACTGAAGCTTGTCTTTGTTTATTATAAGTAATAGTT
Source organism: uncultured Candidatus Peribacteria bacterium (assembly GCA_964625125.1). Taxonomy (GTDB): domain Bacteria; phylum Patescibacteriota; class Gracilibacteria; order Absconditabacterales; family Absconditicoccaceae; genus CAZVAP01. The sequence goes on along the minus strand of CAZVAP010000038.1, from coordinate 3,257 downwards.
AAAGCTTTTTTAAGGTCAATACTATTATCTTTTGCATTTTTCATTGCTATCATTCTACTTGCATGCTCTCAAGCTTTATTTTCCAATACTGCACCATATGTAATATCAGAAATAAATTTTTTTAGTAAAAAGTTGTAATACTCTTCCTCTGAAGGTTCAATCATAATATCTTGATTGTATTCTTCATCTAAATTAACATCAAGTTCTATATTTTTAGCAAATTCTTCAAAATTTTCTCTAGTTAAAGGATATAATTGTAAATCTGTAGGATATTGAACCATTGTATTTTTAAAATAATTGAAAAAAATTCTTATTTTAGAGTACTTATTATCATCTAATGATTTAACTAAATAAGCTCTTAAATCAGTCAAATCAGCTTCTGAGAAAGTATCTTTCAAATTTAAAACACCAACTATATTATATCATAATCTTGTAAAATATTCTAATCACTTTTTTCCAATTACAAATACATCATACTTACTTTTATCTTCATAAGTTGAGTTATAAACTTTTCTAAATAATTTTGAATTTAAAGCACCACATAATCCTTTTTCTGTAGAAACTACAACTAACAACTCTTTTCCTGTATTATTAGAATTTTGAAAACCAAAAATTTTTGAAAAATTAACCATATCCAAGATATACAAAAATTCTACCATATAATCTTTAAAGTGTTCTGCTTGATTTTTAATTTTTTGTAATTTAACAGTAGAAACAACTTCCAAAGCAGATGTAATTTTTTGGATATTAGAAATAGACTTAATTTTTGCCTTTATAGCTTTTGCATTTGCCATAAGTTTTTTACTTAAACTAAATAAATTAAGGTTAATATAATTATTTAAAATTTGTTTACAATAAAAAACTAGATTACATTCACTTTCTTTCCTGGTCTTCGTTTTAATGGATAAATTCTATATTGACCTGGTTTTAATCTTCATAATTCATACTTTCAATGTTTTATTCTAGTAAGTCTTTTTACTTTATATCAAAAAGCTTTTAACATTCTTCTAATATGTCTTTTCTTTCCATACTCTAAAACTATTCTCAAAATATGTTTTCATCTTTTATCTTTTGTATAATGAATATCATAAACTTTAAGCAAATCTTTAGGAATATTTTTATATTTTTCAGACTTTAAATCCTTAACTAATTCTCAATCTTCAGTAACCCATATGCCCTTTTTAAATTTTTCCCTTAAATTACTCCTAAAAGGTTTGTCTATTTCTACTTCATAAATTTTTAATATACCCTTTGAAGGATGCTCTATTTCATTTACTAATTCTGGAACATTTGTTAAAAGTAATAATCAATCTGAATTTTTATCTAATCTTCATATATAATAAAAATCATTTCTCCAAGATTTTGGTAAAATATCAAAAATAGTTTTATTATGTTTATCAGATTTTGAAACTACATATCCTACTGGCTTATTAAAAGCAACTATAACTGGTTTAAACATTAATCTATATCTACATAAATATTTAAAGCACTTTGCTGAATTATTTCTTTAGTTTCCCATATATAAGCTGTAAGCCGTTTTCAATACACACACCCAGAATCTAATCATTTTGTATTTTCTCTAATTCTTAATCCATCGGCTGCCCAATGTCAGTAAATAATTACTTTTTCTCAAGTATAAAACTTATACCATGGTTTTCAATTATAATCTCTAATTCTGGTAATCTCATCTAAAGTTTGACTTTCTAAATTCTTACCAGGAACTAAACCTCAATGCAAAAGTATCCAATCTTTACTTTCAATCCATAAAGGTAAATTAAGTAAATATTTAATATGTCTTTCAGAAAAATTTAAAATATAAGATTCAAACAATAAGTTTTGCTTTTCATAAGTTTTATCAAACAATCCTTTAGACTTTAGAATTTCATAATTTTTAATTCATTTTCCAATTTTTTCTATATCAACTCCTTTAAACTTTAAATATCTAATAAAATTTACTTCATTATTTCAAATAACTGATTTAATCTCAGGAGTGTCAATCAACAAATCTAAAAGTTCTTTAGCTTTAGGACCTTTATTTATCAAATCTCAAGTTAAATAAAGTTTATCATAATTTTTATTATAGTTTATTTTATCAAGCAATCATAAAAATTCATCATAACATCAATGTATATCCCCTACAAATATAGTTCTCATTATCAATTTGACATTAAATGTAAATGTATATGGAATACTTCTTGTCAGTGATTTTCTCAACAATTAATTTGTAATCTACAACCATTCAATTTTCTTTCCTTTATAATTTTATAAGCTACTTCAAATAATCATTTAACAATCTCTAAATTCTCCTTTTCTTCTTTTGTTAAAATTGTTTCCTTGTTTTCTGAGCTTTTCTGATTCTCTTGTGGTCTTAAATTATCAAATCTTTCAATATGTTTTTTAGGAATTACTAAAATATGGGTTTTCATTTTAGGATTAATATCATTGAAAGCTAGATAATTTTCATCTTCATAAACAATAGTTGCTGGTATTTCCTTATTCACAATTTTACAAAAGATACAATTTGTCATTTTAATTTTATTAAAATCTAAAACTACTTATTTTTACTTAAAATACATTCATAGTCAAACTAAACAAGTTACTATTATAGCCAAAATAATATCTTTCTTTGAAGGTTTATCATCTAAGTAAAAATATCCCATAATCAAAATAAATCCCAAAGTCAAAAAAGTTAACAATGTAGAAATAACTACTCATAAATCTGAAATCAAAAACAGGGAAATTACATATGCAGTCCGTCCAGCAAATCCAGCTCAAAATCTATATTTATAAAAATCTAGTTTTTGTTTATGAAACTGCTTTAATTCAGAAAATTTTATTGTAAAAATAATCAATATTAAAATAGATAAAATCACATCTAACAAAGCAACTGAAGGTCAATTATATTTTTTTAATACAAAAGCCATAACAATGGTAGATAAAGCAAACAAAAATTGCTGAAAAATCAATAAACTAACTTTTTTAGGAAAAGTAAACTTTTTATAATCAAAAGAAAAAATAATAACCACAAAAATTGTTAAAATTGATACAAGAAATGAAGCCACCGAACTATCATGAAATAAAAAATATCACATCAAAATAGTAAATAATGGAGCAAGATTCTCAAAAGGCAATATAGATGAGACTTTATTAAATTTTAATAAACCTTGTTTTATAAAAGCAGTAATAAGCCATAAACTAACTACTATTATCATTCCTAATATTGCTTTCCAATCTATCAAAATTTTATAATTTATCAG
>CAZVAP010000037.1:0-5142 GCA_964625125.1 uncultured Candidatus Peribacteria bacterium | reverse complement strand
TAAACATTAAATTTAAATAACATTACATCTCCATCCTGCACTACATAATCTTTTCATTCTAATCTAACTTTTCAAGCTTCTCTAGCTTTAGCCCAACCTCCATATTCCACTAAGTCTTTCCGGTTTACCACATCAGCTTTTATAAAACCTTTTTGAAAATCAGTATGAATAACTCAAGCAGCTTCAGGAGCAGTAGCTCCTTTTTTTATTGTCCAGGCTCTTACTTCTTTTTCTCAAGCTGTAAAAAAATATTGTAAACCTAAAGCACTATATGCTGTTTTAATTAAATTATCAACTCAAGTAGATTTAATTCACATTTCCTCTAAAAATTCCTTTCTTTCTTCATCTGAAAAATCAATCATATCAGCTTCTAGTTTTGCACATACAGCTACAACAGGAATTTTTTTATCATAAATTCATATCATTTCCCTTAACTTTTCTTCTGGCAAATCTAATTGGTCTTCTGAAACATTTAAAGCATAAATAAATGGTTTATTAGTAAGCAAGTGTAAATCTCTAATTATTTTTCTTTCTTCATCCGATAAATCCAAAGTTATAACCAAATTTCAAGCTTCTAAATGGTCTTTCACTTTCTTATACAATTCATAAACTTTTGCAACATCTTTATCCATTCTAGCTTTTTTCTCAATACTTTTCATTTTTGTTTCTACAGTTTCCAAATCAGCCAAAATTAACTCAGAATTAATAACTTCTACATCTTCTTTAGGGTCAACTTTTCAATGAACATGATTGATTTCACTATCTTGAAAAGCTCTAACTACTTGCAATATAGCATCAGTTTGCCTAATATTTGCTAAAAATTTATTACCCAATCATTCTCACTTACTAGCTCATTTAACAATACCAGCAATATCTGTAAATTCACAAGTAGCAGGAATTATTTTCTTAGCATTTACTGCTTTAGCTATTTTTTCTAATCTTTCATCATTTACATTTACAATACCAACATTTGGTTCAATAGTACAAAAAGGAAAATTTTGAGCATCTGCTGCATAAGATTTAGTTAATGCATTAAACAAAGTACTTTTTCATACATTAGGAAGTCAAACTATACCAACTTTCATTAAAAATTATTAAAAACTAAAATTTTTATTTACAATAATGATTTTTAAGTTTTTTTCTAGCCAGATTTTTTTCTATTTCCTTGACAAAATTTTACAAAATCCTTAAAATTAAAAAAATTTAGTAAAAAATACAAAAAATGAATATTAACCACTTACCATTATTTCTAATTCCTCTAATTGTCGGATGAATATTACAAATTATCAAAATTATAATTGATTATTTTAATTGAGAGAAATTTTGATTAGATAGATTTTTTGCAGCTTGAGGATTTCCTTCAGTCCATAGCTGACTTTCAACAAGTTTACTAGTTAGTATTGGTTATATTTATTGAATAGATTGACCTTATTTTGCTATTGCTTTAATTTTTAGTATATTATTTTGGTATGATGCTGCAAATGTAAGATACCAAGCTTGAAAACATGCTCAAATTATAAATAAAATGAGAAATCAGTTATCAGATATATTAAAACCTTCTGCTGAATGTTCTATATGAGAAAAACTTAAAGAAAGGCTTTGACACACTTTTGGAGAAGTAATTGGATGAATAGTACTTTCAGGAATTTTAACAATTGGTATTATTCAGATATTAAATTTTTATCATATTTGTATAAAATAAATGAAAATAATTGTTCCAAAACATGTTGAATGAGGTATTTTTGATATGTGAGTTGATATATGACCTTTTAGAGTAAAAATGCGGCAACTTTTTATAATTGCCCTATGAGTTGCTATAACATTCTGAATTGCAAATTCTTTAATGAAAAGATGAATGAGTGCTATTCCTGCAATAATAATTTGAAGTCCAGGATTATTGATTATGCTATTTATTGCTTTTTTTAGAAAATCTGAATTATCTATTATTCCATTTTTAATGAAAATAATAAGAACCTATATTATAAATACCACAAGAACTTTCCAAAGAAACACTGTAAGACCTGCTCAACGGCAAATTAAATTACATTATGCAAAATTAAATAAATGAGAAGAGAAAAAGATAACTCAAAAAGATTTAGATAAAGATTCTATTACAAAAGACTTAGAAATTCTAGAAAAATTCGGATAAAATTAAATTTAGAAAACTTTTAAATAATTAATTATTTTATTTGCTATAGGATTATCCTTATACATAATGATAAATACTTTAGAATCTTTAGAAATTACCTTATATTTTTTTTCTTTTACTGATAAGGCATCTTCTATTAAATATTTAGATATTTGAGATTTACAATAATAAACTTTTACATCTGGATCAAGTAAATTTCATTTTTTCCGATGTGCAATATTAACTACTTGTAAACATTTTAATCAAGAAATTCAAAAATCTTCATTTACTAAATCTGACTTATATTTTATCCATTTAGGCATATATACTGAGAAACCATAAGCTCTTGATTTATAAATCAAATAATCATCTGGATTTAATGTATCTTCAGAAGAAGAATCATCCCTTAAATAATCTAAACTTTGTAAAGTACCTACATAAGTTGAGCCTGCTTTTTTTAAAGTGAGTTTACAAATTACCTTATTAGAATTTTGATCAAATCAAATAACTGAATATAAATCTCCTGTAAATGACTTTTTAACAATACTTTCAAGTTTAATATTGTCATTTTTACAAGTATTTTTTATAGCTTCTAATTTATTTTGCTTTGTATCTACCAAAGAAAAAGCATTTATAAGAGAATAAAAATTACCACTTAAAGGATAAAAATAATATCCATATTCATCCCCTAATACTTCATAATTATTAGTTTCTGGTAATTTATAGAAAACAACTCAATTTGAATTAGTAATTTTATCAAATTTTAATTCTTCAAACTGATGCTTTAAAGACAAGCAATCTGTAATTGGATTTGAAGAATCACATTTAAAATAAGAAATTTTTAAATAAGGAACTTGCTTTTCTCAAGTTAAACAAGATCCAGAGATCTCTACATCTCAACTACAATTAGAAGAATAAACTTTTGATATAATCAAATCGTCTCAAGTATTAACTCTAAAGTTATCAAAATTTGATAAATCTACAATTAAATTTTTGTATCTTATTACTGTATTTTTAGATAAATCATTATCCTTGTTTTCCTCTAAAGACTTAACAAAAGTTATATTTACAACTGGTATATTTTCAGGAGAAAAACCAATTACAACTCAAGAAAATAATATAGGTTTATTTTCATAATCCCCTAGCAAATAATTATCAGATTTAGCAAAAAACTTTTTTCAAGAGAATATAAGCTGATAACTAGTAGCAATTTTTATATTATAAGGAATTTGTTTAATAAAACCTGTTCAAACTAAAAGTGAGTTTACATACAAATTTAAAGGTTTATTAGATTGATTTGTATTTCCAGTTAATTTTGCATTATTTCAAGAAAGCAAAGTTTTTTTATTTAAAAAACTAGGAAATAAAGTTTTAATCTCATAAAATCCAATTCAAAAAACCATTAAGAAAATAATTAACAAAATATATGCAAAAAATTTATTTGTTTTTTTCCTTCTTCTAGCCATTTATAAAATTTTATTATTTAACTAAAATATCCCAACTAGAAACATTATCAGCAAGTATATATGCTTTTTTAAAATTACAAGTCAATTTTTCAACAGGATTTTTATTTTCATCTAAAACATCAAATATTTTTACTTTTTTCCATACTTTTTCTTTATTTAATGCTTCAAACTCATCACCTGGAAAAATATTTGTTTTAGGTGTAATTTCATAATACTTTTTTCCATCAATTTCTACAAAACTATCTTTTATAGTTCAAACATATTCTTTATGACCAGGTAATGGTCAAGCTTCTGTTTTAGTAGTAGTTTGTAAAGAACAATCTTCTTCTGATTCAGGAGGATTTTTTTTCAATTCATTAAATAAAAATCAATCCCAATATTGTCTATGTGGAATTTTATAAACTAAATCTAAAATTTCTCTTTTTGGCTCAAAACCTTCATAATAAGCATCTCTTAAGTGAGAATATGCTAAAGTAGTAGCAGCTACATAAAATTCAGATTTACTTCTTCATTCAATTTTCCAAGCATCAATAGCTTCTACAAGTTCAGGTCCATGCTCAATAGTACATAAGTCCTTAGAAGACAATAAAAATGACCCTGTTTCATCTTCCTCTACTTTCATTAATTTACCTGGCCTTTTTTCTTCTTCTAGATAAACATTAAATTTATACCTACAAACATGAGAACATTCTCATTTATTTCAGTCTCTTCAAGCAAAATATTCTCATAATAAACATCTTCAAGAATATGTCATACACATAGCTCAATGAACAAAAGCCTCAAGCTCAACTTCTGGCACCTTTTGTTTAATTTCCAAAATTTCTTTAACATTTAATTCTCTAGCTAAAACTATTCTATTAACTCACTGGTCATACCAAAACTTAACAGACATCCAATTTAAAGTATTTGTTTGAGTACTTAAATGATATTTAACTTTATCTTTAAAATATTTTTTCAATAAAACAAACACTCCTGGATCAGAAAAAATAACACTATCAGCACCAGTATCTGCAATTTGTTCAATAGTAGCTTCAATAACCTTTATATCAATATTTCTTGGGAAAATATTAATAGTTAAATAAGCTTTTTTCCCTAGCTTATGCAAATCTTGAATAGTCTTTTTTAATAAATCAAAATTTACAATTTTATTTTGCCTCATTCTTAAAGACAAAAAAGGCACACCCACATAAACTGCATCTGCCCCATAATGTGCAGCAACTATTGCTTTTTCATAACTTCCTCAAGGAGATACTATTTCAGGTTTTCTTTTCATTACTTTTTATTTTATAAACTAAATTTCATTTAATCTAGATAATAAACTACTTATTACTACATTAATTTCAAAGTTATCTGAATAGTTTTCAAGAATAAACTTCAACTTTGAAATTATAGTTGAATATTTTGAAGGATTATTATTTTTAATTTTTTGCACTTTTTTAACAACTAAATTAATTAATTTATCATACTTTTCTAGAATTTTTTGTTTTTTAATAATTAACTTTTAATCACTGTAATTTTTCAGGAACCTCACCCCAAATCTGATTCATA
>CAZVAP010000036.1:0-5412 GCA_964625125.1 uncultured Candidatus Peribacteria bacterium | reverse complement strand
AGGCCGTGCTTCATAATCAAGCAATTCAAAATCTTCCCATTCTAAATTTTCAATATCTTCTAATGTCTTAATATCCTTTTTAAGTTTTAATTTTGGCCAAGGTTTAGGCTCTCTAGACAACTGAGTTTTTACCTGTTCAAAATGATTCTTATAAATATGAGCATCCCCTAAAGTATGAATAAATTCCCCTGTTTGTAATCAGGTAATTTTAGAAATTAACATTAACAAAGTTGAATAAGAAGCTATATTAAATGGAACTCATAAAAACATATCAGCAGACCTTTGATACATTTGCAAATTTAAGGTCCCTCTTCCTACCCCAAATTGATAAAACATATGACAAGGAGGCAATAACATCATAGGCAATTGTAGTGGATTCCAAGCATTTACTATAATTCTCCTATCAGTAGGTTTGTTTATAATTTTATCAACTGCTTGCTTAAGTTGATCTACTCAAGTAAGTTTAATTCATTTTTGCTTTAAAGCTTGTATTCATCCTGGAAAACCCCATTGTCTTTTTGAAATATCTTTTACCCATTTTTCACTAGTTTCTCCTCAGCCAAAGTTTCTCCATTGGTGCCCATAAACTGGACCCAAATCTCACCAAGTTATAACCCACTCATTATCTTTTGGTAAAGATTTAATTTTTTCAATAAATTCCTCTTTTAGTTTATACCAATCATCAGAGTATTTTGGATATTTACTAGAATCTACTTCATTTGAATTTTCCAGCCAATTTTGAAAAGGCCATTCATCCCAAATATGAACATTTCTATCAACTAAATATTTTATATTTGTTTCTCATCTAATAAGCCAAATAAGTTCTACAATAATACCTCTCAAAAAAGTTTTTTTGGTAGTTAATAATGGAAATTTTCAATCAGATAAATCAAATCTCATTTGAGCTCAAAAAATACCTCTTACTCCAATTCAAGTTCTATCATCCTTATCTACTCATTCTTCCATAATTTTTCTTAACAAATTTAAGTATTGATATTCTGGATGCATTTAAAATTATTATAAAATAAAAAGAGTTAGTAAAAACTAACCCTTATTTAGCTAATTTATAAGAACATCTCCCTGCAATTACTCCTTGGTCTTTCAATACTTTTATAGCAGCTGATACCTCTTCTTTAGTTAATCACAATTCCTCTGCAATTTGTCAAGCTCTATAAGATTTATCAGTATGTGTTTCAAAAAACTTTTTTACCTTTTCAATTATAGTTTCATCTACCTTTACCATTTTAAAATTTTTAAAAAATAAATTAGCTAAATTATATCAATTCCCATCATATAAGGCCTCAAAACCTCTGGAACAATAATTCTCATATCTTTAGTTTGATAATTTTCAACAATTGCAGCTACTGGTCTATCAGAAGTTCAAGTTCAGTTTAAAATATGTACAAATTCTTTATTTCTTCCAACCATATATTTACAATTTATTCTTCTTGCTTGATAATCCAAAGTATTTGAAGTAGAAGTTAATTCCTTATATTTTCAAATACCAGGAAACCAACCTTCTAAATCATATTTTTTACTAGCAGGATTTCACAAATCTCCTGAACAAATCAAAACTTTTTGATAAGGAATTCATAAGTCCTGTAAAATTTCTTCTTCAATTTCAACCAACAACTCATGCTCTTTTTTGCTATCTTCAGGTTTCACAAAACTAACCATCTCAACTTTATTAAATTGATGCAATCTAATAAGTCATTTTAGATCTTTTCAATAAGAACCAGCTTCCTTTCTATAACAAGTTGAAAAACTTACATATCTTTTAGGTAAATCATTTACATCTATTACTTCATCCATATGTTGAGAAACACTACTTACTTCTGAAGTTCAAATTAAATACAAATCTTCTCCTTCTATTTTATATACTCCATCTTCTCAAGCTGGCAAATAACCAGTTCAATACATAGCATTTTCATTAACCAAATTTGGTCATAATAATGGTTGAAATCATTTTTTATAAAGTTTTTGCATTACAAATTGCATTAAAGCCATTTCCAACAATGCAAGCTTATCTCTTAGAAAAACAAATCTAGAACCAGATATTTTTACAGCTCTTTGAGAATCTAATAATCACCTTTTTTCCAATAATTCCCAATGAGGCAATGGTTTAAAATCAAATTTAGGTTTTTCTCACCAAGTATATAAAACTACATTTTCCGAATCATCTTTTCAATAAGGAACATCTTCATCTAATACATTTGGTATTAATAAAACTAATTTATTAAATTCAGACTGAGTCTTATCTAGTTCTTTCTGTAATTTAGAAATTTCTTCTTTCAAGTCTTTTACTCTTGCAATCAAACCAGAGTTATCCTTTCAAGCCTTAGCTAACTGTGGTATCTCAGCTGATAATTTTTTTCTTTCAGCTAATAATTGCTCTAATTGTGTTTTTAAATTTCTTACTTTTTTATCCAAATTTAAAATATAATCAAAATCTAAATCCAATCATCTTGCTTTAGCACTTTCTATCCAAGGAGTAGGATCTTGTCTAAATTTTTTTAAATCTATCATTGAATTTACTTAGTTAAATAAATCTACCAAAACATTGCTAGAAGTATTCTCATAATAGCATAAGAAAATATTACTATCAAAATTCCATAAATAGCTCATTTAATAGCATCTTTTCCTCATTTAGAGGCATCCTGAGTAAATACTCAAGTTGCATATTTATACCCTGCATAAATAATCATTAAAGCACCTATTACAAGCCCAATTTCAGACAATAATTTAGCTAAATATTTAAAATAATCAAAAATAGTATTCCAAGAAAATATTCATGTAGCAAAAGCTTTTCAAACATCATGATTTTGGTCAATTTTTTTAGCTTGTGTATTATAATTTTTCCATACTTCTCAAGGTTTTTCTCATACTTTTCCAACAACTGAGCCAACATCTTCTCAAGAATATTCTGGAATTAATGTCCATCAATTATCTTCTGCAAAAGAAAAGATAGGAAACAAACATACACCTAATAAAAAGGTTAAAATTATTTTTTTCATTATATGAGGTTATATTTTAAAATAACTTAAACCCCCATACTTTACCTATAATCTCATTTTTAGTAATATAATAAGTATCTTTTTTACCTAAACAAAATCACCTAAAACAACACCTTGAATCTGTACTATACATTCTATCATCTCCAAATACTAAATACTGACCCGAGCCTAAAACAAACTTATTAATACCACACTTTGCTGTTGTTACAATCTTTTCTGGAAATCAATATAAATTTACAGTTTTTCAAGCTATATAAGATTCTTTAAGCCTTTTACAAATCAAATTTCCATCTTTATACTCATAATTTTTATAATAATCATTTCACTTATAGGATTCCCAGCTTTTCCTAGTTTTACATAAGTAAACATTTCATCAGGTAATTTCTATAGTCTCTCCCGGAAGTCATATAACTCTCTTAAGAAAAGAAACATTTGAATCAGGAGGCATTACAACTACAACATCTCACCTTTTAATTCATCAAGATAATTTCCGGTAAAATTTATCAACAAAAATATATTCACCAGGATGATAATTAGGAAGCATACTATGCCCTTTTACAACTACTGGTGCTACAACAAAAACTTTAATAAACATAAAAAGTCAAAATATAAAAACCAAAAAAGCTATAATATCTAATATATCATAAAAAAACTTCTTAAGTTTTGAAGAAGGCTCATTAATTACAACTTTATCTGTCATTACAATTTAATAACTAATTAACTAAAAAGGAATTTCTTCTTCTGTATCATCAGTTGCTACATTTTCATCAGTAACTGAACTAGAAGTATTTAACTTAGAGTCACAAAAATTCATATCAGTAACTACTATTTCAGTTGTAAATCTTTTATTTCATGTACTATCTTCCCATTGTCTAGTTCTTAACCTACCTTCTATAAAAACTTTTCTTCATTTTGATAAATATTGTCAAATAATATCTGCTAAAGCACCAAAAGCAACACATCTATGAAATTCAGCTTCTTCTACTTTTTCTCAGTTTTTATTCTTATAACTCCTATTTGTAGCTAATGTAAAATTAACAACAGAAGTTCAACTATCTCACATTTTTTTTATTTCCAAGTCATTTGTAATTCTACCTATAAGCAAAACCTTATTCAAATCAGCCATTTTAAGCATATTTTAAATAATAAAACAAGTGAAAGTCTATCTAAAAAGTATTAAAAATCAATTGATTTTAAAAATCATTTCTTTATATTATCATCCACTTCAAGAAATTATGCCTAGGTGGCGAAACTGGTAGACGCGCCAGACTCAAAATCTGGTGGTGGCAACACCGTGTGGGTTCGAGTCCCACCCTAGGCATTTTGGGGCCATAGCTCAGTCTGGCTAGAGCACCTGCTTTGCACGCAGGGGGTCATGGGTTCGAGTCCCATTGGCTCCATAATATAAAAATTTAAATTAAATAAAATAAAAATAGCCTTTTAAAGGCTATTTTTTAGTTATGAAAGAAAATGAATATTTTTATTTCTGTAATCTAGCAGATAAAACCTTTTTAAATTTATTTAATACTTTAATTGTTTTTTCATCTACTTTATCTGGTTTAATTTTGTTAATTTTTTGTAAAATATTTTTTAATAATACAATAGCTTTTTTATCATGTTCTTTCTTAGCCTTCCTATAATTTTCAATAATTAAAATTTTTACTTCTTTGATAAGCTTAGAAACACTTTGATTATCCTCTGTATTACCTAAATCATCTTCTTTTGTTACATTATTATTTGAGACACTTACCTGCTCTGTTTGAGATAAACTACCTTCATTAGATACTTTTTCAGTATCACCACTAGAAACACTTTGATTATCTTCTACATCATCCAAAGTTTCATCCTCTTTTGCTACATTATTATCTGAATCACTTACCTGCTCTGTTTGAGATGAATTATTTTCATCAGCTACAACACCAGTATCTACACCAGAAGCATTTTTATCTTCTGAAAAATTATCATTTCATGAATTTTCATCATCCGTAATAAAATCATTATTTTGCGATGTATTTGCATTATTTTCAGCACTGTTTGATGCTACAAAATTAGAATCAGTTGTAAATTGACTTACATTTGTAGACGATAATCATAACAAGTTATTTACTAAAGTTGGATTATTAAAATACAAATAAACTCATCCGGCCAAAGCAACACCCAATACAATAAATAATGATAAAACTGCTCACACAATAGATTTTTTAGGTTTTTCTTGAGATAACTGAGTATTTTTTTCATTTAAATCACTTTCACTAGTTTCTTCCTTTGCCTCTTCAGTAAATGAAGGAACTTTATCCTCTAGTGTATTTACAGCACTTTCTAAAACATCTAGACTAACACCAATATCTTTTGATGTTTCTTCTTGTTTTGGCTCTTCTTCCTCATCTAAATCTAATTT
>CAZVAP010000035.1:0-5531 GCA_964625125.1 uncultured Candidatus Peribacteria bacterium | reverse complement strand
TGCCTTATACATTAGGTTGGTGGGCACTAGTTTTCCCAATGGCAGCATTTGGTATAGGTCTTAAATTTCTTGCTTTAGATTTAAGTTGTATGTTTATTTGTAATTTAGTGTTTATTATTTGGCTAATAGCACTTATTTTATGGTTTATTGTATTTACTAAAACTTTAATTGGAATTATTACAAAAAAGGCTTTTATAAGACCTAAAGTAGTAAAATAATAAAATAGAATTTGGATAATTCTTAATACTCCCTTTTCAGGGAGTTTTTATTTTTATCAAATTAAATAAAAAGCTAGTTCCATATAATCTCATATATTTTTCCTTTTTCCTTTGGAGTTTGTGAAATATATTTTAAATAATTTTCTGTCCATCAAGTATTATTATCTTCTATTAATACTTTTACTTTTTTTCATTTTGTGCTCAAATTTAGATTTTCATAGTTTTTATTACAGATTTTTATTAATTCTTCTTCTCTTTTTTTCTTAGTTTGATAGTCAACTTGGTTTGGAAATTTGCTTGCTGGAACAGTATCTCAAATATGGTGAGCTGAAAATGGGAAAACATGTAATTTAGATATTTCATAACAAATTTCTTTAGTTAACTCAAAGTCTTTTTCTGTTTCACCTGGAAATCATACAATTATGTCAGCTCAAATATTTACAGGTACAGATTTATTTAGTTTTTTTAAATTTTTTATAATTTCTTTAACATGTTCAATTGTGTAATGTCTTCACATTGATTTTAAAATTTTATTTGAGCCAGATTGTATAGAAAGATGAAAATAGGGTAATATTCTATTATTTTCAAGTATAGAATACCAACTTTCATCTATAAATTCTGGTCATAATGAGGATATTCTTATTCTAGGGATTTCAGTATTTTCTAAAATTTGTTGTAATAATTTTGGAAAAATTTTATTTGGATATTCATTTGTTGTTTTTAATCACCAAGCTGCCAAATTAATTCAAGTTAAAACAACTTCTTTAGTTCAATTTTTATAAAGATTGTTGATTTCATCTATTACTTCTTTTATATCTTTATTTTTATGTGCTCCTCTTTTTTTTACTGTAATACAAAAAGTACAATGACTATCACATCCCAATTGAACAATAACAAATCCTTTAGTATATATTCACTTATTTAATGTGTTTGCTGTGTTTGTTGGTGGATTCTCAGGTAGTAATACTATGTTATTTTTATAATCATATAATGACGGATAGGCTAAATAAAACCAATCTGGTTTAATTTCTCAATCTTTATAAAAAGCTCAGCATCATGTAAGATATACTTTCTTTCATTTTTTAATCTGTTGTTTTACTTCTTTAATAAATTTTTTTTTTGCATTATCTGTAACTGCACAAGAAGCAATTAAAATTCAATCTTGGTTATTTAAAAAACTTGCCCATTTTTGGGCATAATATTTATTAAATCTACATCAAAAAATTTTAATTTCCATTTACTAGGTTTTTAATTGTTTGTAAATCAGAGTATTTTATTTTTCAATGATTTGTTAATTGTACTTCTTCATGTCATTTTCAAGCTATTAGAATAATATCTCATTCCTTTGCTATGTCATAAGCTAGATGAACAGCTTCTTTTCTCTCTGGTAAGATCCAAAAATTATCTCATATATCTCTTTTAATTCCTTTTTTTACTTGTTCTATTATTTTAAATCTATCTTCTTTATCTGGATCATCATCAGTTAAAATTATAATATCAGCATACTTATCAACAATTTCTCACATTTTTGGTCTTTTATATTGGTCTCTCATTCCTGGAGCTCCAAAAACAACAATTAATCTTCAATTATTTTTTACTTTTTTAAGTAGTTCTAGTACTGACTTTAAAGCATTAGGAGTATGTGCATAATCCACTATAAATGTTGCCTTTTTGTTTTTATCATAAATTTTATTTACTCTTCCTTTTATAGGTTCTAATTCTTCTAAGCTTTTAATACTTTTTTCAATAGGTACTTTAAGAGCAAAAGCTAAACTAATAGCAGCTAGTGCATTGTAAACATTAAAAAGACCGGGTAATTTTAGGTTTACTGGATAATTTTGATTCAAATATTTAAGTTCAAAGTATGTTCAATCTAAACTTTCTTTAATATTTTCTGCTTTAAATTGAGCAGTTGAATATATTCAATATGATAATGCTACTTTTAATGGTAATTCCTCTAACCATTCTTTTCAAAATTCGTCATCTTTGTTTAAAATACCAATTCCTAATCAATTTTTATTTTCAATAACCCATTGAAATAGCTTTTTTTTTGTATTTGCATATTCAATTAAGTTTTTGTGATAATCTAGATGTTCAGGAGTAATATTTGTTAAAACTGCTGCATCAAAATATATATTAGCAACTCTTTTTTGATCAATTCAATGAGATGATACTTCCAATACACAATATTTACAACCTTCTTCTACAGCTTGCTTAAGAAATTCTTGAGTTTTCCAAGCAGAAACATTGGTCATTTTGTAATTATTTGGTAATTCTATATTTCAAAATTTTTGATTAACAGTAGTAAATAATGCAGTTTTACCTAAGTTTTCATTTAAAATTTTGTGAATCATATTTGAAGTTGTTGATTTCCCATCTGTTCAAGTTACTCCAATTAGTATCAACTGTTTAGAAGGATGTCAAAAAGTTGAAGCTGCTATTTTACTAGATAAATCTTTGTAGACTTTGTAAAAAATACTTTTTCTTAAAATATTTTTAATTTTACCAATCATAAGTTTTAGTAAATTTTTAAAATTGAACTAACTTGTTTATATTTATTTGAGGCTGTTTATTAATTACTTTATCCCAAAATAATATTCAATCTAAATGGTCTATTTCATGCTGCAAAATTGCTGCATTTAAATTTTCAGCTTCTATGATTTTTTCTTCTCATTCTGGTGTAGTGTATTTTACTTTTACATATTTAGATCTTTTAACTTTTCATTCAAGTCATGGAAGTGATAAACATCATTCTTCACAGATATATTCTCACTTTCTTTCAATTATTTCAGGATTTATCATTACTTCAGTAAGTATAATATTTTTTTCTTTTTTATCTAGCTGACAAACTGCTATCATTCTAATATTTTCACCAATTTGTGGAGCAGCTAAACCTATTCAATCATACATTTTCATAGCTACTAATAATATGTCAGCAAATTTTTGTATTTCAGGGTCTTTTATATTTTCTACTTC
The DNA here is from genome assembly GCA_964625125.1 of uncultured Candidatus Peribacteria bacterium. Taxonomy (GTDB): domain Bacteria; phylum Patescibacteriota; class Gracilibacteria; order Absconditabacterales; family Absconditicoccaceae; genus CAZVAP01. The sequence continues at coordinate 2,337 of CAZVAP010000035.1, read as the reverse complement.
TTTTGATTTTGTTCTTAAAATTGGATTATTAAGTCAAGTTTGTATAGGATACTTTTCTCTTATTATTTTTTCTAAATTTTTCATTAAAAATTGCTTATCTTCTAAAATGCTAACTAAACTTTCCATTAGATTTTCTTTTCTTTTTTTTCTTTCTGGAGAATATCTAAAAAAAGGTGAATTAAAAATTAGTTCTCTAGCTTCATCTTTTGTAATATTGTTTTTTTCAAAATAAGGAACTTTTTTGATTGAAAGCATAGATTATTACAATCTAGTTTAAAGTAAGTCTTTTATATATAAAAACTAAAAAAAGTCTAGAAAAAATTTATATATGTTTATATTTCCATTTTGTTTGCTGATTTTTATGTTTTTGTAAATATTTTGGTTTTAAGCTTTTGTATTTTAAATATACTAATTTTCTTTTATCTGGTGCAAAAAATTTTAATACATAATCTGATATTATTATATCTTTTCATTTTTCTCATAATTTTTCTTTTATTTTAAGCATTTTTCTTTTCCATATTTTCCCAATTAATAAGTTTAACCAATTAAATCATAAGCATTTTTCTAAAAATTTTTTGACTATGCTTTCTCATATTATAGTTTTTACTCATATTATATTTTGAGGTTGAAAATCATAATTTGAAATTATTTGCTTTACCCAAATGTTATCTTTAAAAACTTTTTCTAAAATTTCTATATTTCTTCAGTAAATTGGTTGTAAATGTGCAATCCAATAAGCTAAATATAAATCAATAGGGTATATACTTATTGGGTATAAATCAGTAGCATTTGTTGTTATCCAAAAACCTGTACAAAATTTATTTGCTTGATGATTTCATTCAATTTTAAGTAATTTAAAAATTAATTTAGCAATTAATCTTCAAATATGTAATTTGTTTTCAGAAATTATTATAAATAAATCAATATCAGATTTATTATGAACAGATTTAAATGATACACTATTACATACATAAACTGCTTCTACAAAAGGTAAGTATTTAAATAATTTTTGATATTTTCTTATAAAATTAATTTGTTGTGTGATATCTTTAGAGAATTTTTTTTGTTTTAGAGGGTATTGTTTAATTCATTCTTTTAGGTTTGGATTAATTTTAAAATAATCTTTATTTTCTGGGTAATTATAATTCATAATATCATAAAATAGCATTTTTGATTTTTATTTGTAAGATAAAAGTTTTTTATTAAGATAAATTTTTAAAATTTATTTGCAATACAAAGCTTTTTGACAAAAAAAATATAGTTATTATAATTTAAAGTAATTTTAGATAGTTTCTAATTTTAATGACTTTACAAGGTGAAAAGAGAATTTTATCTTTGGAAGATATAAAAAAGATAAAACCAAATTTAGATGCTTTAAAAATTATTAATCAGCAAGTAGCAGAAAAGGCCGAAATATTATTTTTTGATATGAATTGAAAAAATTTAAAAGCTCTTACAACAAATAAGAATATTTTATTAATTAATCAAGTTAAAGAAAAAGTTGAATTTAAGTGATATAAAATAGATTTTTATTATACAGATTATGAAGCATTTTCTTTTGCTTTAACTTGGTATGAACAATTAAAAACATTAGAAGAAAAAACTAAGAAAGAAATTGAAGAGTTGAAAACTGCAACTTGAACTCATGCTATTGAGCTTATTAAAAGATTATATTCTGAAAAAAGTAAATATTCTGAAACAGATTTTATAAAAGAGATTATAAGGCTTTCTTTTATGGCTTGAAGCTCAGATGCACACTTTCAGCCTGAGGAAGATGGAATATGGCTAAGAGTTAGAAAAGATTGAATTTTAAAAAGAGTTGTTAGATTTTCACATGCTGAATTTAAAAAATACTTACTAAAATTAAAAAGTTTAGCTCATGTAAGATTAAATATAGATTATCTACCTCAAGATGGTAGATTTGATTTTGAAACTTATAAATGAGGTAAAAAGGTAAAAATAGATGTGAGAGTAAATTTTATGCCTACTTTGTATTGAGAAAGTATTGTTATGAGATTTTTAGATTCTTCTTCTAGTATTAGAAGTTTTGAAGAAATAGGTTTTATGTGAAAATCTTATGAGATTTTAGAAAGAAATATTCACAAACCTCATGGAATGATTTTAGTTACCTGACCTACTTGATCTTGAAAATCTACTACCTTATATAGTATTTTATCTAAATTAAATTTACCTGATAAAAAAATTATTACTTTAGAAGATCCAGTAGAATATAGTTTGCCAAATATTCAACAATCACAGATTAATCCTAGTAAATGATATACCTATGCTGAGTGATTGAAAGCTATTTTAAGACAAGACCCTGATATTATAATGGTA
>CAZVAP010000034.1:5168-6376 GCA_964625125.1 uncultured Candidatus Peribacteria bacterium | reverse complement strand
TTATTGTTCTTCTAATTCTTTTATTTGATCTCTTATTATAGCTGCTTTTTCAAATTCCCAATTATCAATTGCTTGTTTTAATTGTTCTTGTAAATTTTTTAAAATAATTTGCTTTTCTTTTTTTGTTACTTTCTTAAGCTTTTTATTATTAGTTTTTTTTGCAAAAATATCTATTTCATCATCTTTAGCTGCTTCCAAGTTTTTAATATTTGAAATAGCCATTTTAGGAGTAATTCAATGTTTTTTATTAAATTCTTCTTGAATATTTCTTCTTCTATAGGTTTCCATTACAGCTTCATACATTGCTTGAGTAATTTTATCTCAATATAATACAACTTCTGAATTTGGATTTCTAGCTGCTCTTCATATAATTTGAATTAAAGCAGTTGTTGACCTTAAAAAACCTTCTTGATCAGCATCCAAAATTGCAATAAAACTTACTTCTGGAATATCAATTCCTTCTCTTAATAAATTAACTCACACTAAAATATCAATTACTCAAGTTCTTAATTTTTTTATAATTTCAAATCTTTCTAAAGTATCAATTTCAGAATGCAAAAAATAGGCTTTATAGCCTTTTTCTAAAAGTAAATTAGATATTTCTTCTGCAGATTTCTTTGTAGTAGTGATTATGAGACATTTTCATCATTTTTTTATATGCTCATTTAATTTTAATAACATATGATCAAAAAATGAACCTACAGATTTTTTATCATTAAATAATATTTTTTCTAATTTTTTTTTATCCATTTTAATTATCCAAATCTAAAAGAGGTCCTTTTAAGTAAATTATATATTGATCTTTATTTTCTCAAGGTAAATCATATATTTCCCAATTAATAAAATTATCTTCTTCTAATTTGTTAAAAACTTTTTCATAAAATCATACACTTCATTTACTGCTAACTAATTCTACTTCAGAAAAGTCTTTTTTTATCAAATAAGCAAATAATTTAACTAATATATTAGTTCCTAAGCCTGAAATATTAACTTTATCCATTAGTTTATATTCTTCTTTCATTTCTTCAGGTAAATCTTTATCAAAAGTAGTATTATAATTTGAAGTTAAAAATTCTTCTAAATTTATTCTGTTTTTTGTAATAATATTATATTGAGCAAAGCCTACATATTCTCATTCTAAGAAAAATTTAATTTTAATAGTATCTCAAATTTCTTCTACTTTATAATTTAATTTATCAAGCAACTTA
>CAZVAP010000034.1:0-5068 GCA_964625125.1 uncultured Candidatus Peribacteria bacterium | reverse complement strand
ATAAATTTTTATTCGATTCTTCTGATTTCTATTTTTCAATCTTCTTTAATATTTACTATTTCAACTTCTATAATATCACCTACTTTAAATAACTTGGCTGGATCTTTAATAAAATCTTTTGATAAATTACTAATATGACATAAGCCCGTCTTTCAGTGTCATAAATCTACGAAAACTCAGAAACTTTCTACTCTTGTAATAACTCACTTTAATTTCATTCAAATTTCAGGCTTCCATATAATATCTTCAATCATTTCAATTGCTTTTTTTGCTCATTCTTCATTATCTGAAGTTATTATAGTTGTTCCATCCTCTTTAAAATCAATTGCTACTCATGTTTGGTCAATAATTTTTTTAATAGTTTCACCTCACTTTCATATTATATTTCTAACATCATCTGGTGTCAAATTTAGAGTATACAACCTTGGAGCATAAGGTGAAAGATTTTCTCTTGGCTTTGAAATAGTTTTTAGCATAAAATCTAGTATTTCAAGCCTAGCTTTATTTCATTGCTGAATTGCTTGTTGTAAAACAATTGTAGGTAAACCTTTTACTTTCATATCCATTTGTAAAGCATTTATTCAATCTCTACTTCAAGCTACTTTAAAATCCATATCTCAAGTAAAATCTTCTTGTCATTGTAAATCAGTTAAAATTACATACCCATATTTTTCATCTCAAATTTCTACTATTTTCAAATAAGGATTTGTTTTACTAAACTCACTTATTTCTTTATCACTTAATTTTTCAATAACCAATCCCATAGCTATTCAAGAAACTGGTTTTTTAATAGGAACTCAAGCATCCATTAAAGATAAGCAACTAGCACATACACTTGCCATTGAAGTTGATCCATTTGAAGACAACACTTCAGAAACTATTCTAATAGTATAAGGAAATTCATTTTCATCTGGTATAATTGGTCTTAAAGTTTTTTCTGCTAAATATCAATGTCAAATTTCTCTTCTTCATTGTCATCTGTAGCTTCTGGCTTCATTTGTAGAAAATGGTAGCATATAATAATGATGCATAAATCTTTCTTCCTCATCATCTTTTTCCAAAGTATCTTGTAATAATACCTTACCTGGAGCAGCCAAAGTAGTTATAGATAATACCTGTGTCTCACCTCTTTGAAATAAGCCACTTCAATGAACTTTATCAAGTAATCAAACTTGAGTAAATAAAGGCCTAACTTCCAAAGGATTTCTACCATCTAATCTTTCTCAAGTTTTTAATAAATGCTTTCTAATCAATTTTTTTACTGATTTAAAAACTACTAAATTTAACTGAACATTAAAATCTTTTCATTCAGGAACTATCTGTTTTTTTGTTTCTTCATCCAAATTTTCATACCAAGCTTTTAATTCATTTTTAAATTCATCATATACTGATTGAAATTCTTTTTTATTAGTAAAGAAAAATTTATTTTCATAATTTTTTACTATTTCTTCAGCTTTTTCTAAAAATTTTTCTGAAGGTAAATTTTGAACTATTTCTATAGGTTTAATATTAAATTGATTTAAAAATTCTTCCATCTTAGAACAAATGAAATTTAGCTCTTTTTGAGCTACTTGTATAGCCTGCATCAAAATATCCAAGGGAATATCCTCTCCTCCAGCTTCAATCATAGTAATAGTATCTTTTGTTCAAGCAATTACTAAATTCATTTTTGTTACTTCATCTTTTGTAGGATTTACAATTAATTGTCAATCTTTAAAACCTATTCTTACAGCTCCTACAGGTCATTCAAAAGGAATTCAAGCTAACATAACAGCTAAATTTGCAGCTAGTATACCTGGAACTCAATATAAATTTTCTTTATCTACTTGCAAAGTAGTAATAGTTAGCACAACATCATTAGTCATTCAGTCTTTAAACATTGGTCTAATGCTTCTGTCTATTAATCTAGATACTAAAATAGCTTCATCTGAAGGCTTACCTTCCTTTCTTTTATAAGGAGCTCAACCTATCTTACCTGCAGAATAAAACATTTCTCTAAAATCTACAGTTAAGGGTGTGAAATCCTTATTTTCATCTGGATCTTTATTTATTGTAGCTGTTCATAAAAACTTAATTCAGTCAAAATGAACTACAACTGAACCTTCTGCTTGAGGAGCCAAAAGTCAAGTTTCAAACCTTATTTTCTTTCCATTCCACTCAAACTCAAATTCCTTTTTTTTAATTTCTAATTCTTTTATCATTAAAAAATTAACTTAATTAAGTAAATTATCATTGTTTTATTAAAAACTTACTGAAAATCAATAAACTTTCCTAGTCTAAAAAATCTTTATATCAATTTATAAATTCTTCAGCAGTCATTTCCTTTTTTCACTCTAATTTAAGTTTATTAATTATCACTGCTCAATCTTTTGTATAGACTTTTATTTTTTTAGACCCCGGGGTCGATTTGTCAACTATCCTTTTTCAAATAAGCTCTTTAGGTGTATCGACCCCGGGGTCAATTTCAATATCTGTAAATTTTACTAATTTTCAATTCCAAATATCATATATTCCTGGCCATAGATAAAATGCTTGAAACTTTCTATAAATTTCTTCAGCTGTTTCATTTTTAAAATCAATTTTTCCATCTTCTTTAGTAAATTTTCTACAATAAGTAGCTTCAGAATCATTTTGAGGAGTTCTTTTTAATTTTCATTTTCAAAAATCCCATAAAACATCTACAAGAAAATCTGGTCAAAATTTAATAAACTTATCAATCAATGTTTTAGCATTATCCTTTTTATCTAAAGGAATTTTCAATATTTTAATAATATCTCCTGTATCCATTCATTCATCCATATACATTATGGTGATTCAACTTTCTTTTTCTCAATTTAAAAATACTGACTGAATAGGAGAAGCTCATCTGTATTTTGGTAAAATACTTCAATGTATGTTTATTGGTCAAAATTTTGGTATTTGTAAAATTTCTTTAGGTAAAATTTTTCAATAAGAAATAACTACAAAAAAGTCAGGGTTTAAACTTTTAAGTTGTTTAACCAAATTTTCATTATTTTTAATTTTTTCAGGCTTGTAAATATTAGTTATTCAAAGTTTTTTAGCTTCTTCAGCTATAATATTTTCTTTTAATTTTTGTCCTCTTCAAGCTGGTGCATCAGGCATTGTTACAACTCAAACTACCTCAAATCTTTTATCTTCTACAAGCTTTTTTAAGAAAGGAACTCATATTGGGGCTGAAGAAAAAAATATAACTTTATATGAAGAAGGATCATATTTTATAGTATTTGATGGTTTGCAATTTATTATTCTTTCCATTGTAAATTTTAAAGCAGTTAAAAAATCATATTTTTCAAAGCATTGTTTTCAATATTCTGAGCAATGTGGATTGTGAGTACATACAGGCTTAGAATATAAAAAATCCTTAAATATTCAAGTATGAGATGAAAAAGTATACTGATAAAGTTTTATTAACAAAATAGCTAATTTATTTAAAAATTTCATTTAAAATTTATAAAAATAAAAACACCCACATAGTGCTTTTAAAAATTTTTTTTCAAGATTTTTTAAACTTCAATGCTAGAATAATTAGGAATTACTTGTCATAAAGCAGTTTCTAATTCTTCATCTGGATTGTCTTTAACTAATTTAAGTTTATTATTATCTAATTCCCATTTATAATTTTCTATCGGTGGTAAGTTGGATAAATCACTAACTGAACTAATTTTTTCAAGTTTAGATATAAATTTATCAATTTTTCCTAAATTTAGTTTTCAATCTCAAGTTAAAAAATGTAATTGTTGAAACAATTTATAAGTAGTAAGTTGATTTTCTCAGTCTCATAAACTTGTTTCAGTAAGTTGTTTAAATCTATCATTAGAAAGTAATTTATTTAATACATCAAATGTATTTTCTTTTGTATTTATAGTATTTTCAAATTTTTGTAAAAAAGTAAAAATTCAACCATTTTCAATTTTTCAACCTTCGGCATTTAAGTATTTATTATCTACTGGAGGTCTATAAATAGATAATAATTTATGTGTTAAATTTTGAACTTCCATTTCATACTTTACTTCTGCTTTCATTAATTCCTTATTTCAAAGTTTATTATTTTCTTCTAATTTTGATTCAATTTGTCTTTCAAATTCTCAATTTAGTATATCTTTTAAGTTTCAGTTTTTTACTAAAATATTTTTCCAATCAATTTTTTCTGGAATTAAAATATTTTGCAAACTTACAAAATTAAAAAGAGTATTCAGTCTTGTTTCTTTAACTTCATAAATTTCTTCTGTATTGCTAATAATTTTATCTGGATTTTGATTTTTTTTAGCTAAATAATTTGTCATATATATTCTTCCATCAGGCCTAATTACAAATTTTAATGGAGTATTTTGATATTTAAATTTCAATTCAATTTCTCAATTTTTTTCTATATTAAAATTTTCTGTATTAAATTCTTTAGTAATTTTTTCAGTACCTACACTTTCATCAAATAATTTAAAAATTGCTTTTGTATACTCTGTTAAAGCTATTTGTTTATAATCTTTTATAAAGGATTTGGTATCTTGTTTAAATTTTTTATATAAAATATAACCTATTTTATTAAACAATTCATTAAATTTAGTTTGTTGTCAATTTAAATACTTTTTATAATCAGTTTCTAAAGTACTCACATTGATTTTTCATTCATTTTTTGAAACAAAGTCATTAAAGTTTTCATCTACCAAATCTTTATATTTTTTTGAAAGTAATTTTTGAAAAGATAAATCTAATTTTTCATCTACTTCAAATTGTTTAGCTATTGTTTCATCAAAATTAGTTTTTTCATTTACAAAATTATTTATTTTGGTTTCAATAGCTTGTTGTGAAACAATTTTGTCAAGTTTTAGGTTTGAAAATTCATTTTCTACACTTTTCAAAACAGCTTGTGTAGTTACATCAAGTTGTAATTTACTAGCAAAGTCTGGATTTTCTTTTCGTAATTTTGCAACAGAAAGCAAATAAGCTTTATCTTCTGAAATATATGGATATTGCTTTTTAATTTGTTCTGTTTGCTGAGTGATTTTATCTTCATATTCTGGTGCCTGTTTAGAAATTTGATTTTGAAGTT
>CAZVAP010000033.1:0-6587 GCA_964625125.1 uncultured Candidatus Peribacteria bacterium | reverse complement strand
TAGTTTATCCTCATATTCTTTTTTATTACATTTTTTATCCTTATATTTTTTTTCACTACATTCTTTATCCTTAAATTCCTCAGATAATTTATCAAAAGTTTTTTCATCAGTTCAAACTGAGAAATTACCAAAATTTATTATTGTATCATTTTTTATAGTATATCCCTTATCAAAAATAGTAGCTTTATATACTTTTGATTCATAATCAGATAATTCATGTTCGGTTAGAGGTTTTTTAACTTCATTTAATTCTTTTACAATATTTTGAAAATTTTTAACTTGTCAATTATTAGCATCCAATTCAAAAGTTAGTACTCCTAAATAAACTTTTCAATTTTTCTCAAAAGAATAGTAAATTTGATTAAATCAATCTCTACTAAATTTTTCATATACATTAACTCATTTATTAGACTTAGTAGTTATCCAAAAATCATAATTATCAAAATCATCATCTTTATCTTCTGGATCTTTTTTATCTATATCTATATCCAAATTTAAAGGCAACATATCTGAAATTGAAACTAATTCTACTTTGTTTTTCTCACTTTTAATTTCAAAAAACTTTTTAAATTTTCTATCAAAACCAACTTCATATTGCTGATCTTTATCATTTGTAAGTAAAATCTTTTCTAAGTTCACTGATTTATACACTGGCAAATTATATAATTCTTTCCTCACTTCTCTAATCAATTTTTTTGTATGGTTATCTAAATTTTCATGTAGTTTATTTAGTTCTTTTAAATAATCTTTAATAGATTTAGCTAGTTTAACTTCCTCTGGAGTTTTAGCATTTTTTATGAATTTCTTAAAATATAACAAAACAGATTTATTAAGATTATTTATAGCTTCCTTATCATTTACAGAATCTAACTTTTTCTCTAAATTTAATAAATCAACTGCTTGCCTAAAATTTTCTACATTAATTGTTCCTGAATTTAACTTATTAATAATTTTCTGTTCTTCATTAGTAAACTTTTGGTTTTCAATTTGCTTAATTTCTGGATTTTTTGACATTTTTTATTTTTATTTAATAAAATCTACTAAAATTTTACTTTTTTAAAAAAATCTGTCAAAAATTTGACAGACTAATTTTTCTTAGATTTATTTATTTTTTTTCTTAAAGCTGAAGAAATCCCTTTATAAACATATTTTACTTCCGAAGAATTAGGTAAAAAAATTAATCTATATCAATCAGTATCTTCTCTCAAGCCAGTTTGTAAACAAATAATTTTTCTTCAAGACTTATCCCGTGTAAATTTATTGTTTTTAGGATTTACTAAATCAAATATTAACCCTTTTTCTAATTTTTCTTCCTCAGATAAATTTTTAAATTTTAACCATCTTTTAGCTCAAACCTTCAATATTTTCAACTTTTCAAGTTGTTTCTTTTTTTTAGCTATTCATTGCTTATTTGTTCTTGAAGCCATCTGAAAAAATTATATTTAAAATTCTTTGATTAATTTCTTCTTTTGATAAAGGTTCTTTACCCTCATAGCATTTTACAATTTCCCAACCTAATTTATTAGCTAATTTTAAAGATTTCTCATATGAATTTTTTAAATAATTGTAATCATTTTCGTGTATATCTCTACCTTTTCCCCCTCATCTATCCAAAAGTAATTTCCAAGCTATATCAATATGCATATCTAAGAATATAACTTTATCAGGTTTAGGTAATCATAACACATCATACTCTATCTCTTCAATAAACTTAATTATTTGTGTAGTTTCAATATCAGTTTTTGCTTTAGTAGCTTGATGAATTATATTTGAAGTAGTATATCTATTAGACAAAACAAAGTCCTTTTCTTGAATTGCTTTTAAAAGTTTTTCTTTAGAATAATATCTATCTAAAGCATAAAATAAACTAGCCTGCTGGGAAGTTACATTTTTAAAATTTCAATTAAGATACTCTTTTACAAAAAAAGAACTTGGTAAATCATATTGAGGAAAATCAAAAGTTTCATAGGTATAATCAGCTTTATTAAAATAGTCTTTTAATAGATTAAGCTGAGTAGTTTTTCAGCTTGCATCTACTCAATCTATAACAACAAACATACTATTTTTTAAATAATTAAAAAAAGAAGTAGGATTCCCTACCTCTTTAAAACTAGCTATTTAATTTTTTCTCAATAATATCTTTTAATGCTTCATATGGTAAAGCTCCAACAGTTACTTCAATAGGTTTATCTTTTTGAATAAATGCAATAGTTGGAATTGATTGAACTTGAAATTGCATAGCTAAAGATTGATTAGTTGGTTCATCAACATTAACTTTAACTACAACTACTTTATCTTTATAATCCTCAGCTATCCTTTCTAAAGTAGGAGCTAACATTCTACAAGGACCACACCAAGGTGCCCAAAAATCAGCAATAATAAGTTTATCTTCATTATCTTTTAGAGCTTTTTCAAATTCTTGAGAGCCATTTACATTTATAATTCAGCCTTCAGAAGCAGTATTTGATTCATTAGAATTTTCAGTATTAACACCCAATAAGCTATCAAATTCTCTCTTATACTCTTCTTCTGGTTTTACTCATACCAATGTTTTAAAAGGCTTACCCTCTTTAAAAATCATAACAGTTGGAATACCTTGAACCATATATTTAATTGCTGTAGTAGGATTTTCATCAACATTAACTTTTACAAATTTAATCTTTCCTTCATATTCATCAGACAATTTCTCAAAAGTAGGAGCTAGCATTCTACAAGGTGCACACCAAGGTGCCCAAAAATCTACCACTACAGGTTGTTCTGATTGTTCTACTATTTCAGCAAAATTTTGATCTGTAGCTTCAATATAAGACATATTTTCTAAATTAAAAAATAAATGATTATTAATACTACTAGTTTACAAACTTTTTACAAGTTTTTTTAATTAGTTTTTTGGAATTTTCCAAGCAAATTTTCATAATTAACCCAAAGCAAAGCATCTAGATGCAATAAGGGAATATTTAATTTTAAAGATAGTTCTTTATAAAACTCTTTTATCTCTTGTTTAGTATATTTACTTTTTTTTGTAGAAAGTTTAAATAAGTTTTCTAATCTAGAATCAATAGGAATCATCAAATTTTCAGGAAATTTTTCTATATATCAAAATACATTTCTTGCTCAATATGAAAAAAGTTTTACTGCAAAAACTATAGTTTTAGATTCTTTAGATTGATTCATAATTTTTGACAAATCTTCTGCCAAAATACTCATATTTTTGTAATAAAACTCTATATTTTGTGAAAATTTATCATAAAAACCTAAAGTTTTTTTTATTCTTTTTAATTTTATATTTATAAATCTTCTATTGTTTCTACAATTTTTAAGAAAGCTTTCAAAGAAATTATAAAATTTCATTGTATTATCTTCAAAACCAGAAAAATTTTTCTCAGCTTCAAGTGCAAATTCCTCATGATAGTCTTCTCCTTTCCCACTTAGTTGATAAGAAATTAAAGCATTCTGTAAAATTAGAAAAAGGTAATCTTCATCAGAGAAGTTTTTATTTTTATATAACTTTTTATAAGCTAAAAATTGTCTATCTGATTTTTCTACACCTAAAGCATCTTCTAAAGTATAGTTTTTTAATAGTCAAAACAAAATATTCTTATTTCACATTCAATAAATTTTTAATAATTAGTTTAAAAAAGGATAAATAAGAATATATTCACTGAACATTTCAAGTATTTAAATCACTGAATAACATATTTACATACAGATTAAAAGATTTTAGATAATTGAAATAATCATCTGTTTGATAAGCTGGATTGTTTAAAATAATTTTCTTTTTTTCATAAAAGAAGTTAGAAAATATTGAATAATAGTATCTTAAAGTAGAATTAAAATTAGACATATCAAGTGATTTCCATTTTAAGCTAGCAATTTTCTTTCTTTCAGGATTTATATTTTCCAAAAAAGATTTTGAAGAAGTAAAAGTTTCAATATTTTCTCATTTTAAAGTAAGTAAGTATTGATAATCCTTTGTTTGATTGTTTTTACTAGAACATTTTAAATTAACTGTATTAAAAGCACAAGGATGATCTCTATTTAAATCCCAATAAGAAATTTTAGAAATATTATGTGTTACAACAAAATCCCTTAATTTTTTTGCATCAGATAAAGTAAAATTTTCAGAAGTAACGTCATTTAATCAAATCATAGGAGTAATTCACAGCATATTATAAGCTTTAGAAGAAGATACATATTTTCCATAATTTTTATATAAGTTAACTAGTTGATTAGCTACATTATTAGCAGCCTTGATAGCATAATCTGCCATATCTCCTGTATAACTAGAGCCATAATCCATAGCCATTATATTTATCCCAGAAAATTTAACTCAAGATTTAATCAAATTTTTTACAAATCTAAGTCAATTAGTATCTAAACCATAAGGCATAACTGGTAAAGTAAACCAAATTTTTACATTTGGATAATATAGATTAACTTTTTTAAGAGCTAAAAATAATTTATCAAAATCTTTTGTTTTAGATAAATAAATACCTTCTATATCAAAATCCAAAGCATAAGGTTTAAGTTGATTAATAACTTTTTTATACTGATTAAATAAATCATTAACAGAGTTACAAGATTCAAACAAAGGGATTCAACTAGCACCACCAAAAGAAACAGTTATTTTACCTCACTTTTTTTTAACAAAATTAACTTCATCATATAAATATTTATGTTGTCAATTTATCCAAGCATCAGGTCATTTTTCTATATTATAATACCCTCCCCAAGAAGCACTACACTTTCCATTATTAGACACAATAAAAGCCAATGTATAGTTTTTTTGATTTGTTTTTCTATATACTTTAGATAATTCCTCAAATGGATATAAACTAGCATCAGTATAAGGACTAAATTCAAAACTATTATATTTTGGAACATAAACAGAATTATTACTTTCTGTAACTTTACTAGTTTTTTTCGTTGTAAATCATTTATACTCTCAATTATTGTTTGAAGTATTAGTAGAAGTCTTAGTAGAAGTATTAGAAGATTCTAACATTTGCAAGGATTTAAACTTAATCTTTATAGTAAAAGGTCAATCACTATCTTTACTATCATAAATTCATGCCTTAAAATAATTGTACTTTTCAGGCCAATAAGAAATATCTTTATTTACAATAACTTTTCAATCTCTGCTAATAATCAATTTATCATTCTGTGTTTTAATTTTAATATTAGTGAAACTGCTTCCAACCTGCCCTAAATCATACCGATCAGTTCTATGGCCTGAATCATTAGTATTAATTCTTACAATAGCCCATATATGATTATTTTTTCATTTTTTATCTTTTACTACTGCTACTCTTAATAAAGGATGATGTTCAGAATGAATTTGTAAGAAAGTATACTCTCTTAAAGAAGAATTAGAAGGTATAGGATATAACTTAACATCAGCATTTAAAATATGGATATTTTTATGTATGTCCCATCATAAATCTCTATGATTTTGTTGTTGTCTCAACTCATTTCTTAACTTTCAATCTCAAGATTTCTTTGATAAAACAAAAACAAGATTATCATCCTTATCAGCATAAAAAAAATCAGATTTATATCCTGCAAATTGTCATTTATCAACTACTTTTGTATGTGAATCAGGATAAGTTAACTTACATTGTGACAAAGTTGGTTTAAATTTTTCTATATCAAAAGGTACCTTTTTAACACTATCAGATTTAGCATATGTTTGATTTACTTTTTTAGAAGTAATATCTGATTCTAAATACTTTGAAAAACTATCCCAAGGATTTCAGTCACCTCCATCATTTGTAAAATATTGTATATAATTTTTGTATTTATCAGACAATTTTTCATATTGTTTTTTATCACAAGTATAACCTAAAAATGTTATCTTATAATTAGGATATTTTTTAGTCCATTCAGGTAAACTATAAGTTGAATAATTTTTACAAGGGTCTTCATAAATTACTACATTATCTGCTATTTTTAAATAACCCTCGTATGGAGTAATTCCTGGGTTTAAAATTACAACAAAATTAGGATTTTTAGATTTAATATAGTCAATAATTTGTTTATAGTGTTCTAAATATTTCTTATCAGTAGAAACTTCATCTAGAAAAAATCAATCTATATTAGGATAATATTTCAACCGGCTGTCTACCCTAGAATTTACATCACTTATACTTCTTTTTCAATATCTTGTATAAATATAACCAATAGCTAAATTATTTTTACTATGAGTTTTTTGTATTTCATCTACAAATACATTTTCTGTTGAATTAAAATTTCAATCTGAAGGATTAATAATTACAATAGAAGATTTATTAGGCAAATAAAGCAATTTTTTATTTAAATCATAACTCCACCAATAAGCAGGAATTAAGTATTTATAAGAAGATAAATTTTTAAAAGAATAATGACTAGAATGATTATTAGATAATTTAGTATTTCAATCCTGATTATTAACTCAATTTGAAGTACCAGATCATTCTTTACCAAATTTTATCACCTTATCAGTTGTTTTAATCTCTTCAAAATTTTTTAAAGTTACATTTTTAAATCTCCGGTCAGGGTTCCCTCCTTCATCTCTTACATAAATCTTACAACTTTTTGCACAGTTACCA
>CAZVAP010000032.1:5492-7068 GCA_964625125.1 uncultured Candidatus Peribacteria bacterium | reverse complement strand
AAATAGAAAAAAAGTTAAAATAAGTTTAATTATTTATTTAAATAAAAATATAAAAATGGTAAATATAGAAACAAAGAAAATTGATTCACTTGATATTGAAACTTATCTAACTAATGAATTAAAAAATATGGAATTTAATACATTGGAATCATTGTTGAAGAATAATTTTCAACATGTATGATTTGACAATGTAGAAATTAGTAATTTACCTAAGTATAAGACTTTGGTAAAAACACAATATATAAGTAAAATATTATTTGATAACAAAGAGCCTAATCTTCAAGCTTTAGATAACATATCTGAAAATGAGAAAGAACATATATTATTTGTTTTATTAAAAGATAATATTTTAGAAAAATTAAAAAATTGACAATTAACAATAACTACATTAAAAAATAGAATAAGTAAATTAAATATGTCTGATGATATAGATACTATATTAAAAAAATTTGCACTATCTTCTATGTTGGAATCAGGAAGAAATGTTTTTTCTTTTGATGATTTAAAACAAAAATATGATGATAACTTACAATCTTTATTAAGGAATTATATTAATATTCATCCCAATAATAATTCTACTATGCCAGTAGAATTAGCTTATGATATGAAATATAAAGCTTTGGAAAAAACACTAGATTCTATTCATTGGGATTGATATACAAATGATATTCTTTTGAAACTATTTGATAATAATAAAAAGAAGCTTGTTAAGTCTTTTGAAAGAATAGCAAACTGAGTGGATTGATTAAAGTCACAAATAACAAGTGTAGATTGATGAAATGATTTGTGGGAAGATTTTAAAAAGAAAGGTATTTTTGGAACAATAAATGATTTGGTGGAAAAAACTAAAATGAATAGGGCTCATAAAGAAGCATTAAAAGCACTAGCAACATTGTGAGTAGTAATTGCTTGAATAATATGATTTTTCAAGTATATGACCTCTGATTGTGCTATTCCAAAATTTGATGGAAAATGATGATGTGCTGTGAAATGATGATTTTGGATTAAGTTATTTACATTTGGAGGTGGTGAGTTTGTATACAATCATATGACTGATTGAAGATGAACTTTGTGGTGATTAGTTTGAAAAATTTTTAGCTGATGATTAGATGATACTAGTTTACCATCTAATTCTAATTCTCATTCTGTTCAAGAAACTTTATTAGAATTAAAAAATAGTGTAGATGTAGATGTTAGAAGAGATTTATCTTCTCCATTATTGATAAACTTCTTGTTTCAGTGATTAACTTATAAAGATTTTGGAGATAGGATAAAAGATTCTAATGGAGATATAGATTTAAATAAACTTAAAAATTATTTGGAGGAAAAATCAAAAAATGATTCAAAGTATGTTTTACCATATCTTATGGTAAAAGGTGTTCTTGATACAAAAGTTAATAGACAAAAAAAACAAGAGGAATTTAAGGAATCTATAAAAGAGGGTATTTTATGGTTAAATTTAGAAAATAATCCTAGTGAAAAGGTAGAAGATGCTTTTGCAGAATATGCTTTAAGACGTGATTTTGCAAAATCAAAAATTCAAAAATTAAATGCTATTCTAAGAAATTCAAATATT
>CAZVAP010000032.1:0-5392 GCA_964625125.1 uncultured Candidatus Peribacteria bacterium | reverse complement strand
AGATAGAATTAAGATTCTTGAAAATAATTTAAAAAGTAATAAAGATATATTAAAAAATGATTTATATAATAGTTATGCAGATTGGCTAATTGGGAAGATTGGTCTAACTGATAATGAAAAAAAAGTAGTAAATAAACAACAAAATAAATTTTTATTTTTGTATTCATTAGTTAATTATAAATGAAATGATATATTTAAAAAAAGTATTAAAAATAAACTAAAAACATTTATAAGAAAGGGTTTTAATTTAGAACAGAAAAAACAAAGTCTTGATAAATTAGCTTTATCAATTGATACTTTGATTACAGAAATTTCTAAATTACCTCATAATAAATATAATTTGTCTTCATTAAAAAATTTTTTGAAAAGCAATAGTGATATAAGAAAACTTTGTGCATATTATAAAATAAATATAACTGATGTTATAAACTGAAAATACAATAATAAAAATTGAAAAATAAGAGAAATTTTTTCTGATATATCATATTTGTTTAAGATAAAACAAGAATTTAAAAGCCTTAAGTCAAATATATCAAATAAGTTAAATAATATATCAATACAAGATTTGGATGATGAATTTATTGATAGTGTTTTGAAAGATTTACAAGATAAAAATGTTAAAGATTTTTTACAAGGTTTAGATAAAGCTGAAAATATTGATGATTTTGTTAATAACATAGATATTTCAAAATATGGTGGTATAAATGGTTTTAATAAAATAATCAAATTGTTATTTTTATTACAATCTAGTCAAATTATAACTTTACAACCAGGTACAATAAAAGATTTAAGAAAAAAATATACATATATTTTAAAAGAAAAATTTTTGACATCATCAATTTTAAATAATACTGATATAAAGGGTACTACTACTTGATCTTTATTACACATGAAGAAAGAGGCTTTTGAAGTTGTAAATATGTTTGATATAATGGAGTATCTTGCAAATCCTAAAAAAATGTTAGAAAAAATGAATAAAGATGTAGCTTTTAAATGATTGCTTACAACACTTTTAAAATTCCCATCATTAACACAAAATCTTAATGAATCTCAAAAACAAGAAGTTTGGGAAAAATTAAAAAAGTCTTTTAAAGATTTTAAAGATAAAGACTGGTATAGATTACTTACAGATGACGAAAAAATTCAATTTGATTTTATAAAAAGTATATTGGATGAATCAAATTCTTATCAGGAGTATCTTACTAATCTTGATAAGATGAAAATTAAACAAGAAAGGTGAATGAAAGTTTTACAATTGATAGATATATACAAAAAGGCATTGGTATGAAAATGAATAGAACCAAAAAAAATGCAAGAATTAACAGGTTATCTAATAGAATGAAAGATAGATAGTTTTGTTAATTCTACTGCTAAATTGTTGGATCATGTTACATATGATGCAGAAGGTTGGGTAGACTATGATGGGTATGAAATATATAAAGTTTTGTTTAATGATAAAAGTAAATTGTGAGTATTTAACTTACAAGAAAAATTAAAAAACTTGTTGATTAACTGATGAGTTTTTAATAATAAAACTTTTTTTGACCTAGCTAATGAACTTATACAAAATTGTGAAAATGAATGAACTTGATGATTGTTTGGTAATTCTTGAAATGTTAAAAAAAACTTATTAGAAAATAATGTATGAGAATTGATAACAGATGCTTTTTTTGAAACAGTAAATAAAAGTTGAATAAAAGTAAAAAAATGACAAGATGGAAGTTTGGTTTATACATATAATAAAGAGTATCTTACATTAAAAGAAGATGGAAGTGCTACTTGCAGTTCTCAACTAGATGCATTAGAAAATAAATTTTCAGAATTAGAAAAAGAACTTAAATTTTGATCAATGTCTATTGAAAAAAGTAATTGAGAACCAAATTGATACAAAGATAGATTTAAAGAAATTTTTCCTAATCTTGATTCAAAAAAAGAATATAAAAATATTAAAATCAAGTTTCAACAAGCATATTATCTAATAGCATTTTATCAAAAAGAGGGTTTGTTTATCCCAAAGGAGCTTATAAATGCTTATTCTAATTATTCATATATTTTGTTTTGAAAAGTATCTTTTCCTGATTCATGATTACAATTAAATGATAAGCTATCTGATTCTTATAATTCAAATGAAACTAAGGAAGAAATAGAAGAACAAATGAGAAATAATGATAGTATTATGAAAAAAATAAACAATAATATAGATGAACTTTGGAAAAATATGGATGATATAGATAGGGAAATTTTATGTAAGGCATTTAAAGCAAATTGTAAAAATAGTACAAATAGTAGTGCTATACCACCTCGTGTAAGACAATGATTACAAGAAAAATGTATATCAAATATCTATATAAAAGCAAAATCAAGATATTATTATATGTTACTTAATTCTAAATCAAATGAATTACTTACTAATTCATTAAATGAAATAATACCTACAAAAACTGAACAATTTATAAGTTTTGTAGATAATATTTTAAATGAAATCTTACCTATTGTAATGGCAGAAGTTGCTTGAGCACTTCTGGATTTAACTTGAGTTGGTACTTGATTTGGTGTGGTTTTGCAAGATTATTGATTTATTAGAATGGCAAGACTTTATAATTCTGGTTTGAAAATGGCTCAATATGGAGCTAGGTATGCTGTTGTAGAACCATTAGTTTATACATTTCTTTCTAATTATCTTAATTGAGAGTGACTTAGTTCTGATTGATATGTTAAAAATAGTATATTTTTCTTACTTCCTGGTGCTTTTGCGAAAGTATGAATGAAAATGTGATCTTTTGTAACAAAAGGTATTTGAACAGAAGTAAGTGGTATTTCCAAAGCTTTATGGGCATGATGAGCTGCTATATGATGACTTGAATTAACAAATGCTCTTATAAATTGAAATTTTGATATAAGTCAAATACCAAATGATGCATTGTTTTTGCTTTTGTTACATTGAGTTAGAAAATGATGAGAAATGATAAAAACTAGATATTGAATAGATATTACATGACTTGTTTTTAATGGTCAAAAAAGATGAGAAATCATAAAAAAATTTAGAGATTTTGGAGTATCTATAAAAAGTGAAATAAAAGATCTATGAAAAATACTGAATTTATATAAACTTACAGGAGAGCTTAAATGAAAAAAACTTATATTTGAAGAAGGTAATACAAGATTTTATAAGGATAAAGAATGAAAAGTATATAGAGTAGCAGAAGTTAAAGAAAAAGGTAAAACTAAATTAGAGCTTAAAGAAATAGATTGATTAAATAATGTGGATACTATGGTTTATATAGATTTAAAAAATAAAACATATGTATATACTGATAAAAATTGAAATCTTTTAATTAAAAAATGAGATGATACATCAACCATTAACGATTTTATAAAAGATGGTAAAGTAGAAGAATCTAAAATTACTGAGTTTGAAGAAAAAATAGAAGATCTTGAACTTAAAGATAGTTTTAATAAGGTATATGAAAATCCAAAAGTAGTGGAATTTAATTCTTTTTTAGAACTTTATTCAAATAACAAACAAATAAAACAAGTTTTGGAGAATACACAAAATATTACTGATGTGCAAGTTAAAAAACTTTCTTTATACAAAAGACTAAAATCTGCTTTTGAAAAAAAATGACTTTCAAAATCTGAGGCAGAACAAAAAGCAGTTTCTATTACAAAAGATACAGTAAAAAAAACTTCATGAGTATTACTTTCATTATTGAAACTACCATTTACTTTTGCAGGTAAGATATTAAAATATAGTATTTATGCTAGTTTGGTTTGATGATGAGTATTAGCATATGATTATTATTGAGATAAACATTTAGATTCAGTAGATTGGTTAAAAAAACATTTATGAGCAGTATGATGAGCTGCTGCTGGTTATGCACTTACAAACTGAAAATGATTTTGGACAAAACTTGTAGCAACTGTATGAGCTACATATTTATGAAACGAAATACAGAAAAATTGATTATGATGAACAATAAATAATGTTGAATGATTTGTTTGATGATTATGGGATGAACTTAAAAAGCAGTTTTAATAATTAAATTATAATAATGTCAAATATAGATAATATATTAAGCCAACTACCAGATGATTTAAAACAAAGAACACAAGTAGATGAAAATTTAGATAGATTAAAAACTGAACAAAATCCAGATATAAAAGAACAAATAATTACAGAAATTTTAAATGAGTTAAATAGTTTTGAAAATAATTTAGAAGATAGTTTAGAAGAAAATGAAACAAGAACTAAAATAGAACAAGTTAAAAGAGAAATTACTGAAATAAAAAATCAAATGGATAATTTAAGAAATCAAATATGAAATTGAAATATATGAAGAGTTTTTGAGGTAACAGAGGAAATGGAAGAGTGAGATTTATTTGGATGAGAGAAAAAGTTTTGATTTCCAATTATTCAGTGGATTGAGGATTTTCTACATTTTTTTGGTATCTGAGTTGTAAATTCTGATAATAAACAGATATCAAAAACTTTTGAAAAATTAGGATATGGTGATAGTGATAAAATAAAAGATATTTTAGATAAACTTTTAGATATTAAGGCAGAAAAGCTAAAACCAGTACTAGATGTTATTGATGAAAATATTACTATTACAGAACAAAATATTGGTCAAATATATAATAACCATTTATCAGGCAAATTAACTGATGCTGGAATTAGTATACCAAATAATAATGAAGGTAAAATTATTCTTTTTAGAATATTAAAAACTTTTAAACTTAATAAAAAATTATTATATCCTGATAATACTATACAAAATCAAATAAAAACTTCAATAACAGCCACAATTAAACAAAAAATTTGATTAAGTAATACAAATCAAGACAAAACTGTAAGTGATTTATTGGGTGAAATGTTTTCTCATAAATGGAGTAGTTGAGACTATGCTTTACCTGATGAAGGTATAAAGTTAATAAATTATAGAGATAACTCTCATAATGCTACATTACCACATTGATTAGATGTAGAAAAATTATCAGATAATGATTATAAAATATGAAATGTGGAATTAAAATTAAAAAATAATACAATTTTAGTAAAAAATGAAAATTGAACTTTTAAATTTTCAGAAATAGTAACAAGCTTTTGAAATATTAGTCCAAATATAACATGATTTACTATAAGTAATAATATTTGTACTATAAGTTATAACAATACTTTGTTTAATTGAAATAAATCAATAGAATTAACAGCAAGTATATTAGAAAAAATAAAAACAATAAACGAAAATAATTTAAACTTACAAATAGATGGTTATAAATTCAAATTTGAGAAAGTAAATTCTTGATGAAATGCTTAATCCATACAATTAAATTTATAAAAAAAACAACTCACTTACGAGTTGTTTTCTTTGTTTTGGATATTTTGTCTATT
>CAZVAP010000031.1:6923-8317 GCA_964625125.1 uncultured Candidatus Peribacteria bacterium | reverse complement strand
TCCTATTACTTTTCAATTCCTTGCTTGTATTTCTTTTAAAGTTGATATGTTTTTTCTCAAACATAAGCAAATATTCAGCACATTAAAAATTATAATAAAATAAAATCCTTATAAATATTATAAATTATTTCCATATCTTTAACTTTAACCCATTCCTTTTTTCAATGGCCATTTCCAAAGGTAGGTCTATGTAACAATACTATACTTCAAGCAGCAGAAAAAAATCTTCAATCAGACCCTCAATGCTCCTTTCCTAATTCAACATTTGGAATATAATTTTTTGCTATTTTATAGTATTTTTGAATTTCAATATTATCAGGAGAAGAAAATAACAAATCACCTGTTAATAAATTAACAAGTTTTCCATTAAATCTTTTCAAGCCTTTATCAATAAGATCTAATAAACTATCCAAAGTAAAATCTTCAGTAAACCTAATATCAATTTTTGCTTTTACTAAATCACATAACATATTAGTAGCTTTACCTCATTCTACTACATCTAAACAAACTGAACTGCCCCAATGATTATCATCATAATAAAGTTTTTTATCGTCTTGGATATAAGACTTAATAAAAGTGTAAAAATTAATCATATTATCAATAGCATTATCACCTAACCAACATCTACTTGCATGAGCCGATTTTCCATAAAATTCTAAATCCAAATGAATAAATCCTTTTCCTGCATAAACTATTTTATCAAGATATCAAGCATCTGGAATTAAAACAATATTACCAGTATATCATAAATTAACTAATTTTTTTACTCAATCAAAACCACCTACTTCTTCATCTGTAGTTAAAATTAAGCTAATTTTTTTCTTACTAAAACCAGCTTTTAGTAAATCTTTCATTAATTTCATCATTATAGCTACTCAAGATTTCATATCTCAAGCACCTCTTGCATATATTTTTCAATTTTCTTCATAAGGATCAAACTGATTTTCTTCTGAAGGAGGAACTACATCCAAATGTCAGTTTAAAACAATATCAGCTTTTTTTCCTTCAAAATTTTTAACTACAATTGAAGGTTTATTATTGAATTCAAATTTTTCTATAATACAGTCTATACCAGAGAAATAGTTTTCTACATAATCAACTATTTTATGTAACTGAGAAATGTCTGAAGAAACTGATGGAATTCTAAGTAAGTCAATAAGTAGTTTCTTCATATTTATAAATTATTTAGATAAAACTCTTTAAATGGTATTTTTAAATTTAATAATGCTTCCCCTATCAGGTAAAAGAAATATAATAATAAGGAGTTCTCATATAAGGTTCTCTATTTCTAGATAAAGATAATTTTGTAAAATCTCAAACTTTTACTTGAGAACTAGATAAATCAAATATATTTAACAAATCATTTTTAATTTTATTTAATTGAGATGAAACAT
>CAZVAP010000031.1:0-6823 GCA_964625125.1 uncultured Candidatus Peribacteria bacterium | reverse complement strand
GATAATATCTTTATTAGACACAATACCAGAAAAAAATTCCTCTGAAGGATTTTCACATTTATTAATTAATTCATAAGAGTCAGACAATGTCTTTATGAAAATCCTTTTATTACCAGAAAATAAATAAATAACTTCTAAATCATTTTGGTTTAAAAATTGCTGGAATAAAGATATTTTATCTAACCAATAAATTACCTTAAATTTACCTAAAAAGGATAAAATGTTTATTACTTCTACTCATATTCTAGTAGAAGAAAAATAACCTGGACCTGTAATAACAAAAATATCTGGTGGAAATTTTTTTAATCTAGAAAAAAAATTAGGCAGTAAATTCTCTAGATTTTTTCTATCAAAAAAAAAGTAATGTCATTTATCTAAAATAAAAGGAACATCTGAAGCTAAATTTAACAACATTCCATATTTTTAAATATAAAAAAACTAGGTCAGAAGACCTAGAATTAAGTAATAAAAACTATCTCTTACTCCATTGTGGAGATTTTCTAGCTTTCTTTTTACCTGGTTTCTTTCTTTCTTTTTCTCTTGGATCTCTTTTTAATAAACCATATGGTTTAAGAGTAGCCCTATAATCTGGGTTAAATTCTACTAAAGCTCTTGCAATAGCTAATCTAATAGCTTCAGCTTGACCTCTTAAACCACCACCTTCTACCTTCAAAGTAATATCAAACATTTTTCTAACATTATCACCAAGGATACCAAATGCATATAGTGCATCCTTTAACAAATCTTGAGAACCTTCACCAGCAAAAAATTCTTCAATAGGAATAAACTCTTCCTTAGACTTAGTTTTTACCAAAATATTTCCATTTCCTTTTGTTAAATATGCTGTTGCTGTAGATGTTTTCCTTCTACCAACTGCATAATAAAATTTCTTTGTAGCCATTTAATTATATTCTTTCAGGAGATAAATGTTCATAACCTTTCATAGCACCTTTAAATAACTTTAATCTTTTTAATCTTTCTTTCCTTAACTTGTTTTTAGGCAACATACCTTTTACTGCTAACATTATAACTCTTTCTGGATTTTTTTGTAACATTCTTTCTAATGGTATTTCTTTAAGATGACCTTTATAACCAGAATGAGTTCTATACAACTTATCAGTTAACTTTTTACCTGTAACTTTTATCTTTTCAACATTTTCTACTATTACATAATCACCACAATCCCAAAAATCACATACATAAGACTTACCCTTTCAAGTTAATAAATTAGCTATTTTTACTGCTAATTTACCTAATGTTTGACCAGTAGCATCTATTATATACCATTTTCTATTTTCTTTCAAGTAACTAGGCCTAACCCAAACTGTCTTATTTAAATCTGGTTTTGTTATATACTTCAACATTATAAAATACTATTTACCAAATAAATTAAATTAATTCCACCATCACTTTTTCTACATTATCACCTTTTCTTACACCTACTCTGTATAATCTTACAAATCAAGATTTTCTATTTTCTTCAACATAAGGCAAAAGTTTATCCTCTAATACTACCTTTACAATTGGATCTCATCCAAAAGTATTTGCTAATATAATTCTTTTTACTTCTCTTAAAGCATGTTCTTTATTTTCAAATTTATTATAAACCCTTACTAATTTAGCAAAAAACCTTTCTGCTTCATATTTTAAAACTTTTGCTTTCTTAGGTGTAGTAGTAACTCTTTTATGTTGTACTAAAGATGTTAACATATTTCTAATAACATTCGATTTTTTCTGAACACCTGTATTTAGCTCTAAAAACTTATTATAATTATGTCTCATTTCTATATTATAACCTAACTAAAATTTACTTAGAACCTAAAGATTTTCCTTCCCTTTCCAAAGCAGCTTCTATTTCATCAATAGCTTTTTTACCTACACCTTTCATAGATAATAATTCTGATTTAGTTAATTTTACTAAATCTTCTACAAACTCAATATTATTTTTAATCAAAGCATTCCTTGATCTCTCACTTAATCAAGTTAATGAATCAATAGGAGTTTTCTTTATTTCTTGAATTTCTACTTCTTTAGCAGAAGTATCTTCTAATTCATCTACATCAATTAATAAAGATTCATCAATGTATGAATCAGGGAAAATAAACATTTTAAGATAAGAAATAGATACCTCTGCTGCAAATGATACCAAATCCTTAGGATTAACTTTTGTAGAAATAGGTTCTATTTTTAGTTCTATATAATCATTTGGTTCTGCTGTAAAGTCTTCCATAACCTCTTCAACAGTATAAGATACTGACTTTACTATCTTAAAATCATTATCAATTAACAATAAACCAACATCTGAACCAGCTTCAGATTCTTTTTGTTCATCTTCTCTTTTCTTTAATTCTGTTAATGAAAGATATCTATATCACTTTTCTAACCTATAAGAAATTTCAAGCTCTAAATTTGGATCTGTAATCTCAAACAAATAAGCATCATCTGTTAATATTTCAACACCAGCAGGCAAATCTAAATCTTTTACAGTATATTTACCAATTCCTTTAAATTTTTTTGTTACCCACAAAGGATTTTCAGGCAAATCACCATAAAACCTTAAATCCTTAAAATTAAGCATAACTTGTAATATAGATTCTTTTAATCCATCTACAGTATAATACTCATGAGGAACACCAGCTATTTTTAATCCAGTTACAGAAATAGCAGGATTATAAGCAAGAATAGTTCTTCTCAACAAATTTCATAAACTATGACCTATACCTGCAGGAAGTGGTCAATAAGTAAATTTTGTTACATTACCTTCTTGTAAAACCTTAATTTGTGGCTTTCCAAGAAACTTTTGAATATCTAGCATGTTAATAAGTGCAGAAAATAAAATAAATTATCTAGCATAGAATTCGATTACTTTCAATACATCAGCTGGAACATTTATTTCTTCATCTCTTGGCATATCTATAACCTCTACTTTTTTATCTGCAACATTTACTTTCAAATAAGATGGAACCTTTCTTGATGTATCTACATTTTCATATAATGGAGAAGTTTTTAATTTTTCTCTTAATTCAATTACATCACCTGGTTTAACTAGATAAGAAGGAATATTATGTTTTTTCCCATTTAACAAGAAATGACCATGTGTAACCATTTGTCTAGCTTGCATAATAGTTTTAGCCAATCCTGCTCTATAAATTACAGAATCTAATCTTCTTTCCAAGATAATTTTTACAGCCTTATCATGGTCAATACCTTTAGTTTTAGAATATTTAGCAGCAATATCTGTTACAAATCTTTTAAATTGTTTTTCTGACATCTGATAAAGTCTTTTTAATACCTGCTTATTTCTCAATAATTTTCCATATTCTGATAATCTAGGCATTTTATCACCATGTTGACCAGGCAATTTTCTTCTTTTTCTAACATCATATTTAGGTACTCCAAATAAGTTAATACCTTCTCTCCTACAAAGTTTAAACTTTGGACCTGTATATCTCATTAAAATATCAATTATTATCTAAATAATAAAAAATAGCTACTATATTCTTCTTGGTCTAAATCTTTTACAACCACCAAACTGGATAGGAGTAGCTTCTTTAATAAACATAATATCAATACCTCCTAAATCATTAATAGCTTTAAAAACTCAATCTCTTGATAAACCAGTTCACTTAAAAATAATACCAAGTTGAGTTAAGCCATATTGTTTAGCTTGACTTAAAATTTCTTTTGTTAAAACTTCTGCAGCATAAGGAGTTGATTGTTTTGAACCTTTATAACCAACTAATCCTGTACCACCACCTAATACTTTATTACCATTTTCATCTGTAAGAGTAACAATTGTATTATTTGGTGTAGTTTGCACATGTAACAATCAGTAAGAAATTTTAATATTTTTTTTCTTTTTTGCTGTAGTTTTTTTCTTAGCAGCCATTTAATTATATTAAAGATTCTAAAATTATTTTTTAAGTGTTGGTCTAACTCTTGATCTACCCAACAATCTTTTTGCTGTTTTAGCATTTGTTTTAGTTTGCTGACCTCTAACTGGCAATCATAATGCATGTCTCATACCTCTCCAAGTTTTCAATTCTTTCAATCTTTTAATATTAGAAGCAACCTCTCTTCTTAAATCATTTTCTAAGGTATAAGTTCTAACTATATCTGATATTTTTTTTTCTTCTTCGTCAGTTAGGTCTTTTACTTTTTTATTAAAGAAATCCATTACTTTTTGTTGTTCTTCTTTTGTCATATCTTTAAACTTTTTAAATTCACCAAGCACAACTTGAGTACAAATTTCTTTAGATCTTGATTGACCTATACCATAAATATAAGTTAAAGCTATACCTATTGCCTTATTATCTGGCAACATATTACCCAATAATCTAAACATCCTATATTTTAATCATTTAAAGTATAAATTTTACTATCCTTGTCTTTGCTTATGTTTAGGATTAGAACAAATAACTCTTACAACACCTTTTCTTCTAATAATCTTACAATCCTTACACATTTTTTTAACAGAAGATCTAACTTTCATAGTTAATAAATAACACAAATAAATTATAACCTATATACTATATAACCTTTTGTTGGATCAACTTCATTAAGCTGAACCTGAACTTTATCTCAAGGTAAAATTTTAATTTTCATTCTTGTTAATTTTCCTTTAGGTTTAGCATGAACTTTTAATCATCATTCTAACACTACTATATATGTTCCTCCACCAGCTATTTTTTCTACTGTTCATTCCATTACAATACCTGTATCCTTTGCCATATAACAAATTTATTAATTATAAAGCTACTTTCTCTACTACTAATCTAGACTTGTGAGCTCTAAATCATTTTCATTTAGAGTTTCTATCTGCTCTAATTTTGTTTTTAAATTTTTTTACATAAATTTTTTTATCTTTATAATTTTCCTCTACTTTTAATACAACTTCTCAATCTAAATATGGTTTTCCTATTTTTATATTCTCTTGATTTTCATCAAAAGCCAACAGAATTTTATCAGCCTTTAAAGTTTCACCTTCATTTAAATTAACATTATCAACATCTATTTTATCACCTTCTTTAACAATCCATTGATGACCTTTCAATTCAATAACAGCATACATTGTATTAACCTTTTTTAAAAATTTAAATTACTATATTCTAGCACCTAATTGAGCTTTTGTCTCATATTCTTTTCTCTTAGTCCTATAAGCATGAGAAACTAAAGCTTTAATTCTTCTTTTTAATCTACCTGATGGGTTTTTAAATTTTAATCTTCTATAATATTTTGTACCATAATGATTTTGTAATTTAGCAGTTTCAATAATACCTGAAGCCCATAACTCTTTTTTATAAAAAGAAATCATCCTTTCATTAGTATTTAAATCTCCAGCTCTCCATACTACAAATCCCATTAATATAATAAGTTAATTATAAATTATAAACTAGCATTTTAAGCTACTTAAATATACATTCCAGCCACAACATATATTTAAGCAGTTTAAAATAACTAATAAAATGCCAGGAGAGGGACTCGAACCCTCACGGTCAAACGACCGGCGGATTTTAAGTCCGCTGCGTCTACCAGTTCCGCCATCCTGGCATAAAAGAGGAGTTTATATATTTAATTATTTTACCTCTTCCACTATTTTATCAAAAACTTGAGGAAATACAATAGCTATATTTGATAATACCTTTCTATTTAACAAAACTCTTTGGTTATATAAAGCATTAATAAATTGAGAATATTTTAATCCTTTTTCTCTACATGCTGCAGACAATCTTTCAATCCATAACCTCCTAAAATCTCTTTTCTTTTCTTTTCTATTTCTATATTCATGCTGACCTTTTTTTATCAAAGCTAATCTTACTTGCTTATATACATTTTTTCTACCTAATCTAAAACCTTTTGCTAATTTTCTAAATTTTTTATGTCTTGCATGTCTCACTAACCCGTTTGTTACTCTAACCATTTAATATACTATCCATTAGGAAATAAAGCTTTAATTCTTTTATTTTCAACCTCATCTAATACTTTTCCATAAGGAAATCTTCTATGTGCTTTTTGCTTATTCATCAATAAATGACTTTTTCATTGCTTTTTATGAATAATTTTTCAATTTTTTGTTATCTTAAATCTTTTTTTAGCACCTGAATGAGTTTTGATTCTAGACATTAAATTACTTCAACTTAGCAAATAAAACCAATGATAATCACTTTCCCTCCTCCTTAATTCATCAACTTTTTCAATAATCTTTTAATTGCTCAACTACATATTGTAATTTTTCTTTAGATTGCTCTTTAAAGATATTTTCTCTTCATCTTAATCTTAAGATAAATCTAACTCAATAACCCTTTTGTAACAACTCCTTTGCCTTTTCGATTTTTAATTTCAAATCGTTCTCCTCTATTCCATAAGATAACTTAATTTCCTTCAATCACTTACTTTTTTGATTCTTCTTCTTTTCCTTTTCTTTCTTCTTTAATTGATATTGATACTTTCAGTAGTCAATAATCTTACAAATAGATATTTTATCTTTTCAATTATATCAAACCTGAACCAAATCTAATCACGCCTCTTGAGCTTTTTGCAAAGCTTCATTTCTCGATACTACACCCAATTTCTCTCAATTTTCATCTAACAATAACACATTAAATGCCTTTATAGCCTCATTAACATATACTTTTTCTCTATCTTGATTAGATTTAACCATATATTTAAGTATGTAATAAATCACTCCTAGCGGGATTCGAACCCGCGACCTCCTGCGTGAGAGGCAGGCGTCCTAGACCACTAGACGATAGGAGCATAGAAAATACGCCCGATAGGATTCGAACCTATGACCTTCGGCTTAGAAGGCCGCTGCTCTATCCAG
>CAZVAP010000030.1:2105-8717 GCA_964625125.1 uncultured Candidatus Peribacteria bacterium | reverse complement strand
TTATTTTAAAAACTAAATCTTATAATACTTGTTGTAAAAAGGACTAATTGCTGCCTGGAAAGCACTAACAAATTCCTGCTTCCTAGTTAACATATCATCTGACCAAGCTCACATTGAACCATTTTCACTTCTTATATCAACTTTTCAAGATAATTCTCCCATTATAGGTCATAATTCCTTTCTCTCGGTATAAAGCATATATTTAATTTTTTCTGGAATTTCTATAGCAGGAGAAAAACCATAATGCCCTTCTCAATCTTTATTTTCAATATAAACTACTCAAACTAAATAAGCCTTATCACATATTCTATAAGCTCATCACTCAATTCAAATATAATAATCAGCTTCAATTCCTTTCTTTTTTAGATTTCTAGCTCTATTTTTAGCTCATTCCATTGTTTCTTCCAAAGATAAAGGCATATCAGCTATATCAGAATTTACTTTTTCTGTAATATATTCTACATTTATATTTTTAAAGTAAGGACATTTTGCAACTCCCTCTTTAATTCAGTCAACCTTTGGTTTTCTAATTGTTCATATAGCTATTTTCATTAGTAATTTTTTATAATTAAAAAAGCACCAAAACAAACTAAATAATAAGAATGTCTTGATGCTTCGGCTCCAAAATAACTTGGAGAGGTACCACCTAAGCTTATACTCAATTTTAGTTTTGATTACGAAGGATTTCGCCTCCGGAGGGTTCTACTCTCCAAAATGGATTTCTTCCCTCCCCTCGTTTGGTGATAGCCAAACTCAAACGGGTTTAATTTTAGTTGAGTATATTAAAAGAAATTCTATATTCAAGGTTTTATACGGATTCTAATCTGAATTGGCTATTTTAGAGTTATCCATAGTTTTTCCCATAGTTTTTATTGTTTTAGCTTCTATTACACTAAAGACCAAAAATATAATTAACATAATAAAACCCAAACTCATAAATAATACATAAGCATATTTACCTATTTTTTCTACTTTTTCTCAAACTTTTCCTAAGAAATTTCCTATAATTGTTTTAGAACTTATTAATTGTATATTTCCTCATTGTAATGGTATTTCTTTATATTTTCATTCTTCTTCCCATAAAATTTGTTCAATAATATCTCTATCTAAATTGGAAAGGTCCTTTAAAGTAATTTTTTTAAAGTTAGAATAATTAAAATATCTAATATAGCCTGTATTTAAACTTTTAGATGAGATTTGGATTTTCTTTTGTTGATATTTACTTACTTTACTAGCTATTTTTTCTTTAAAATTTTCCATAGCATAAAATAAATTAATAAATCCAGTAACTATTATAATTGAAAACTTTGGCATTTTAAATATAAAGTAGTTATTTTAGACGATATACAAAAATATAAATGAAATTTTATGATAAAGTAAAAGTTAAAGTAATAGCTTGAGATTGAGGAAATGGTTGTGTTAGCTGAAGAAGAGAAAAATATGTAGCTTATGGTTGACCAGACGGATGAGATTGAGGAAAATGAGGAAGTATTTATTTTGTTGGAGATGAATGAGAAAGCTCTTTATTAGATTTACATTATAGAAAACAAATTAAAGCTAAAAGATGAGAACATGGAAAAGGGTCTCAACAATATTGAGAAAATGCTGAAGATATTTTTGTTAAAGTTCCAATATGAACTATTGTAAAAGATGAAGATACTTGAGAAATTTTATGAATTATTACCAAAAATTGAGAAAAATTATTAGTAGCTAGAGGTTGAAGATGAGGTTTTTGAAATATGCATTTTGCAACTCCTACAAGACAATTTCCAAACTTTGCAATGAAATGAGAACCAGGTGAAAAAAGAAATATAGTAGCTGAATTACAACTAATTTGAGATGTTACATTAATTTGATATCCTTCAGTATGAAAAAGTAGCATAATAAATACTTTAGCAAATACAAAAGCAAAGGTTGCTGACTACCCTTTTACTACTCTAGTACCAAATTTATGAGTAGTTAAACATAAAAATAAAAATTTTGTATTAGTTGATGTACCTTGATTGATAACTTGAGCTGCAAAATGAAAATGACTAGGAAATGAGTTTTTAAGACATATTTTAAAATCTAAAATTTGGGTATTTGTATTGGATATAAGTAGATTTGACGAATCCTTTAAAGAAATTGAAAACCTTAAAAAAGAATTAGAAACATTTATTAAAGAAAAATGATTAGAATTTTTATGAGAAAAATTTGATAATTTGGAATTTAAATACTTAGAAGAAAATTGAGCTATTAAACTACAGGTTTTGTCAAAATGAAGTTTGTTATTTGAGAAGTATTTATTGTTTTTAGTTAATAAAGTTGATTTAATTGATGATAATGAGATTTTAGAAGAATATAAGAGACAATTAGAAAAGACTATAAAAAACTTATTTTGAGTTAAAGCTGAAATTTACTTTGTAAATGCTTGAAATAAGAAAATTTTTGAAAAATTTTTAAATAAGGTAATCGAATTACTTAATAACCCACTAAACCAAGATTCTATTTTAGATGATTATTTATTACCTAAAAACCAAGAATTTACTCAGAAAAAAACTGAAAACTATATTAAAAATATTACAGATAAAGAACTTCCTAAATTAATTCAAGAATGATATCTTGAAGAAGAAGATACAGAAAATATCCAGATATGGGAAGTATATAACCCAAAATTAGCATACTATGTATGGATTATACCTTGGTGAAACAAAGAAGCTGAAATGTTTTTCTATGAAGTGATGAACCACGAGGGAATTTCTTCTTGGTTAGAAAATAATTGAGTTTACCCTGGAGATATTATAAAAGTTAAATCTCCTTATCCAGGTGAAAAAGACAAATATATTTTATGGGGACTAAATAACTAAAAAATTTACATAGTAAAAAAAGTAAATGTGAAATATTTCTGATAAATACCTAAATGAAATTAAAGAAGCTTTCTCCTCAGAAGAAGAATTTGATAATTTTCTAAATTCTTGCCAAATGCCCTTAAAAAAGTCAATTAAAATTTCATTACATAAACTTTCTCCAGAAGAATTTATTGAAGATACAACTACAGAATGATGGAAATTAACTTCTCCAGGATTTGTAAAAAATTCCGTATTACCAGAAGATGTTTTTTATGTAGATAGAGAAGATACTTCTATACCTTTAGGAAAAACTTTTTATCATCAAAGTTGATTTTTTTACATCCAAGAAATAGCTGCCTGACTAAGTGCTAGACAATTATTTGATAAAGACTCTACTTGAAATGAATTAATTTTAGATATGTCTGGAGCTCCAGGATGAAAATCAGTTCAAATCTGAGATTATTTACAATATTTACATAAAGATTGAAAATTATGAATTGTTGTAAGTAATGACTTAAGTAAATCTAGACTTATGGCTACAGGATTTAATCTAAATAGAATGGGGATTTTTAATAGTATTATTACAAATTTTAATTGATTTGCTTTTGGTAAAAATTTACCTGAATTTTTTGATAAAGTTTTACTTGATGCTCCTTGTTCTTGAGAATGAACAGGTTTTAAATCAGACTTTTGATTAAAATATTGGAGAAAAGAAGAAATCAATAAAATTGCATCAACTCAATATTTATTGTTAGTTTCTGCTTTAAAAACAGTTAAAGTTGGGTGAACAATTGTTTACTCTACTTGTACTATGAATCCTTATGAAAATGAATTTAACTTAAAAAAATTATTAGATGAATATAAATGAATTGTTGAATTAGAAGAAGTTTACCTAGAAAATAAAGACCCAGGACTAACTAAATGGAAAAATGAAGACTTATTAACTCAAATCCAAGCTGAGAAAGTAGCAAGATTCTGGCCACATAAACAAAAAACTTGATGATTTTTTATTGCAAGATTAAGGAAAATAGCTTCTTTACCTATTAGAGAAAAAGAGAATAAGCTTATCTGAAAAAAATGATTAAAATTTTCATTTGATAAACAGCTTCAAAATAAAATAAATAATTTCCTTAAAGAAAATTTTTGAATTAAAATCAACGAAAATAAACACTTCTTTGTAGAAACTGGAAATTATGTTTATGTTACTAGTCCATTAATTAAGGATATTTTCTGAAAATTTGATGTAGAAAAAATTTGAACTCCTATTTTAAAGAAAAACAAAAGAGGAGAAATCCGGCCTACTCATCATTTATGAATAATCTTTTGAGATATAGCAACAAAAAATATTGTAAATATTGATAAAAATGCAGCTTACAAATATTGATTAGGAAACAATTTACTAGAAAATGAATTTATACCAGAGAATATAGAAAATCCTCCTATGAACTATGTAATAATTAAATACAAAAATTGGTGAATTTGAGTTTGAAAACTATTAAACAATGAGTTAAAAAATAAATATATTAAATAAATTTTAAAAATTACTTTTAGAAAATGATACATCTACATTGATTTAGTCATTATAGTATGCAACAAGGATTAGCAAATCCAAAAGAAATTATTTCTAAAGCTAAAGAACTTAATCAACCTGCAATTGCAATTACTGATTATTTAAGCTGATATGGATTACTAGAATTTTATGAAAAAGCAGAAGATGTTAAACCAATCTTATGAGCACATATGCTTGTTTCATATGATTGAAAAAATTTTATGTGATTAGTTTTATTAGCAAAAAATTATGATTGATACAAAAATTTAATAAAATTAATTTCTATAGCCAACACAAAAAATTTTAAATCAGTTCCTTTCCTAACTTTAGAAAATCTAAGGGAATATGGAAAAAATTTAATTTGACTTTCAAGTTGAGAAGGAGAAATAGAAAAATTAATTATAAATAATGAGCCAGATAATTTAATCTTAGATAAAATATCAGAATATGAGGAGATTTTTTCTGGTGAATTTTATCTTGAATTTTTAACTTTAGATTATCAACTTTTCCCTGAAAGAAAGAAAATTGAAGAAAATTTTATAAAATTTATTGAAAATAATGGCAAAAAATGAGTAGTAACAAGTTTTTATAAATACTTAAATAAAGAAGATAAGGAAACATATGATATTTTATTGTGTATAAAAAATAACTGGAAATATTATGATTCATCTAGACCTAGAATAAAGTGAGATTATTACATTATGGATGAAAATGAAGTAAAGCAAATACTCTCTAAAAACTGATTACCAGAAAAATTCCAAACCTACTTAATAAAACAAACTCATAACATTGCTGATAAAATAAATATTGAAATTCCACTACATCAGCTACTTTTCCCCAAATATGAAGTTCCAGAAAAATATAAAAAATTATATGAAAAACTTCAAAACATTTCTAGCTAGTAAACATCTCTATATCTTTATTTATTCATAATTGCTTAAAAACAAAATACCAATCTATTTTATCAGATAATATTTCTAGCTCTTTTTTTATATCCGAAGATATAACTTCTTTATTGAATCCTAACAATGCAAATAAAATATCTATTTTATTAACTTTGTTTGATTCCATATATAATCACACTATATCAGTTAATGCAAAATCTTTTTTTCTATATAACTGTTGACCCTTATAATTTATAAAAATATATTCATCTTTATATTTTACTAATAGATGAATAGGCTGTCAATTTAAATATGTTTTTACATTAATAAGTTCATTTGTAACTGGAACATTTTCTATGAATTTTTCAATTTCCGAAAAGACTTTAGGTTTAAGTTCAGTCTTACCAACCTTTAATATTAAAGGAGAAATATTAGTTATAATAGCATAAATAAATTCTCAGTCTAAAGCTCCTAAATAAACTTTATTTCAAATTTTCATTTCTGTTAAAAGACCATTTTCTTTTGCATAAGGATCAATAATAAATCTTGTATTTTTAAAACCAACTAAAAATACTCAATGGCTAAAATCTGGATTAAAAGAAATTAATTTTTTCTCTAGTTTATTATTCTTATCAATTTCAGAAAATAAGTTATAAAAGAAAATTGCCCAATTATAACAAATACCTCACTTGATAAATTCAAAATTTTTTTTAGTTTTTAAAGAGGTTTCATTTACTTAAATTTTCAACATATTTCATTTTATATACATTGCTAATAAATTTATTCTAATGGAAAATCCTCTTTTACTTTATTTTCCCAATCATATTTAGGATAAAGCTTTTTTAAATAATCAATTAAGTTAGCAAATTTCATAGGATCATGCATATTATCTTCTCAAGCTCCTGGTAATACGAATTTTGCTAAAAAATCTGAGAATAATTTCTTAGTTGAATCATCAATATCTTTAGAAGTATATATAGCCCTAAAATAATTTTTTAGTAATTCAGTAGAACTTTGACCATTTAATCTATTATAAACAAATTCAATTATAGGAGCATAGCTTGTATTAATAAATTTTTCTTCTAATTCATTAATAAGTTTTTTATCAACAACTCATTTTCAGATAATTGAGTTTAATAATTCATTTACTTTTTTTTTAACAATTTCCTTTTTAAAATTTTTGACCTCTTTTTTAGTTTCAAAAAAATCCATTTTTTCTACTACTCAAGTTCCCTTATTCCTAATAATTAAATAATTCTCTGGTTTCATAATAAAAAATCAAGTATAAAATAAGATATATTATTATGATAATTTTAAAAATTTTTTTGTCAAAATTTCTTAAATTCCATCT
>CAZVAP010000030.1:0-2005 GCA_964625125.1 uncultured Candidatus Peribacteria bacterium | reverse complement strand
ATATTATTATGATAATTTTAAAAATTTTTTTGTCAAAATTTCTTAAATTCCATCTAAAATTTTACAAAAATCCTCATAATTATCCACTTTCATTAGCTGAACTCTTATTTTTGAAGCATTATCAATACCTTTAATATAATTTCCAATAAATTTTCTAAATTCTATAACTCATCTTCTTTCTCATTTATACTTAATATTTAATTTTAAGTGTTTTTTTATAATTTGTTTTTTCTCCTCCCAATCAGGTTTATGATCTACAAAAATCCAAGGATTTCAAATTGCAGCCTGTCATATCATAATTCAGTCTAACAAACTCATTTTATCCATAAAATCAATATCATTCAATTTTCCCTCATTAATTCATCAATTAAAAATTACTTTACAATCTGGATTAACGGATTTTTTTAAGTTTAAAACAAAGTCTATATCTACTTCCCCTGAGTGTTCTTGCTTATAAGTTCTAGCATGAATAGAAATTATTTTACAAAAATTACTAGCTTTAATTAAAAATTTAAATTGATTAGATTTATCTGAATTATCAAGTCAAATTCTTGTTTTAATAGAAAATGGTATATCTAAATTATCAGATAAAGTTTTGATTATTTCCAAAGTTTTCTCCTTATCTTTCATTAAAGCAGCTCAAGCTCATGTTTTCATAATCTTTGGAGAAGGACAACCTATATTTAAGTCTATTCAGTCAAACTCATAATTTTTTTCAATTTGTTTAGCAGTATATAGTAAATTATCTTTATTAGCTCAAAAAATTTGACAAATTAAAGGTTTTTCTATTTTTTCATATTGGAGATGATGTTTAACTCAATCAAAATTATGAACAAATCAATCTGAAGAAACAAATTCAGTAAATAATAACAACTTTTTATTGGGATTTTTATTGTATTTTTCAAAAATTTCTTTAACTATTTGTCTATAAGCTGTATCTGTAATTCAATCCATAGGAGCTAAACACCAATACATATTGTTATTTAGAATTTAAATAAATGAAAATATATTTATTTAGATAAAGTTTACAATGAAAATGAAGTTTCTATATGATTTTTTAAAGCTTATTCCTAAATGAAAAGTTATAACTTACAAACAATTAGGAGAAATATTTAATTTACATCCTAGAAAAGTAGCTTTAATATTGAAACAAAATACTAAACAAAATGAATATCCATGTTATAAAGTTGTAAATTCTGACCTTACTATTGGTGGCTATAATTTATGAGAAAAAGAAAAAATCAATAGATTACTAAAGGATAATATCCAAATTATTAATAATAAAATCTCTTCAGAAAATATTTGGAAACCAAAATTTAAAAATTTTTTTTGTGCCTTTCCTTTGGAAGGATTACAAAAAGAAAAATTTCAAAAATTAGTAAACGAACTAGAAAAAATTAACAACAATAGTTTTAGTTTACAAAAAGCAGATACTCCTCACATAACCTTAAGATTTTTTTGAGATTTATCTTTAGAAAATTTTCATAAAATAATAGAAAGCAGTAAAAACTTAAAGATAAACAAGAAAATTTATATAACTTTATCAAATATAAATAATTTCAATCAAAAAGTATACTTTTACAAGCCAGATAGTAGAAAAGAATTAGAAAGTATTTATTTAAAATTCAATGAAATTAATAATTTATCACCTGAAAATAGAGAATATAACCCTCATCTTACATTATTTAGAGTAAAAAATATAGAACAATTACCATTAGACAAAATTTACAAAATAACTGAAAAATATAAATTTTTTATAAATTTAAATACAATTAGATTTTATTTGGCTGTAGATAATGATTTTCAAATTCCTATTGCTGATGTTTATCTTTACTAAGAAAATTATTAGTTGGGATTAAAGCAAAAGTTATTTCTTTATCTTTCAAAGTAACATATAAAATTTTATTTGATATATCAGCCTTATTAATTATTTTTGATACTGGTGTTATGATTTTACTTTTAAAATAATGTTCAATAAATCTACCACCATATTGTTTAAAATCAG
>CAZVAP010000029.1:0-9995 GCA_964625125.1 uncultured Candidatus Peribacteria bacterium | reverse complement strand
AAAAAACATATCAACTTTAAAAGAAATACAAGCAAGGAATTGAAAAGTAATAGGAGTTATTACAAAAGGAGATGAAAATAAAGACTTATATAATGATATAATAGAAATTCCCTATATTAAGGAAGAATTAACTCCATTTTTAGTAGCAACTGCTTTGGATTTGTTTGCATATTATATGGTAAAAGTATTAGAAAGAGAAATAGATAAACCAAGAAATTTAGCTAAATCAGTTACAGTGGAGTAATTTTCTTGTTGACTTTGTTTGTTTTTTGTATATCACCATAAAGGCTTATTTAGTCTTTTATTTTTTATTATGGAAAACTTAGAAAAAAAAGAATCTTTAATTCAGGCTAATAATCCAGTTGATAATAAAGTATGTGATCAAATCTTAAATAATTTAAATTTTGAAATTTTACCTAAAAAAGTAAATTCTATAGAGGATTTTTCTAAACTTAAGGAAGCTATTTTGCTCCAGATTAATGAGTACTTAAGACCTGAATATGATATAGAAAATGATAATTTTAAGACTGCTTTCAAAAATGGTAGATATAATTCTTTTGAAAGTGATGATATAAGCAAACATGAAAAAATATTATATTTGTTTAATAAAAAAGCCAGTATTTATTTAGATATTTTGAAAATTCTGTTAAAAAATGGTATGTTTGAAAGCTTACTTTCTAAGGAAGAGAGAGGCAATTTAATATTGTTTATTGATTCTAAATTTCCTCATAAATTAAACGAAATTGTTAAGGATATTAAGTTGGATTTGTTAAAAAATAATTACTATAAGGATAGTAATTTTGGTGGTTTGTATTATGGGTTTATAAAAAATTGAAAAATTGTTTCTTGGGGAGAATATTTTTCTGAAGAAGAAATTAAAAATATGGAAAGTAAATTTAATGAAATGTCAGATAGTTGGTTAAAAAAATACTTATTGTGATTTATTGAGTTGATGAAAAATAAAGAAAGTAGTTATGATAAATTTATAAATCTAGAGGAAAATGAAATTAAGTCTTGGAAAGAATATAATAAATTATCATTTGTTGGTCCATTGGAACATTATAATTTACCTTATTTGATTGATTTAGGATTTGAAATTTTATTGGCAGATTATGTAAAAAAAGAAGAAGTAAAAGATATGGAAGATTTGTCAAAAAAATATTTTAATGATTGATATGGTATTTCTAATATAACTTTGGCTTTTACAGAAATGTTAATTACTTCTGGAGTTGAAAATTTACAAGTAGTTTTAGGTAGAAGTTTCCCAAATGATAAAGATTTATCTGAAAAATATGGAAAAATAATTTATATTGCTAAAGCTAGAAATTTATTATCATTAGAAAAAGTAGCTAACTCATTGAAAAAATTATGACTTGAGCCAGATATTTCTAGGTTAAATATGATTGGATTAGCTGAAGTAAAATTTCATGAGTTTTGACATAGTTTATTTTTGGATACAAGGCCAAATAATACTATATTAGAGGAATTAAAAGCTACCTTATTTTATTATTTGCTTTTGTATGATAAAAAAGAGTTTTTACAGGAGGATATGTTGTGAATAGAAAATCTGTTAATGTTTATTTTAGGAGAATATATTAGAAGAATACCTCAAAAATCAGTAAAATCTTCTTACCAGTATTGGTTAATGGATAGCTATATTTTAAACAAAGCTTTTAAAAATGGATTGATTAAGATCGAAGGTGATTCTATAAAAATTTATTCAGACATTGATGCCGTAAAAAAATTTCTTGAAGAACTTAAAAATGCTTTGTTTGAAATTAAAAGAATTTATGAAATAAAAGATAATAAGGAAAGACAAGAAGAAGAGGTAAAATTTGTAGGAAATATTTTTGAAGAGAATGCTTTAGTAGAAGATTTTTTAAAGAAAAAATCAGGAATGTAAGAGTTTATTTGAATTTGTATTTAATTTTTATATTATGAATCAAAATTTACTTTTTAAATTAAAATTTAATGATAAGACTTAGTAAATTTCCTTTTAAACCAGAAAAAGTTGCTCCTAAAGCTTCAGATAATGTTTCAACTTCTTTATTATTGCAGGCTGGATTTATAAGACAGCTAATGGCTGGAGTTTATACTTATACAACTTTGTGATTGAAAGTTTTGAAAAAAATTGAAAACATTATTAGACAGGAAATGAATAATCTTGGTGCTTATGAAATTTTGATGCCTTGAATTAGTCCAAGAGAAATCTGGGAAACTACTTGAAGATGGGATATTGAAGAGTATTTTAAATTGCCTACTTATGACAATAAATTTTATAGGTTAAACCCTACACACGAAGAAATAGTTGTTCCTTTAATGAAACAATTTATTAATTCTTACAAGGATTTACCAGTTTGTGTTTATCAAATTCAAACAAAATATAGAAATGAAAAAAGAGCTAAAAGCTGATTATTAAGAGGTAGAGAGTTTTTAATGAAAGATGCATATTCTTTTCATTTAACAGAAGAAGATTTTGAAAAATTTTATGAGCAAGTAATTGAAGCTTATAAAAAAATATTTGATAGATTGGGAATTGGTAAAGATACTTATTTAACATATGCAGATTGAGGAACTTTTACAGATAAGTATTCACACGAATTTCAAACTTTATTACCAATTTGAGAGGATACTATTTATATATGTGAAAAGTGTTGAACAGCTCATAATAAGGAAATAGTTCCAGAAGATGGATTTAAATGTATTAAATGTGGATATACTAAAGCTAGAGTAGAAAAGGCTTCAGAAGTAGGAAATATTTTCCCATTAGAAACAAAATATTCAGCTCCATTTGATTTGAAAGTTTTGGATGAAAACTGAAAAGAGAAAACTTTAATAATGGGTTGTTATGGTATAGGAGTTTCAAGACTTATGGGAGTTATAGCAGAATACTTTACAAAAGATTGAAAAATATATTGGCCAGAATCAGTTTCTCCAGCTGATTATTATATAATAGTTTTAGGTGATAATTTAGAAAAAGCAGAAACTTTAGCTAGAAAACTAGAATCTGAAGGTAAAGAAGTTATTTTGGATGATAGACAAGGTAAAAAATATGGATTTGGAGTAAAAATTAAAGATGCTGAGTTAATGTGAATTCCAAATATTATAATAGTTTCAGATAAAACTTTGGAACAATGATGATATGAGCTAAGAAAACTTTGAGAAAAAGAAGGAAAAATAGTAAGTTTGTAGATGTTTTACTGAATAACTTATAATTAGTTTAGAAGGCAATTAGTGACCAAAAGAAATGAGTTTTTACTAAAAGTTGTGTTAGTTATCATTTAGTGGAATATTGGAAGAAAAATGGCTATTCAGCAACTAATAAAGATATGGAAAAATTAAACAAATAGGAAATTGGAGTGATGGAAGTGTAAATATGGTTGCTTATTGTGAGTAATAGGATTTATAGTTAGTTCTTTTGAAGAGCAAATATGCTCTTTTTTTTATTGAAAAATAAAAATAAAAACTAACAATTAGGTATGATTTAATCTGTAATTTAAGATTATGCTAGTTTTAAAAATTTCTTTTGAAAATCCTCAAAATTGGAATTATGATCAGCATATTTTACAATGAATATTTCACAGGCTGATTGATGATAAATATCATTGATTTGAAATATGATTATTTACTTTTTCCAATATTTATCCTTATGAAAAAGGAAGTTTTTACAGAAATGATAAAATCTATGAAATTAAAGTTAAATCAGTATCTGATGCTATTTTGAAACAGATAGGTTTAAAGCTGATGGAATTAAAAAAAGTAGATTTTAACCATAAAAACATAATTTTTATTAAAAAAGCTTTTTTTGTAGAAGATATTTTACCCTGTGAAGGAAAGATCTTAAAATGAATTACACCTATTGTATTGTCATTAAATAGGGAAATTGCTTATAAATATAATATTAAATTTACTTTAAAAAAAGATGTACCTCTTTATTGGAATAAAAATATGTGATTTAAAGTTTTTGTAAGACAGTTTCATAAAAATATAATTAAGAAATATATTGTATTTTTAGAATCTTTAATTTGAGGTAGAATATCTTTAGAAGAATTATCTCCCCAAATTCGTTTTTTATTTAATAACCTTGAGGATTGGGAAAAAAACTTGTTAAATCTTTTTAAAGATAAAGAAAATTTTGATAATTTTATAGAAAATGTAAATTTCTTTGATGGCTATAAATTTAAACGTGGTGCTTTGGTGCCTTATAAAGGTTGAAAAATAGCAGGAAGTGTATGGGATTTTAAAGTGACTAATAAAAATGATGATACAATCGATATTTTTAAAATTTTAAAAACTATAAGTCTTATGGGATTTTGAGAAAAAACTACAGCTTGATTTGGTTTTATGATGTAATTTTATTAATAATGCTTTTTAATTTTGTAATTAAATCCTATTTTTATGACAATGGATTAGTTAATATACTTATTTATCTTTATAGGATTTTCCAAGATAAATGAAAATGAAATATTCAATCTTCCATACTCCAGAAATTCAAAGAGATATCTTTTTATAAAAAAGATCTAGATTTAATTCATTGGTGAGTAAAGTATGATAATGAATATATTGATTTAAAACTATATCCTTTTAAATTAGAGATAGAGGCTGCTTCTGAAAAATTATTGCAAGATTTTCTTAAAGATATTTTTAAGTATCTTCTCTTAAATTCATGAATTATATATTTTACGTCAAACAATGAATTTAGGCTCAATCTTGAAAGTGGTAATTTTGAATTTGTTTCTAAGGTTAATATTAGGGGTGGCTGAAGTTGAAATGATATTAAACATTCAAAGGAAAAGTTTTTAGTTCCTTTTGAAAAAATATTAGATCTGGAAAGTTATATAAAAAACTTTTATGATAGTTTAACTGAAGATCAGAAAAAATTATTTTGGAGTAAATCAAAAGAATTTAAAGAGATAGATAAAACTTGATTAAAATTTAATAAACCTAAAAAGTGAGGATTAGAAATAGAGTTAGAAAAATGAAAAAAAGTATATGTAGAAAAAATTTTAAGGGATTTTACATTGGAAGAATTTATTGA
Source organism: uncultured Candidatus Peribacteria bacterium (assembly GCA_964625125.1). GTDB lineage: Bacteria > Patescibacteriota > Gracilibacteria > Absconditabacterales > Absconditicoccaceae > CAZVAP01. The sequence goes on along the minus strand of CAZVAP010000029.1, from coordinate 4,957 downwards.
TTCTTATATAAGTTATTTAGTGGATAAGGATAAGCTTATATTTAATAGCAAAGTTAATCCTTTTGAAGACTGACAAGATAAATTTGAAGATTTGCTGGTTAATGATAAGTCTATTTCAAAAATTGATTTACTTATTTGGCAGTTGGGACAAAAAGGTCAAAGATATTTTGGTGGAAATTATTTTTTTTACATATATGCACCTGATTTGGTAAGATTATTTGCAATAAAAAATATATTAAACATCCCAGATATAGCTAATGATAATAGTAACTTTAATTTGTCTTGATATATTTTTCCAAATGAGGAATATTTTCAATTATTAAAAATATTAGTTTTTATTTACATTTTACTAGATGATACTTCGAAAAGAGAAAAATTCTTGTTCAATAATCCTTCTGTGTTGATTTATAAATCCGGGGATATGAAAGATACATTGTTGTTTTTTAATAAAATTAATTTATTATTTAGATTATTTGACATATGGGATATAAAGAAAGATTCGGCTTTTAAGGAATTGATAAGCTTTATTTATAATGTAGTAAGAAGTTTTTATTGAAAAACAGATAATATGCCAGAATTTAAAAGAATTGGTAGTTGCTTATTGGGACTTAAACCTTTTCATAGAAGTATTGCAGATTTACAGAATAAAAATTTGTCTTTAGATAAATCACAAAGAAAAATTTTGCCAGATAGTTTTAATTATTTATATTGTAAGTTTTTAAAAATGATTTGAAATGATACTTTGATTAGTAATGCTTGTAAGGATGCTTGAGATAAAATAGGTTATTTCTTAGCAAAATCAGAAAAAGGAGGAGAGGATATTTTATTTAGATTAAGGAATGTTAAAAATAAAAGTCAGCTTTTGGATTGGTTGTCGCAGGTTATGTTTATGCTCTTAAAGGAGCCAGAAAAACAAATGAAGGGAACTTATGAATCAATAGAGGAGTTAATAAAGCTTTTGAATGATACTAGCTTTGAAGATTTAAAATCATATTTGACTATTTATACAATTCAAAAGTATTTAAGAGTTTTGAGAAGTATTTCTTAGTTTTATATTTTAATAAAAGTTAAAATGTTTAAACAAGTAGCTTATATTATAAAAGTTAATTTAGCTCATTTAAATGGATGAGAGTGAGCTTGAAATATAACTTCAATTAAAAAAATATCTGATTATAATTGAGATGAATATGCTTATGTTTCTGGTCAAGCTTTAAGAAGATATTTAAAAGAAACTTTAAAATTGGGTGGTAAAAAAATTACTTCAGTAGATAAAGATTGAAATCCTTATTATTTAAAAGATGAAAATGATGAGGAAATAAAGAAGTGGTTTGATAATCAAATTAGTAAAAAATCAAAATGATGAGATTTTAATGAGTTTATTAATGTAGCTAAAAAAGTCTTTAAAAAATATATAGATTTGGATTTATTTTGATTTATGTTTCCAAATTGACAAAGAAGGTGGTCACCTGTGAAGGTTTCACCTTTAATTAGTATTTTTCCTTGGAAATGAGAAACAGATTTTCTTACTAGAAAACAATTAGTTGAATTTTGAGAGAATAAGTCTTGAAATATTGTTAATGTAGAGATAGATTCAAATAATTTTATGAGATGAAATATTATTATAAATGAGAGTTTAGTATGAGTATGGGAGGATGAATATAGTTATGATAAATATGAACTTTTGGATGAAACTGAAAGAAAAGAAAGAATACAAGATTTACTGGAAGCAATAAAAAATTTAACTTGAGGTGCAGTTCAATCTAGAAATCTTGAAGATATTTCTCCTGTTTTTGCATTGATTATTAATCAAAAGTATGGAAATCCTTTCCTTTTAAACATAGTGAAAGTAGATAGAAAGTGAAATTTAAACATAAATGAAATAATAGATGTATTAAAAGAAAATTGAATTAAGAATGGAAGTTATATCATAAAGAAAGGAATTTTTCCAAATGAAAGTGTAATTATAGATGAATTGGAAAAATTAGGCTTTTCAAAATTTTAAATTTTACTTTGACTTAGATTATAATGTTTGGGTTAACTTTTAAAGTAGTTGGTCTTATTAATTCTTTTAAACAAATAGATTTTAAAACTTACCATAGAACATATTTATGTCCTACAAAATGGAATATTTTAGGATTTCTTACTAATGTTTGTTGAGAGTCAGAAAGGTTTTATTATGAACTTAGTAATGAAGAAGAACTTTATGTCCAGATTAAAATATTAAAAATTTGATGATTTATTAAGGATTTGTGGCATATAAAGGACCTAAAGCATAAAGATGGTAGTATTATAAGAAGAGAAAAACTTTTTAATTCAATTTATGAAATAGAGATTATTTGAAAAAGAGATTTAATAGATAAATTTTATAATGGGATTAAATTTCCCAAAAGAACTCCTTCTTTAGGAATGGATGATGAAATAGTGAATATATTGCATATTGATGTTAAGAATTTTGAAAGAAAAAAATTAAAGAAAATGGATAAAATATTGTTTCTAGATTATCCTATTAGGATAGTTAATTTTTTCCCATATGATTGAATTTTTTTTCATTATCCTCAAGTTAGGATAATAAATAAGTATTGGAATGTAAAATGGAGACAAGCTAATCTTTTGGATAAAAAAAGAAGGTCTAAAAGAAGGTCTGAAAGTAATTTATATTTTGTTGATTTTTATGGTTGAATAGTTGAGTTTGACAAAGAAATTGATGTATGGATGTAAAAAGTTTCCATTCTAAGTGAAATTAACATAAAAGATAATAAATAAAAAGGCTAATAAAGAGAAAATATAGGTGGTAACTGTTTTCCAATCATATAAATAGGTAAAATTAGGAAATTAGGATAAATAGGGTTTTTGGAGGTTATTGTGGTATACTAAAGCAGAAAAATTAGGAGGTTGGAAAGAAATGTTATGAAAAAGTAGAAAAGATCTTGAAAAAATTAGAAATATGCATAATATTAGTATTGATTTAGTATAGGTTCTTTGGAGGTTTTAGCTTAACAATATTTGTTTGGAAATAGTAATTCTTTTAATATTTTAAAATCTGTATAGGGTTTTAGCTTAACAATATTTGTTTGGAAATGGATATAGTAATACATTTTATTGAAGCTCATATAAAGTTTTAGCTTAACAATATTTGTTTGGAAATAAAGACAATTATTAGACTATAACACAAAAATGAAACAAGTTTTAGCTTAACAATATTTGTTTGGAAATTTTCATCTTATAAATTTTAATTTAATATCTTTAATCTTGTTTTAGCTTAACAATATTTGTTTGGAAATTAGGAATATTTTTACCAAAACCTGTGATAAAATAACGTTTTAGCTTAACAAAGTTTGTTTGGAAATGTAATAAGCCAATTAACATATCTCCGAGTTTTTCATGTTTTAGCTTAACAATATTTGTTTGGAAATATGGTATGATGTTAATTTATTGCCAAAAAGAGTTTGGGTTTTAGCTTAACAATATTTGTTTGGAAATTTACTTTATCCTGTAACTTACTAACCACCTCACCTTTGTTTTAGCTTAACAATGTTTGTTTGGAAATATACTCTTTTTTTGGCTTAATTTCTGTTTTTATCACCGTTTTAGCTTAACAATGTTTGTTTGGAAATATAATATTTAATGCTGTTTTCTTTTTAAAAGGGATTGTTTTAGCTTAACAATATTTGTTTGGAAATATATTTAAAATACTTTTAACATATATATTTACATGTTTTAGCTTAACAATATTTGTTTGGAAATAACTCCATTATTCTTGTTATTATGTTCCACAATGAAGTTTTAGCTTAACAATATTTGTTTGGAAATATCTGGTATTGAAAGTTATTTTTTATTTGTTATGATTTATAAAAAGTTTATTTGCTATTATTTTTGAATGACTTTAGGTGATATAATAAAGTATATGAGTAGATTATTTTTTTCTTCAAAGTATACTATTTTTGAAAAGAAAGTTTTTCTAGCTATTAAATATTGATATTGGTTTCAAAAAGAAAATTACTGGTGTTATAAGCCTTTTTTAAATCAGTCTTGATTTAAAGTAAAAGGTATTTTTAATTTTCAAGGGAAATTGTTTTCTGATTTTGATGAGAAAAGTTGATTTTCAACAAAAGTTGTTTCATTTATAGAAAATACTTTACTTGATGGTCTTCCTGAAGAAGAGATTGAAAAAAAACTTAGAAATAGGTTTTATATAAACACATTAGTTTGTGATATTTATAATAATCTAAAAGATGAAATTAATATTGATGATTTTTTGAAATATGTGAAAAAACATATAAGTTGCTCTGATAATGTTATTTCTCAATTGAATGTAAGAAAGATGCTGCTTATTCATATTAAGTACTTTGTTATTTATTACTTTTTATCGAAGATTGATGATGATAATTTAGATATTTCAAATTATGTTAATTTTATTTCAGTTGGTTGATATATTTTTTGGAAATTAAAGGAAGCTTATTATTGAAATAATAAGTTTAAATTTTCTGGATATAAAGACTGATTTAAAAGAAAGTATATTACATTGAAAGAAACTTTTAACTTGTTTGGAATATATAATTTCTTAAAATTGGTTGATAAAGAGCTTACAAATTATGAAATGCAAATTAAGCAGGTATCAGATGAAAATGCTAAAAATGCAATTTATAGTGATTATAAACTTTTAATTGAAGATGATTTGTTATTGTTTTTAAAGCCTTCATTTATATATGTAGGCAAATATTATGGGGTGGGAAAATAATTTTTTATTTTTTTCTTATTTATGATGTCATTTAAAGAAGTTAATATTATTTTTGAAACTATAACTCCTTTGTGGACTTGAGATGCCTGGCAAAATAATAGAGAAATTAGGCCGTCTTCTTTAATGGGGAGTTTGAGATTTTGGTTTGAAGTTATATGTTTTTTTTCAGGAATTTGTAAAAAAGATGATTTCAACAAAAAATTAGGTAGATTCGAAAAA
>CAZVAP010000028.1:0-10098 GCA_964625125.1 uncultured Candidatus Peribacteria bacterium | reverse complement strand
TTATACTAAAAATTTTACTTTACTTTTCAAATAAAAAAAGGCTACCTATGTAGCCTATTTAACAACAAAGTTGACAATTTTACCAGGAACATAAATTTCTTTAACAATTGTTTTTCATTCAAGCCATTTAGCAACATTTGGTTCTTCCTTAGCCTTTTTCAAAATTTCTTCTTTAGACATATCTACAGGAACTTGTATAGTTCATCTTAATTTACCCATTACTTGAACAGCTATATTTGCATATTCATCTTTTGCTAAATTTTCATCATACTCAGGCCAAGATTCAAAGAATATTGATGCTTTTTTATTAGCTATATCCAAATAATTTTGATAGATTTCTTCAGCCAAATGAGGAGCAAATGGATGCAATAATTTAATAAAATTTAACTTCCATTGTTTTTGTTTTTCTTCATCTTTAGGCAATCAATAATTTAACAATATCATTAACTGAGCAATAGCAGTATTAAATTTATAATTTTCAATATCTTCTGAAACCTTTTTAATAGATTTATGCAATAATCTTATAGCTTCATTATCATTTTGAGCTGTTTTATAGTCATTTTCAATAAATGTTCTATAAACTTTATCTAAAAATCTCCTAACTCACACAATTCCCTTAGGATCCCATGGTGCTGAATCTTTAAAATCTGCCATATACATTTCATACAACCTCAAAGAATCTGCCCCATATTCTTCAATAATTTGATCAGGATTAACAACATTTTTCAAAGATTTTGACATTTTAGCAATTACCTTTTCTAGTTCCTCTCAAGTTTCTTTATGATAATACTTTCAATCTCTTTCCTCTACCATATCAGTAGGAACCAATCATCAATTTTTTCTTTGATAAGCATAAGCCAAAATTAATCATTGATTTCTAAGTCTTTTAAAAGGTTCATCATAACTAACTACTCCTATATCATACAAAAATTTATGCCAAAATCTTGCATAAAGCAAATGCAAAACAGCATGTTCAGCACCTCAAACATAACTATCTACTTGTCCCCAGTATTTCTCCACTTCTGGAGCAACTAAAAAATTATCATTTTTTGGGTCCATAAATCTTAAATAATACCAACAACTTCAAGCCCATTGAGGCATTGTATTAGTTTCTCTTTTTCATTCTAAATTTTCAGCTAATTTTACATTTACCCAATTATCTATTCTAGCTAAAGGACCTTGTCAATCTCCAGCAGGCTCATATTTTTCAACTTCTGGTAATTTTAAAGGTAAGTTCCAATCAATTACAATTTTGCTATATAAACCATCATAAATTTTAGAAAATGGCTTTCAATTTATTATCAACTCTCTTACTTTTCCATTTTCCATACATCTTGAATCAACTTTTTCACCTTCTTTTGGTTCTCTTAATAAAACATAAGCTTTAGATAAATCTGTAGCTTGTGAAATATTTTCAATCTTTGGTAATTTTTCATAATCTTCATTTGAAATATGAATTAATGGGATTGGCTCACCCCAATATCTTTGCCTTGAGAAAATCCAATCTCTTAATTTATAATTTACTTTTTTAAAGCCAAATCCATTTTTTTCAGCATATTCAGTTAAAACTTTTTTTGCTTCTTCAGATGTTAAACCTGAAAATTCACCAGAATTAATTAAAACTCAATATTCTGTAAAAGGCAGTTCAACATCTTTTCAATCTTTAGGAGCTATAACTTGTTTAATAGGTAAATTATACTTTTTAGCAAATGCAAAGTCTCTTTCATCGTGAGCTGGAACAGCCATTACAGCACCTGTTCCATAATGACCTAAAACATAATCAGAAATCCATAAAGGTAAAATTTCTCCATTATAAGGATTTATCACATAAGAACCTGTAAATACTCAAGTTTTTTCTTTGTTATCTGCTGTTCTTTCTAAATCAGATTTATTTACAGCTTCTTCAATGTATTTTTCACAAGCTTGCTTATGTTCTGGCTGAATAAATTTTTTAACATCCTTATGATCTGGAGCAACTACAGCATAAGACATACCAAAAACTGTATCAATTCTAGTTGTATAAACTGATATTTCTCAAATTTTTTCATACTTTCCATCTTCTGACTTCAAACTAACAACATCCATTTTAAACTGAGTTCATTCACTTCTTCAAATCCAATTTTTTTGCATTTCTTTAATACCTTCTGGCCAATCAAGCTTATCAACATCTTTAGCAAGTCTATCAGCATATTTTGTAATTGCTAAAACCCATTGTCTAATTGGCTTTTTAATAACTTTTGTTCAACATCTTTCGCAAGTTCCATCTTTTAATACTTCTTCATTTGCTAATCAAGTCTTACAAGAAGGACAATAATTTATAGGTAAATCCTGTTCATAAGCTAAACCATGCTCAAACATTTTCAAAAATATCCATTGAGTCCATTTATAATAATTTGGATCAGTAGTTGAAATTTCTCTATCCCAATCATAAGAAAATCACAAAGATTTAATTTGTTTCCTAAAATTATCTATATTTTTCTTTGTAGTTATTTCTGGATGTGTTCAAGTTTTTATAGCATAATTTTCAGCTGGCAAACCAAAAGCATCCCAACCCATTGGATGCAATACATTATAACCTTTAGCTTTTTTATATCTTGCAATAATATCATTTGCAGTATATCATTCTGGATGTCCTACATGCAAACCTGCTCCTGATGGATAAGGAAACATATCTAAAACATAATATTTAGGTTTTGTTTCATCAAAATCTTCATCTCCAGGATTTGGTGCATGAAAAGTTTTATTTTCTTCCCAATATTTTTGCCATTTTTTTTCAATTTCTTTATGATTATAAGGCATCTTCAAAATTTAAAATATAAATTTATTTCTCAATTTTAATTAACTTTAATCTAGAAGTATTACCTTTTTCTAAATTTACAAACCTTTTCTTTACTTTAAAATAATCAGCAACAACTTCAATAAGTTGCTTATTAGCTTCTCCATTAACTGGTTTAGCAGTCAAATTTATTTTATAAATAGGTCTATTAGTAAGTAAGTCTTTTCCTTCTTGAGAAACTTTTATTTTTTTACTTCAAGGAACTACATGAACTAGAATCTCCATTAATTAAACTAATTTTTAAAATATTTTTCTGAATTTAAATAAACATCTTTTAAATCTTCAATTTTTACTCTAATTTGTTCCATACTATCCCTATCTCTAACTGTAACTGTTCCATCCTCTAAAGTATCAAAATCTATAGTAATACAAAATGGAGTTCAAATTTCATCTTGTCTTCTATATCTTTTACCAATATTTCATTTAATGTCAACTTCACACATAAAATCTTCAGATAAATTTTCAAAAATTTCATTTGCAAGTTTAACCATTTCTTGGTTTTTATCAACAAGTGGCAAAATTGCAAATTTAATAGGAGCAATATTTTTGTGAAAATGAGCTACAACTCTAGTTTGTTGTCTTCATTGAGGATCAGTATAATTTTCTTCATCATAAGCATCCAGCATAGTAGTAAGAATAGCTCTAGTAAGTCCCCAAGATGGTTCAATTACCCAAGGAATATATCTTTTACCGGTTTTTGGATCTGTATATTGCATAGAAATTCAACTATGAGTTTGATGTTGTTTTAAATCATAATCTGTTCTTCTTGCAATACCTTGCAATTCACCCCAACCCCATGGAAATTTATACTCAATATCTACAGTTCAAGCACTATAATGTGAAAGTTCATCTTGTTCATGATCTCTAAACCTTAAATTCTCTGGTTTAATTCAAATTTTCTCTACCCACCAATTCCAGCTATCCTTTTTCCATTGTTCAAAATAAGGTTCATCATTATTTGGTTCAACAAAATACTCAATTTCCATTTGTTCGAATTCTCTTACCCTGTACAAGAAATTACCAGGAGTTATTTCATTTCTAAAACTTTTTCAAACTTGAGCAATACCAAAAGGAATTCTTACTCTAGTAGTATCCAAAATATTCTTAAAGTTAACAAAAATACCTTGAGCTGTTTCTGGTCTTAAATAAATAGTTGAACTAGCATCTTCAATTACTCATTGGAATGTTTTAAACATTAAGTTAAATTTTCTAACTTTAGTCCAATCAGCTTTCTTCCCTGTATTTGGATTATTTGGAATATATTTTTCAATAAAAGATTCCATTTGTTCAAAAGTCCAACTTTCTGGAATAAGATTTTCTACTCAAAATTCATTTTTTAAATTTTGTAAAATATCTTCATCAGAGCTATCTTTTCTAAACTCTTCAATTTTCTCTTCAATTAATTTATCTACCCTAAATCTTTCTCAAGTATTTTTATCATCTATTAAAGGATCAGAAAAGTTTCATAAATGTCAACTTGCTTCCCAAACTTTAGGATTCATTAAAATAGCTGAATCAAGCAATATCATATCTTGCCTTTTTTGTACAAATTCTTTTATCCATAAATCCAAGATATTTTTTCTAAGTAAACTTCCATAAGGTCATAAATCCCAAGCATTTGCAAGTCAATGATATATATCAGAACCTGGATAAACAAATCATCTTCTTTTTGCCCATGCAACTACAACATCCAATGAATAAGCCATTAAATTTAAATTAAAAAATAAATTATTTTTTGATAATCTTATATTTTCAAATTATTACACTAGATTCCTTTTCTGGACTTTTAAACATAAAATAAACTATTAGCAAATTTATTCCAACTGAAATAAAGAAAAAAGCAACTATATAAGCCAATAAATTTGGGAATATAACTATAAGAACCCCTAATAGTAAAAATAACAATCAATAAAATAACATTAATTAAAATTAAAAAATAAACTTTGTTATATTAGTAAAACCAAGCTTATTTTCAATTAATAATTAAAAAAGTCCAAGTTATTAACCTTGGACCAAATAAAACTATCATGCACAAGATTCACACTTTTCAACTTCTAAAGACATACTTCTTACATAGTAGATTGTTTTAATTCAACTTTCCCAAGCTTTAATATAGTAAGAAAACAAATCAGCAGGACTTACTTCCATAGGGTTTATTATCCACTCAAAAGAAATACTTTGATCAATCCATTTTTGAACTCTACTTATTATTTTTATTACATCTACCATATTCATATGAACATATTCTTTATAGAACCAGAAATTTTCTTTACTTAAGTTAGGAGCAACATTTACAGTTGGAGCTGCTGAGTTAGTCTCTACAAAATACTTTTTATAAACTGGCAATAAACCTGCTGTAGTTCAAACAACTAAAGCAGTCGAAGTATTTGGGGCTGGTGCTTGATGATAACCAAACCTAGTTCAGTAAGTCTTAATTTCATCAATTAATTGAAGCCAATCTTGAGCATATTCTGAATTATTTTGAAACCAAGCTTTATCCTTACCAAATAAAATTCCTTTTGACCAATCTGATCATTCAAAAAGCTCATATTTTCCTCTTTCTTTAGCCAAATTTACTGAAGCCTTTAAAGTAAAATAAGCATATTGCTCAAATAATTTATCTACATGTTCTGCAGCTTCATCAGAATCATATCTTAACTTTGCTTGAGTTGCTAAATATTCTGCTAATCACATATAACCTAGCCCTACTGCTCTATATTTCATAGCAGTAAGTTTTGTTTCTTCAACTGGATAAAAATTCATAGTAATCACATTATCCAAAATTCTCATTGCTATATTATGAACTTCCTCAATATCATTTGTATTTGGATTTACTTTTGCAACATTTATACTAGCTAAATTACAAACTACTGTATCACCAGGTTTATATTTAATTGTTACAAGTCAATCTTCTGTTTTTTCTTCTACAAATTTTGGTTCTTTTGTATTTTGAATAATTTCTGTACATAACTGAGTTGAATAAACCATACCTGCATGCTTATTTGGATTATACTTATTAGCTGTATCTCTAAAAAATACATAAGGCATACCAGTTTCAACTACTGTTCTTAAAAATTGTTTAAACAAATCTTTTGCATTAACTACCTCTTTTAACTCAATATCAGCCCTATTTTCTGCTTCCAAATATAATTTTTCAAATTCTTCTCAATAAAAATCCTCAATTCTTACACCCAATTTATCCCTTAATTCCTTTGGGTCAAATAAAGTCCATTTTTCATTATTTATAACTCTTTTCATAAACAAATCTGGAACTGAAACTGCAGGAAAAACATCAAAAGATTTTCTTCTAATATCTCAAGTTTCAGTTTGCATTTCCAAAAAATCCAAAATATCCAAATGCCACATATCAATTGTTACTGAAATAGCTCAAGCTCTAGCTCAAAGCTGATTAACAGCAATTGCAGTATCATTCATAACTTTAATCCAAGGCAAAACTCAACCAGATGCACCTTTATAGCCTCTGATAGAAGCTCCTTTTGCTCTAATATGTCCTAAGTATGACCCAATTCAACCTCAATATTTAGAAATTTGAGCCATATTTTCTATAGCATGATAGATTCCTCTTAAATCATCATCAATATTAAATTTAAAACAAGAACTTAACTGATGCTTATTTGTTCTAGCATTCATTAAAGTAGGAGTTGGTAATGATATTTTTCATTTTGAAGTAAAATCATAAATTTTATAAGCTACTTCTAATCTTTTTTTCCTCAACCAAGGATGTAATAAAATTTCATCTGATAATTTTAAAATATCATCTAAATGTTTGTTTGGATTTTTAATTATTTCCCAATCTTTATCAGAAATTTTAGATATTAAATCTTGCAAAAGTTCATCATTAGAATCCAAGTTATGTCTTATATAATCTAATCATTCAGGAATAGCTAAAAATAAAGCAGCAGACATATACATTTGCTGAGGCAGCTCTCTAACTATCTTATTTGGATTCAATAAGTATCTTTTATTATACATTAAAATTGTAGTATATCCATAATCGAAATCTCTTTCAGGAACAATTTGTTTTCAAGCTTCTAAAATATCATCATCAGTATAAAATCTTTTAAAATGTTTATAATAAAGACCTTCTTCCAAATAAAGATTAAATAAATCTAAATAACTACTAGGAGAGTACAATTCTTCAATTTTTTTATTCAAATTTCTGCTAGCTTGTTTATACAAATTAATCAACAATAACCTTCCAGCTATTTTTTGCCAATTAATATTATCTACACTTACTTTATCTACAGCTGCTTTTACCAATAATTTCGATAATTGAGAAGTTGGCAAATTATCAATAAGATATTTCTTTATTTCTTTTTTAAACTCATCAAAAGAACATTCTGGTATATCCTTAGAAACCAAATCAAATACTTTCTTTATTTTAGAAATATTAAATTTTTGTTTTTGTCAATTATGCTTTATTAAATTAATATCAAATTTTTTATCTAACTTTTCTTCTTCACAATGAGCCTTGCCTCTGTATAAAATAAATTTTCTTGCAACCTCTAAATCTCCTACTTTCAACAATGCTTTTTCAACCAAATCTCATAAAACTTTTGAAGTAATAATATCTTCTTCTAAGTATTGAGGAATTTCTCATTTAATAATTTCCATTACCTTTTCCAAATTTACAGGAGAAAAACCACTTACCTCATAAGCTTTTAATATAGAATTTCTTAACTTAAGAGAATCAAATTTTTCCAAATTACCATTAGATTTTAATACTTTTATAGTATCCAACATAAAATCAAAATTAAAAAGTAAAATTAACTTAGGTTTTCAGTTATGTATTTAATAAAATCCTCTTTAGATTGAAAGTTATAATAAACTGATGCATATCTAATAGCAGCAACTTCATTTAATTTTTCTAATTGTTCTAACACATCCTTTCAAATTCTCTTTGAGGTAACCCCTTTTTTATTTTTTATCCATTCCATTTCCAAATCAGTAAGCATATTTTCAACATCCTGAATACTTATAGAAGTTTTGTTAATTGCTTTTAAAATAGATTGCTCTAATTTTTCTCTATCATAAAACTCTTTTTCTCAATTTGACTTAATAACAACAAACTTAGCAATTTGAGGTCTTTCATAAGTAGTAAATCTATGTCAACAAACCTCACATTGTCTTCTCCTTCTTATTTCCTTTCAATCTTCTGTCTCTCTAGAATCTATAACTTTAGTAGATCATTTACATTTAGGACATAACATTTTAACATTTTTTTAACAAACTTTAAACAATATATAGTTTACTTAAAATCAAAGTACCACAAGATATAGTTTTTTTATTTTAAAATTCAATGGAAAAAAATTTCTTGATTTTTAATAATTTTTAAATACTTATACCATACCTTGATAAAATATATCAAGAGAGTGTGGAGGGAACAGGCCCGATGAAGCACCAGCAACCTGCCTTTACACAAGGTAAGGTGCTAAATCCTGCCCTTTTAGGGAAAGATATATTTAAGAAATTAAAAATTAATTTTTCTTAGTATATCTTTCCTAATCTTTAGGAAAGTTTTTTATTTTATAAAAAAATCAAATGAAGTACTTATTAACATCAGAATCTGTAACTGCAGGTCATCCTGATAAAATTTGTGATAGAATATCTGATAGTATTTTAGATGCTTGTTTAGAACAAGACCATTACTCAAGAGTTGCTTGTGAAGCTATGGTTACTACTGGAACTGCTATTGTTAGTGGAGAAATTACTACTAAAGCAAATATAAACTACACTGAACTAATAAGAAAAACTATTAAGGAAATTTGATATGATAATCCAGAAAGTTGTTTTGATGCAGATAACATTTGAGTACATTTAATTTTAAATAAACAAAGTCCAGATATTGCTTTAGGAGTAGATAAATGAGGAGCTTGAGATCAATGAATAATGTTTTGATATGCAACAAACGAAAGTGAAGATTACTTGCCTTTAACTATTAGTTTAGCTCATAAATTAGCAAAACAATTACATAAAGTAAGAGAAGAAAAAATATTACCTTATTTATTACCTGATGGTAAAACACAAGTAACTATAGAATTTGAAAACAATAAACCTAAAAGAATTCATACCATAGTAGTATCTTCCCAGCATAAAGAAAACATATCTACTAACCAACTTAAAGAAGAAATAAAAAATGAAGTAATATTACCCATAGTAAGCAATTTAATAGATGAAAAAACTATAATTTATATTAATCCTACTTGAAAATTTGTAATATGATGACCTAAATGAGATTGCTGATTAACAGGTAGAAAAATAATGGTAGATACTTATGGTTGAATATGAAGACATTGAGGAGGAGCTTTCTCAGGTAAGGACCCAACAAAAGTAGACAGAAGCTGAGCTTACATAGCAAGATACCTAGCCAAAAACATTGTAGCAAGCTGAATTTGTGATAAAGCTGAAATACAACTTTCTTATGCAATATGAGTTAAAGAACCTATATCAATATATATTGATTGTTTTTGAACAGAAAAAGTTGATAAACAAAAAATAATAAAAGCTATAAAAGAAAATTTTGATTTATCTCCTGAATGAATCATAAAAAAACTAGATTTAAGAAAACCTATATATAAAAAAACTTCAAGTTATGGACATTTTGGTAGAAATGATGTTAGTTGGGAAAAATTAGATAGTATAGAAATTTTTAAAAGGCTAGGTTAATCCTAGCTTTATTTTAAATTATCAAAAATAATTTTACAAGCAGGTTTTTTAAGCTTTTTATAATTAGGTAAAAACTTATTAAAATCTAAATAATTTCTAAAAAACTCTACTTTAGCTGGAGAGCTTTCATATAATCAGCATTCAAAATACTCCAACAATCTCATATTTCATTCTTCTTGTCCAGGAAAAAAATTAGGAACAAACATAAAAGTATCTGTTGCAACACATTCACTAGTTATTGCACCACCTGGTTTTCAAATAAAAACATCAAAATTTTTTAAATTTTGAGAAATATTCAAAAAATCTAAAAAAGTAAATTTCATTTCATATTTTTCTTTTAATCTACTGTAGAGTTCATCTGCTCTTCATTTTAAAATTGTAACATTTGCATGAGTTTTTTTTAAAAAACTATCTACAAATTCTTCTTTTAATCAAGTAAGCAACATTAAAACCTTATCATTTAAAACACTGGATCTATTATAATAAATTTTTTCAGAAAGAGGGAAAAAGCTTACTATAACCTTTTCCATAGGATAATTAAATTTTTCAACAATTTTTTTTTTAGAAAAGTCATC
>CAZVAP010000027.1:0-10431 GCA_964625125.1 uncultured Candidatus Peribacteria bacterium | reverse complement strand
TTTCAATACATTTTAAGTTTTACTTGATAAGTATTATTTAAATTCTTAAAATTATAATAGTTTATTTTTTAAAATAATTTGCTATGAAAAAATTTGTATTTATTGTTTTAATTATAAGCTGATTTGGTTTAGCTTTTTATTCAGTAAATAGATATTTAAAATTGGAACATCAGCAACAGGTAGCTATTCAAAAAAATTTATCAAATTTTGAAAAAGTAAAAAATTATCTAGTTAACCATTATAAGGGGAATTATCCTATTCCTTCAGGTAATCTTATATTGTTGGATAAAACTAAAACAATGATTCATCTTACTGATAGAAATACTCCTTTAAGTAAAATTAAAAATTTATATGTAATTCAAGCTACTACTTGTGATATTTTAAAAAATGATAAAAATTTTGAAAAATTTAATTATGACCCAAATAATAGCTTATGAAGTGGTAAAAATTTTATTAAAAGATGTTTTACTTATTCTGTAACAGCTGATAGAAAAAATTTTCAAATTTGAACTATAACTAAAAAATGATCTAAATATATTGCAAGATTAGATGGAAGTATAAAAAATTCTATTACAAGGTCTTATTCATCACCAAGATTAGTTAAAAATAATTCAGATATTGATTTACCTTATCCACCAAAGTTATCTCCTGTAATTATTGTAAATAATTTATGAAAGTCTAAAATTTTAGCAAAAGTTACTGATTTACAAACTTTTGAAACAAAAAGAATTAAACTAACAGAAGGAATCAATTATTTATTGTCAAATCCTGGTAAATATGATATAAGAATTATTGGTAAGTTAGTATCTAATACTACAGTTAAATTTGTTGATGTGATGGGTAATATAATAAATTTAAACTGAAATGATAACTGATTTTTGGATTTTTCAGTTAAAAACTATGAAATTAATGGTCCTAAGAAAGATTATATAGCTGGAGCAGGTAAGTTTTTAGCTAATATTATTAAGTTATCTCCTTCATCTGATATGCAAGTTCAACATAATTGAACTACTTTAGTTATAAGATGAACTAAATTTTCTATAAATGCTGATAAAAAAGATTTTGCTACTTATTTAGCTTTAGGTCATATTGAGCAATTAGTTGATGGTAAAAGATTTGATATAACTTTATCAAAGGCTTTCTCTATATTAAAAAATGGTAAGTTTATTTCTGATTTAAGTATGGCAAGTAAATTAGTATTTTTACAGGTATGGCTTGATGTGTTAAATCACGAAAAGTATCATTATAGTATTTATAATTCATCAGGATTGACTGATATTTTAACTTGAGTTAGCTGAATACATAAAACTTTAATTTCTTTTGATAATTGACAAAAAATCACTTTAGTAAAACTTTCTTTAAATAGTTGAACAAATAAATTTGATGATATATTAAAATCTAATGCAAAAAAATTAGGGTTATATAAAATTTTAGAGGAAATTAAAAAAGATAATTGAAGATGAGAATCTAGAATTTATAAAAATATTGTTAATAATATTTGTAAAGCTACAGTTAATTCAGCTTGATTAGATATAAGTAAATTCTGGTATATGATGGATACTAATTCAAGTAAACTTATTTTTAAAGATAGGATAAAAAATTCTGTTTGAGTAAGTGAAAATAACTATGTGCTTTTAAGTTCTAGGCATTATTGACCTGTAAATCAACAAACTCAAGATTCAATCGTTTTAGGTTATAAGCCTGATGATAAAAAGGGTATTACTACAATTAATTTAAAAAACTTAAATTATAATGATAATTTAAAATATGTTTTAATAGCTTGTGATGGAAAATAAAAGACAACTTTGATATAAATATGAAAAGCAAGTAGAAAAATTACTTATAAAACAATGATATAAGATTGTTGCTAGAAATTATACTATTAGAGGATGAGAAATAGATTTAATAGCTGTTAAAGATGATGTTGTTCACTTTGTAGAAGTTAAAAGTTCAAATTTTGTAGAAGATTTTCAAGATTATATAACTAAATCAAAAATTAAATCTTTGGTTAAAACTGCTAAAACCTGGATGTATAAAAATCCAGGTGATTTTTTATATCAATTTGATTTGGCTATAGTTAAAGATAATGAAATCGATTATATAGAAAATTTTATTAATTAAGTTTATTGTATTTTTGTGCTCTTCTTCATTCTAAAATTAAAATACTATCTTTTATTATATTTGGCATTTTATCTAAAATTTCTCATTTAAAATTACTTTCTTTTAGTCATTTTATTAAATCTTTTTTATAATTTACTCCTACAAAAAGTATTTTATCAATTTTACTAGCTAAATATTGCCCTATTTTATAATGGATTTTATGTGCTTGTTTTCCAAGTTCTAAAATATCATCTAAAATTAGTATTTTATCTCAATCTAAAAATTGAATAGTTTCAATTGCATTTATTAGTCAATTTACTGATAAGTTATAAGAATCATCAATTATGATTGTTTTTATTTCTCTGGTTGGTAATTTAATTATATGTTCATTTATTTGCATAGTATGGTTTGGTAAATCTAGATTTTTGATTGTTTTGCTAATTTCATCTAAACTTATTCATTTTTTAAGTGCAAATTTAATAGCTCAGATTAGATTTTCAATTTGTCATATTCAAATTATGTTTGTAAAAAATCTTTTATTATCCCATATAAAATGAGTTCAATATACATTATTTTCTTTTGTTATATTTAAAATTTTAACTTCTTCAGGATAAGTTATAATTTGTTCTTTTCCTAGTTTTTTAAGTATATTAGGTTTGTTTACACTATAATTTACTATATTTGCTTTGTCTGTAATAACTATTTTATCTGTTAAAATTTTTATATTGCTTGTGTTTATAAATAGTTTTCCATTGTTTTCATATACTTTTTCTCAAATTTCAAATTTTCCTTCCACTAAATTTTGTTCATTTCAAAATAATCCTAAATGTTGATTTCCTAATCAAGTTAAAAATCAATCTTTATGATTTAATATTTCTCATATTTTTTTTATTTCTCATTTACTATAGGCTCCAGCTTCAGCTATAAAAATTGGGGGTTTGTTTGATTTTTTAATTTTATTTTCCAATTCATTTAAAATGAAACTTGAAATTCATATTTCAGTATTAATATTTTTAGGAGTTTTTATTACATTAAATTTATTTTCTAACAATTTAGCTAAAAATTCTTTTGTAGAAGATTTTCCATAGCTTCCTGTAATTGCTATTGTATAGATATTTAGTTCTTTTATTTTTTGTGATGCTTTTTTAAAGATTTTTTCTTTTACTTTATCAAAAAATATAGAAGTTAGTGCATTCCAAAATAATACTATTACTGGTAAGAAGAATAATAAAAAACTTATTATTAAAAGTATTAAATTAGGATAAAGGACTATAATAAGCCAACCTGCTATAATTGTGATTATATTTGTAAAAGCTAGTATAATTAATCTTTTGGTAAATTTTGGTATGAAAAGTTTATTTGAAAATATTTTCCAAAATACATACAAACTTTCGGCTTGAAGAAGAAAAACTAAACTATAGTATACTAAAGTATAATTTATGTATCCAAAATAGTATCCATACATCAACAAAAATACACTTAATTCCATAAAGAAAAAAAAGTTAAAAATTGCTTTTTTTCATTGTGGTGTTCTTAGATAGTCTTTAATTCTATCACATCTATATTCTTTAAGTTGCACTAAGTATAACCAAAATAAAAGCTTATAAGCTATTGGTAAAAAACTTAATAAAATGAAATATAAACTACTTTTCATTGTTAACTGTAATTTATAAAATTGTTAGAAGTTATATTTAAAAATTTTATTAAATCAAAATAAAAGATGAAAGTAAGACTAGATAAATATTTAGCAAATTTAGGATTAGCTTCAAGAAAAGAGATTTGAAAGTTAGTTAAAAAGGGTTTAATTTATGTTAATGGAGAGCTTGCTTTAAAATCTGATATTAAATTATCTGAAGGTGATAAAATTGATTTTTTATGACAAGAAATTCCTGTTATAGAAAATATGGTGGTTATTTTAAATAAACCAGCTTGATATATTAGTTCAGATATTGATGAAGCTGGTTATAAATCATATAAAAATTTATTAAAGGATTGCTTTTTTGCTAATAAATTAAAAGTAGCTTGAAGACTAGATGTTGATACAGAAGGGCTTTTAGTATTATCTTCAGATTGAAAATTAATTCATAATCTTATTTCTCCTAAGCAAGAGAAAAAAAAGATATATTATGTAGAAATAGAAAAGGAATTATCTAGTGAAGATATTGATAAATTAAAAAATGGTATTGATATAGGTGATTATGTAAC
The DNA here is from genome assembly GCA_964625125.1 of uncultured Candidatus Peribacteria bacterium. Taxonomy (GTDB): domain Bacteria; phylum Patescibacteriota; class Gracilibacteria; order Absconditabacterales; family Absconditicoccaceae; genus CAZVAP01. The sequence continues at coordinate 6,126 of CAZVAP010000027.1, read as the reverse complement.
TTTACCTGCTGATGTTTTACTTTTACCTAAAAAAGAAGAAGAAATTATAAATTTTTGAGATTTTAAGAAATCTACTTTATCACAAATTCCAGAAAAAACTTTAAAATGAAATCAAGCTTTTCTATTGTCTATTGTAGAATGAAAATTTCATCAAATAAAAAGGATGCTAGAAGCTTTAAATAATAAAGTTGTGTATCTAAAAAGATTGAAATTAGCAGACTATGAGCTTGAAGATTTAGAACCTTGAAAATGGAAAAAAGTTTCTAGTTAAATTATTTATTTTATTGATTTTTAAAATAAAAACCTTATACAATATCCAAGTTTATTACTTAAGATATTGTTTTCAATGACATTACCAGGTATGTTTCCAGAATATGTTAATATAGGGTGAATGTTGATGAGTCAAACTTTAATAACTTCTTTTTTGTCTTTATTAACTTTTGCTGTTTTTGTACTAATTTTTAATTTTATTAAAAATAAAAATTGAGACTCTGCATTAGTAGTTTTGGTAGAAATGGCGATAGAAGAAATGGATAAATTTTTTGGTTCTGTATCTGATAAAGTTCCTATGGCTGCTAAAATTTATGTATTGTTTTTGTTTTTTTATATTTTGTGGAATAATTTATTTGGTTTATTTATTGATTTGTTTGCTGCAGTTGTTCCTACTTTACATCATTATTTAAGACCTGTAACTACTGATATTGCATTTAATGCAATTTTAGCTGTATTTGGTGTGCTATGGGCTATAGCTTATGGTTTTAAAACTCATTGATTACATTTTTTGGAAAGATATTTTCCTCTAAAATGAGTTGGTATTGCTTGAGAAAAACCTCAAGGTTTTAAGCTTATTTTATGGATAATAGTTAAAATTATAGATATTTTGTTATGATTATTTATAGGTTTTCTTGAATTTGTCTGAGAATTTACTAAAATGCTTTCACTTACTCTCAGATTATTCTGAAATATATTTGCTTGAGTAGTGTTGCTTACATTGATTGTTACTGCAACAATTGCTGCTATAAAAATACCTTTTTTAGCTCCATTGGTTGTAGTAACAATGGAATTGTTGGTTTGATTACTACAAGCATTTGTGTTTGCTTTGCTTGTAATGGTGTATTTCAAACTAGCAGAAGAAAGTCATTAAGCTTTATTTATATCTTAAATAATTAGAAATTATGAATAGTGCATTATTGGGTGCAGGTTTGGCTGCAATTGGTGTAATTGGTGGTGGTATTGGTATTGGTTTAGTAGGTAAAGGATTGTTAGATGCTTTAGCTAGAAATCCTCAAGTGGCTGGTAAAGCAATGGTTTATGCTATTTTGGGTATGGCTTTAGCAGAAGCTACATCAATTTATGCAATGGTTATTGCATTTGTGTTGTTAAACAAATAATTAATTTAGTAAAATATTAAATAAATTATCATGCATGAAGTTGCAAGCTCAACAGTTATTATAAATGTACTAGTACAAATTGTAAATATAGCTATCTTCTTTGGGATATTTTATTATTTTTTAGCTGCTCCTTTAGCAGAAGCTATTGAAAAAAGAAAAAAAATTCTAGAGCAGTTTAAAAATGCTGATGAAATATTACAAAAAAAGTTAAAAGAAGCTGAAGAGGAAAAAGTAAGAATAATTCAAGAAGGTGTAGAACATAAAAATAAACTTATAATGCAAGCAAAAGAAGAAGCAGAGCAAATTAAGGCTTCTATATTAGAACAAGCTGAAAGAGAAAGAAAAAATTTATTGGAAAAAGCTGAAATAGAGCTTAAATCTCAGAAAGAAGAGCTAGAGAAAGAGTGGGAAAACTCTGTAAAAAAAGCAGTATTTGCTATATATGAGAAACTATTAAATGATAAAAATACTGCTGTGTTAGAAAAGTATATTGAGAATATTAAAAACTATAAATAAAGGGGCTTAGCTCCTTTTTATTATTATTTAAAATAGGATGGATATAATCTATAAAGCATTGTTGGATTATGTAAAAGATGAAAAAATTTTGGTAGATTATCTGTATGTAATATATACCTTACTTGATAAATATGGTAAAACTCTTTATGATTTTGTTGATAGAATAAAAGAAGTAGATGAGAAATTAGCTGAAGTTTTGATTTATTTTAAAGAAGAAAATTTTGATAAAACAGATGTTTATAAATTGTTAATGGATGCTATTTCTAAGACAGGTTATAATGTTTTAGAGGTTACATTAGGAGAAAATGTAAATATTGAAGAATTTGATTTGCCAGAATGAGATGTTAATGTTAAATCTAAGCCTGATGATGTGGGTATTGAAATTAAAACTGCAGATGGAAAAGTTTATAAAAGATTTTTGCTTGAGGATGTTAAAAGAATGTTGGATTTATAATTATTAATTTAGAAGGCTTAGGCCTTCTTTTTTGTTTTATTTAAAAAATTTCTAAAAATGAGTAAAATTTTTATATTATCTGGTCCTTCAGGTGTTTGAAAAACCACTATACGAGAAGAATTTAAAAGAAAGTATCCTAATTCAAATATTGAAAAAATAATTACAACTACCACAAGACCAAAAAGAGATTATGAAATTGATTGAAAAGATTATTATTTTGTGAGTTTAAATGATTTTGAAAATTTAATAAAAAATAATAAACTTATTGAATATGCAGAAGTTCATAATAATTTTTATGGTTCTACCTATGATGAGCTAAATAGAATCTTAAATTCTTGAAAAAATGCTTTATATATTGTTGACCCTCAAGGTGTTAAATTCTTAAAGCAGATTTTAGGTGATAAATATGAGGTAAAAACTATTTTTATATTACCACCTTCTGAGGAGGAATTAAAAAAAAGATTAATTACAAGATGAGAAGATCCTAATTCAGAAAATTTTAAAGTTAGACTTAATGAATCTTTACTATGGTTAGCTGAGAAAGATTTTTATGATTATAACATAGTAAATGAAGATATTCAAAAAGCAGTAGAAGAATTTAGAAAAATTGTAGAAAGCTAGTTTTATTTTTAAATAACTTAATAATGTATAGTATTTTTGATGCTGATAAGTTAGAAGAATTTAGAAAATCTAATAAATTACAACCTTTTAGAATTAAACAAATTTATAACAATATTTTTAAAAACTCAATTATTGATTTTGATGAAATGACTGACTTGCCCAAAACTTTAAGACAACAACTTAAAGAAAATTTTTATATTGTTAGTTTAAATCCTGAATCAATTTTAGAAACCTCTGAAACTACAAAGATAGCTTTTAAAACAAAAAAATGATATACTTTTGAAAGTGTCTTAATGTATCATACTCATGAAAAAAATGGGAAAATTAAATTAAATAGAATTACTATTTGTTTAAGTTCACAGATAGGTTGTGCAGTTGGTTGTAAATTTTGTGTTACAGGTAAACTAGGTTTTATTGATAATCTAACAGAATATGAAATACTAGAGCAAATAATATGGGCTAATAATTATATTAAAAATAAATTTTGAAAAAAAGATGATTGAACTTGGTATAAAATAAGAAATGTAGTGTTTATGGGAATGTGAGAACCAATGCTAAATTATGATAATGTTAAAAAATCTATTTTAATGATGTTAGATCAAAATAAATTAAGTTTGTCTAAAAGACATATTACAATCTCTACTTCAGGTATTGTCCCTGGAATTAAACAAATGTTAGCTGATAATTTAGATGTTATGCTTGCTATTTCTTTGCATTCTGCTGATGAAAAGGTTAGAGAAGAAATTATGCCAATTACTGAAAGGTACTCCTTAAATGAACTTATGGAAATTTTAGATAAATATGTAGAACAAACTAATAATAGAGTTTTTTATGAGTATATAATGATAAAAGATTTAACTGATACTTTAGACCAAGCTATTAAGTTAGCAAATTTGTTAAAAAATAGATTAGCACATGTTAATCTTATTCCTTACAATGAAAACCCTGTTGTAGATTATCAGACTTCTCCAATGAAAAATATTTTAAAGTTTAAAAAAATTTTAGAGGATAATGGTATTACAGCCACTATTAGAGCTACAATGTGAGATGAAATAAAATGAGCTTGTTGACAATTATGATATGAAAAGGTTAAAAGAGCACTTAATTAAATTAAGTGATATTTTCTCTTGAAAAATAATAAAATATAATTAAAATAGCAACCAGCATTATAAGGTGCTAAATATTTATATCTTAAATAAAAATAAATGGGAAAAATAATAGGTATAGATTTAGGTACAACTAACTCAGCTTTTGCTTATACAGTGGGAGATAAACCAGAAATTATCCCAAATGCAGAATGAGAAAGGGTTACTCCTTCAGTAGTTTATATTAAAGGTGATGAGGTAGTTGTTTGAACTGTTGCTAAAAGAAAAGCAGTATTGAATCCTAAAAATACAATTTATGAAGTTAAGAGATTTATTGGTAGAAAATATGATGAAGCTATTGATGATATTAAAAGAATGCCATATGATATTAAAAAATGACCTGATGGTGGTATTTTAATAGTTGTAGATGGTAAAGAATATAAACCGGAGCAGATTTCAGCTATGATTTTGCAGAAAATAAAAAAGGATGCTGAAGCTTTCTTAGGAGAAACAGTTGATAGGGCAGTTATTACAGTTCCAGCACATTTTAATGATAGTCAAAGACAAGCTACTAAGGCTGCAGGTGAAATTGCTGGTTTAAAAGTGGAAAGAATTATTAATGAACCTACTGCTGCATCATTAGCTTATTGATTAGGTAAAGATCAGAAGAAAGATGAAATAGTTGCTGTTTATGATTTTGGTGGTGGTACATTTGATGTTACTATTTTACAAATTGGTGAAGAAGGAACTTTCCAAGTATTATCAACTGCTGGTGATACACATTTAGGTGGTGCTGATATTGATAATTTGTTGGTAGATTACTTGCTAAAGAAAATTAAAGAAAAGGAAGGTATTGATTTAAGTACTAATCCAGTAGCATTAGCAAGATTAAAAGAAGAAGCTGAAAAGGCTAAAAAACAATTATCTTCTGCTGAAGTTGTTGATATTTCAATTCCTTATTTGGCTGTAAGAGAAGATGGTACTCCTATTAACTTGGAGGAAACATTAACTAGAGCACAATTTGAATCTATGATAGAACCTATTATAGATAAAACTGTTCCTCCAATGAGACAAGCAATTCAAGATGCAAAAGTTTCATTGGATGAAATAGATGAAATTATTTTAGTAGGTGGTTCTACAAGAATTCCTTTAGTAAGGAAAAAAATTAAAGAGGTCTTTGGTAAAGATCCAAAAGCTACAGTAAATCCGGATGAAGCAGTTGCATTGGGTGCTGCAATACAAGGTAGTATTATTCAAGGTGATACAAAGGATGTTGTTTTGTTGGATGTAACTCCATTGAGTTTAGGTGTTGAAGTAGAAGGTGGTTTAGTAGATGTAGTTGTTCCAAGAAATACTACTATTCCGTATAAAAAAACAAAAATTTATACAACTGCACAAGATAATCAACAAGCTGTAACTATTCATGTAGTTCAAGGTGAAAGACCAATGGCAGCTGATAATAAGTCATTGGGTATGTTCAACTTAGAATGAATTCCTCCAATGAGAAGGGGTGAACCACAGATTGAGGTAACATTTGATATTGATGCTAATGGTATTTTACATGTATCAGCTAAAGAAAAAACAACTGGTAAAGAACAAAAAGTAACTATTCAAGGTGCTACAAACCTATCAGAAGAAGAAATTGAAAGAATGAAACAAGAGGCAGAAAAACATGCACAAGAAGATCAAAAAAGAAAAGAAGTAGCAGAAAAGAAGAATCAATATGATGCAATTGTATATCAAATGGAGAAATTAATTAATGAAAAACCAGATGCATTTACAGAAGAAGAAAAGAATAAAGTAAAAGAATTAGTAGAAGATGCTAAGAAAGTCAGGGAAGATCAAGCTATTACACCAGAAGAAATTCAAAAGAAAATAGATGAAGTGCAAAATTTTGCACAACAAATAGCTCAAAAAGCTGCACAATCTGGTGCTTCTACTCAAACACAACAAGGCCAACAGTCACAAGATCCAAATAATCAAGATGCACAAGTTATAGATGATGATAAAAAATAGAAAATAAAAAATAACCTAAGGATTTTTATTCCTTAGGTTTTTT
>CAZVAP010000026.1:6060-10747 GCA_964625125.1 uncultured Candidatus Peribacteria bacterium | reverse complement strand
AGTTTTAGAAAAATTCCATATTTTCCACAATATAACATCCATATGTAAAAAACTCCCATACACTAAATCATTTGATAAAAGTTTTCAAGCTAAAATAGGAAAAATATACCATATAGCAGAAATAAAATCAACTACTGATGAAAAAAAATTAACTAATTTATCCCAACCTCCTAAAGATTCATTATTTGTAAAAGCAAATGAAAAATTTAGTCATAAAATAAGTAAAAATACAAAAATTCAAACCTTTATTTTCTGTTTTAATTTCATCACTTTTAATAAAACTCCTAAAGAAATTAATTTAAATTATAAGTAAAGATTATATTTTTGCAAATATTAAAACAAGTTTATTTTATTTGACAAATTTAAGATATTTTTTATACTACAAGAAGATATATATTTTTAATATGTTTTACGTAAAAATGATTTTTGATACTAGATATGAAGCTTGAGAACATTTATCTATTTTAATAAAAAATAAAATTCAAGATTTTTCTGATACTTTAGTTTTAGGAATATTAAATTGAGGTGCTCCAGTAGCTCAAAAAATTTCTGAAAATTTAAACAAAAAATGTACTTTTGTAGTAGCTAAACACTTAACTTATAATAATTACAATATATGAGCTATTACCCAAGATTGAACTACAGTATACAATAAAGCTATAATTGGTAAGCTAGGGTTAACTCCAGAAGAAGTAAAGAATATACAAACAGAAACATTTGAAGATGTTAAATATGAAAAAGAAAAATTAGATTTACATTTTAAGAATTTTAGTTCACAACAAGTACTTGTAGTAGATGATTGAGTAGTAAGTTGATTAACTGCTGCTGTAGTATGAAAATATGCCAAACAAAATTGAGCCAAGAGAATTATATTAGCAACTCCTATTATTAATAGTCAAATATTAAATGCTTTAAATAACATATATGATGAAATTATAGTTGCTGAAAGTATTGAAGATCGTAAATTTTGATTGTCTAAATTTTATTTAAGTTATTATAAGTTAACTACTGAAGATATTTATGAAATAATCCATAAGCTAAAAGAAAAAAATCTATTTATATGAGTAGAATAATAATGAAAATTTTATATATATTGGATTACTTTACTCCTTCAAAAGGCTGAGTAGAAAGAGTTTTTGAAAATATTATTCAACATTTTTCTAAGAATAACCAAATTATTATCTTAACATCAAGATTTTCTAAAGATTTACCTAAAATAGAATATAAAGAAAATATAAAAATAATAAGAGTAGGCAAAAATAGATTTTTTTTTACTCTATGAGGTACTTTAAAAGCACTAAAAATAGCTAAAGAAGTAGATTTAATTCATACAAGTACTTACAATTGAGCCTATATTACCAAATTTATCAGTATATTTCATAAAAAACCAGTAATTATCACATCTCATGAAATAATAGGTAAAAACTGGTATAAATTTAAATGATTATTTTTATGATACATTTACAAATTTTTAGAAGACATAATCTATAAAAATAAAAATTTTTTTTATGTATTCGTATCAAAACATGTTAAAAATATAGCATTAAGTAAGTACAAAATAAAAAAATTTAATGTGATTTATAATTGACTAAATTTACCACATAAAATAAAAAAAATTTCAAAAACAGAGTTATGATTTAAGAAAAATGACATAATAGGAGTTTTTGCTGGAAGACCTTGACGAACTAAAGGATTAGATTTTATACTCCAAAATTTTAAAGACATCAAAAAAATTAATCCAAATTTTAAGCTTTTACTTATTTTACTAGAAAAACAAAACTCAAAAAAAATACAAAAAATACAAAAATATTTAACTAAAGATATAAAAGTACTATATGAAATACCACATACTCAGATTTATAGTTATTTAAACATAGCTGATATATGAATTGTACCTTCTAGATCTGAATGATTTTGATTCACTGCCCTTGAATTTTCTCTTTTATGAAAGAAAAATTTATTTTCATTTGTATGAGCTATACCTGAAATAAATTTTTGAGATTGTCATTTTTTTAAACCAGATGATAAAATAGACTTCCTAAATAAAATTAATGAAATTTTTAATTGAAAAAAAAACAATTACTCATACAATAAAAAACTAACAACAGAAAAAATGATTAGAAATTATGAGAAGCTTTACAATAAATTAGTTAAATAGATGAATTTTCAGTATTTCTTTATAGCTATAAGTATTACTTTAATTTTATTTTTAATAGCTTTGTGATTAAATAGAATCACAAGAATTTTTATTTGAAATTATTTTGCAGGGTTTAATGGGATTTTAGCTTATCTTTTAATTGATATTATAATAAATCTAATTGATCAAGAACAAATCTTTCATACTTCAAACCCTGATGCTATTGCAGGATTATTAATGAATAACAAACCTACAATTGCAATTCTAATTTATTTTTTATCTTTTATTTTGTTTTACAAAAGTTCTCTTTTTGATATCCAAATAAATTGAACTTTTAAAAAAATAATTTGATACTTATTTTTACCACTTATAACAGTAATAAATTTAATATTTGTAATGCTAATAGTAATAAACTGACCTAATATACTTAATTATCAAAACTATACACAATTAATCCAAAATTTAAATTTATGAAATAAAACTCTTATCAACTTATTTAATTTACTTCCAGGAATAAACTTAATTTTACCAATTTTAGTTCTATTTCTATTTTTAAATATAAGTATAAAAATAAGTTTTCCAACAATTAGGAAAAAACCTAAAACTGAAAACATTCAAGAAGAAAATAAAGATTAAAGTTTAGTTAATAAGAGAAAAAATGATTAAAATAGAAAATTTAAACTACAAAAATTTAATTAAAAACCTTAATTTTAAGGCAGATAAATGATTATTTATAATAACCTGACCTTCCTGAACTGGTAAAACAACATTATTTAAAATAATTTCAAATATTATTCCATCAGAAAATAAAATTATAATTCCACAAAAAATATGAGTTTTTTGGCAAGAAAATAATTTATTACCACTGGATGGAGAAACAAATATTAATTTACCATTTTATCTCAAAAAATTTAAAAAAGATAAAAAATGGGAAAAAAATTTAATAAACTATTTTTGAGCTGAAAATTTAATTAATAAAAATATTGATAATCTTTCATCAGGAGAAAAAGAAAAAATTTGACTTATAAAAGCTTTTATTCATAAACCTAAACTAGTTCTGTTAGATGAAGCTGGAAATTGTTTAGATGAAAAAAATAGAAATAAGTTAGAAAACTTTCTAATAAATTACTCCAAAGAAAATGTAATCTTATGGATTACCCATAAAGAAGATATTAAAAATTTACTTTGAAAAGAAATTTACAACTATAATTTTAAAATATATGCTAGTAAAATTAATATTTAAAAACATCCGAAAAAATAAATTTATTGGTATAATATCCATCTTTAGCCTTAGCATTTTTATTAGTAGTTTTATAGCTACAAGCTTATTATTAAAAATAAGTTTACAAACAATTTCTAGTTTTTGATTTGATAACCAAAAAAACAAATTTTTAATAGAAAAAAATACACATAATTTTAGTTTCTTAAATATCACAGAAAATTTATCACAAGTATATAAAGATTTACAATCCAATAAAAATATAAAAGAAATTCGGTGAATATATAAAATCTATCTTCCTGCAAGTTTAGAAATCAATTTCTTAAACTTAAATTTTCAAACAGATATAGGAATATTTGCCTCAGATAAATGAGATTTATGCTTTAGCTGAAAATATCTAGCAGCTGGTATAAATCCCAATATTTTAGCAATTTATAACCTTGAATTAGCCTGATGAAATTATCCTAAAATATCCAAAGAAACACTTTCAGAAATACCTTTAACTTTAATTTTTTGAAAAAATTCTTTCTATAATTCAGAAAATTTTATTAAAGAAAAAGCCAAAATAGTTGCAACTGATAAAAACCGGCCATTGTTAGGGCTTACCATATGATACAAACCAGCTAAAGAAATAATTAGAAAATTATGAGGAAAAATTGAACTAATTAAATTAGTAGGTTATGTAAAAAATACAAACTTCATAAAAAAATTAACTACAATGTATCCTAATTTTAAAATAATTACATACTTACAAACACAAAAAAATATAAACAAATGGAAAAATATAATAAGTAAAACCTTTTGATTTATTAATTTAATCATAGTTAGTTTAGGAATAGTTTTTTTGATATTTATGATTACCTTAATAAAGGAGAAAAATAAAAATATTTTAGAAACCCTAAAAAACAACCAAGCAAGCAAAGTACAACTAATTTTGTATTCCTATTGAGAAATTATAATTTACATTATACTAAGTTTAATTTTAAGCTATCTTATCATTTCATTACTAAACAATCAGTTAATACATATTGAAAATTTTCTTTACCAAAATTGAATAATCTTGAAAATATAATTTTTAAAATACTAGCTATTTTCTTGCTGGCTTTGTTTTAATTTTTTGAATATAAGGTAATGAATCTTAATAAAACCCTCATCATAAACAATTTTATCATTATTAATGAATTTCTTTACAGTATCATTTTCTTTTATATGCTTTTTCAAATATTCAATAAAAGATGAATAGGCTTTATCATATTCTATTTTCCCCCGGTTATAAAATAGAAAGTTTACAAAAAAATATAACCACCTTGAAATATCATCTTCAGATATAT
>CAZVAP010000026.1:0-5960 GCA_964625125.1 uncultured Candidatus Peribacteria bacterium | reverse complement strand
CTAAATAAAGAATTTAGTTTATCATAATCTATACTTTCTGTAGCTTGGTTACTTTTCATAGATATTTGAGAGTTTTTATTTAGATTCGTAGTATCTTTTTTAGGTTGTTCTTTTAAAAGCAAAAGGTAAGGTTCTAAAGGATAAATTTCTGCATCTAATATTTCTTCTAAGTTATCTTTAGGAAAAGGGTCTTGAGATTCATTTTCTCATCAATCAGGTGGTAAAATCTCAGGTATAATAACTTCATCTAAAGGATTATTTTTTTCTAAAGATTTAGTTTCATTATTAATTCAAGTTTCAGTACTTATATTCCTATTCAAATTAGATCTGTTTTTTATTTTATTTTCGATTAAATTACTACAAAATTCTATTATTTCTTCATTTTCAGTAAATTGTCCTATCCTTTCACAAAAAGATTCAACTGAAGATAAATTAGACTCTAATTTTTTTTTCAAATAAGGAGATATTTTTATCCACAATTTATCTATATTTTTAAACAAAAAGGATAAAAGTCCATAATTAATTAATACATCCACTAAATGTTTAGCTCATATTTCATTTAACTTTTCTATATCCAGATCATGTAAATATGGTAGTACTAAATTTACATTTAAAGCTAATTTCTTAGCTGATGATAAATAAATATCATACTGAGTACAAAAAAAGTTTTTAAAAAATTTTTTTAGATTTGAAAAAATAACTTTATTATCAACTGTTAATTCTGAAATTATCTTATTTTTTATATTGCTAATTAAGTTTTTTAAACATTTATCTTCAGAATACTTATCTAAACCTTTAAGCTCATTCAATCTTATAAAAAGCTCAACATAATTTTCTTTACCTAATTTTTTTTCAAACTCAGGATCATTAGGGAAAAATTTATTCATATTCTTAATATTACATATAAAAACTTAAATTAGTAGTTTAGTAAATAAATATTTATACAGCATTGTCAATAGAAAAATATAATTTTTATGCTTGACTATACATAGAAAAAACTTAATTTTATGGCATTTTATGTTATATAGGTATATAATGAGAAAAAATATCTTACTTCCTTGACACAAACAATTAAGATACATCATAAGAGAAATTGTAGAATTAGCTAAAAAAATTGAAAAATATAAAACAATTTATTGGGAAAATATTTGAGACCCTGTAGAAAAATGAGAAAAAGTTCCTCAATGGATGAAAGAGATTATTAAAGAAGCTTGTAACAATGATGAAGTTTACCAATACTCCCCTACAAGATGACACAAAAATGCGATTAATTATATTTTAAGGCAAAACCCTAAACTTAAAGAAGAAGATATTATTTTTTTTAACTGAATTTGAGATGCAATAAGCAAAATTTATAAAGCATTATCTTTTGATTCAAGAATAATTTGACCATCACCGGCATACCCTACTCATTCATCATCAGAAGCAGCTCATGCAAACTCTTTTCATCTTACATATGAATTAGACCCAAATAATAATTGGTATCCTAATTTAGAAGAATTAGAAAACAAAATAAAATACAATCCAAATATAGTGTGAATTTTAGTTATAAATCCTGATAATCCTACTTGAGCTGTATTCCCAAAAAAAATACTTAAAAAATTTATAGATTTAGCAAAAAAATATAATCTTTTCTTAATTTTTGACGAAATTTATCATAATTTAGTTTTTGATAAAGAAGATTTTTGTACTTTATCTGACATAATAGAGGATGTTCCTGGAATTTCTATGAAATGAATAAGTAAAGATTTACCTTGGCCAGGATGAAGATGCTGATGGATAGAAGTTTACAATCAAGACAAAGACCCAAATTTTAAACAATTTATTAATACACTATTAGCTAGTAAAATGGTAGAAGTATGCTCAACTACTCTACCTCAGTATGTATTAGACAAAATTTATTCTCACAAAAATTTTAAAGAATATCTAAAAAGTAGAATAGAAAAATATAAAAAAAGAGCTAACCAAGCAGAAAAAATTTTATGAAAAAATCCTTTTATTAAATTAATTAAACCAAAAGGAGCATTTTATTTAACAATTTTACTAAATTTACCACAAAATTATAATCCTAAAATATCAGATCCAGAAATCAAAAAAATAATAGAACCTAAAATTAAAAATACAGATAGAAACGATGAAAAGTTTGTTTACTGATTGTTATGAGAAACCTGAGTATGTGTAGTTCCATTAAATTGATTTAATACAAAATATGAATGATTTAGAATGACTTTACTTGAAGAAGATGATGAAAAATTTGAAAAAATATTAAATCTTATAAATAATTACATTTTAGATAGTTTAAAACAATAATGTTTACAAAAAAAAGTATAATTTTTCATACAAAAATTCTGCTAAGTATTTTAATATTTCACTTTGTTTTAACAACTTTCTTAAGATACCAATTATGAACAGATATGGGAATAAGTTTTTTAAACAATAATTTAATAAATCTCTGGAAAGATATTTATCTTGTTTTTATTTACTGACTTATAATTTGATATTCAGTTAAAAACAAAACTTATAAAATTATTAAAAATCATCCTGTATTTTTCTTATCAATTATTATACTGGTATTACTAAGTTTAATTTTAACCTGGTTTAATCACCCTAGTCTAAAACAGATAATAATATGATTTAAGTATGATATTTGGTTTTTATTACCAGCTTTCTTATATGCTTTAGTTAACTTTGATAGTAAAGATATTAAAGACTTTTATAAGTTCTTTATTAAACTTATTAAAGTAGTTATAGTTTTTAGCTTAATATTTGCTTTCATCAGGTTTACTATGCCTAAATTTTTATTTCTAATTTGATATGGACCTTTATGAGATTGGAAACCTAACACTCCTCCTCCAATGTATTTTAATACTTGAATTTATTGAATACAAAGACTATCTGGCATTTTCTCTGGACCAAATCATATGGCTTTTTATTTTATAGCTTTTTGACCATTTATTTTATTATCAATTTTATTTAAAAAAATACATCCAATTTGGGGAATTTTATATTTAGGTTTATTAATTTGAACATTATCAAGAAGTGGATTATTAGCATTAATATGAGAAGTTACTTTACTAACTTTATACCTATTTATTACACAAAAACACTTAAGAAAAAAAATCATTGGTTTAGGTATTTGATTAACTACAATTTTGGCTATTTTTATAGGATATTTGTTTGTAAGTTGAAAATATCATCAAGTTTTACTAAGATGAGCTTCTACAAAAGGACATTTTATAAAAGCAAAAAAAACTATTCAATATATTAAACAAAAACCTTTAATAGGTCATTGAATATGAACTGCTGGCCCAGCTGCTCATTACATAAAATCAGATATAATACCTGAAAGCTGGATTTTACAAATAATTTACGAATTAGGAATTGTTTGATGATTAACTTGGTTTTTCGTTTTATGATTAATTACCTATTATTTAACTAAAAATAAGAACAATAATATTTTAGAATCAAAAATTATTTGAATTTGACTAGCTATTTGAATAATTTGACTTATAATTCAATGATTAGTTTTACATAGTTTTGAAGATGCTATTGTAAGCTTATCCTTATTTATATTTATCTGAATTTATTTAGGATGGCTTTTTAACACTCAATTAAAATAAATGTTTGGAATATTAGGAACAAATAAAAGATATTTAAAATACATTAAACCACTTAATCCCAAAAAAGAAATTAAACTAGCTGATAGTAAATTAAAAACTAAAAATTTTCTAAAAAATTTAGATATTCCCCATCCAAAACTTTTAGATATTATTAGGAATAGAAAAGAACTGAAAAATTATGACTTTTCAAAATTTGAAAACCAAGATTTCGTTATAAAACCAAACAAATGAAGCAAATGAAAAGGAATTATGATTTGCTCGGTAGTTAAAAAATATGATGAATATTTTATTAAAACTGGATGAAAACTACTCACACAAGAAGAATTCAAAAAACATTTATCTGATATTTTAGATGGAAAATATTCTTTAACTTTATGAAATGATATAATTTTAATTGAAGAAAAAATCCAACCATCAGAAGAATTTAAAATTTTTTGTAAATATTGACTAGCAGATATAAGAATAATTACTATGAACTTAATTCCTGTAATGGCTATGCTAAGGTACCCAACCAAAGAAAGTAATTGAAAAGCAAATATTGCAGCTTGAGGAATAGGGTTTTGAATTGATATTTGAACAGGAGAAATTATCTCAATGTATAAAGACAGGAAAATTTACACAAAATATTTTCCCAAAGAATATGAAGAATTTTACAAAAAACAAATACCATATTGGGATGATATTTTACTATACTCATCACAAGTTCAATATTTTACAAACATATGATATCTTGGACTAGATTGGGTAATATCAAATAAATGACCTATGCTACTTGAAATTAATGCCAGAGCTTGAATGGAAATTCAATTAGTAAATTGAGAATGATTAGAAAAAAGATTAAGAAAAATATCAGATATAAAAATTTCATCTCCTTCAAAATGAGTAGAAATCTGAAAAACTTTATTTTCAAAAAAGCAAACCAATCCTACAATACAAAAAGATATAATTTATCTTGAACAACCAGCACAATTAAAAATTACTCAAAAAGACAATGAAGTAATTTATAAGGATATAATCTTAAAAGTTGATTTAGATAATAAATTAAACTATGCAGACCCAGAAATAATACCTGATTTTACAAAAAGTTATAGTATTAAAGTAAATGATATACTAATTGATGATGTAAAATTTAGAGAAAAAAAATGATTATGAAATATAGTAACATTGTGAACTAAAGAACTAGAAGATTTTATAATTGTACCTAAGAAAAAAGATATAAAAGATTTTAATATATGGTTTAAACCAAAGATAAATCCAGGAGAAGAAAATATATTAGTTGAGTTAGATAATACAATTGATGAATTATCCAAAAAACTAAACATTTCCAGAATAGTAAAACCTAAAAATTATATGGAAGAACTTGATAATTTCATTACTTGGAACTGAAATTACAATCCTAAATTTGAATATAAATACCCTTCTGATAAAAAATTAGAACAAATATGAGATGATATTAAAAATATTAAAGAAAAATATTTTGATATTAAAAGTGAATATAAAAGCTGATTATTGGAACTTTTCAAAGAAAAACTACAAGAAATGGAATACAAACTTGAACTTATAAAAGCCTATAAAAAGCAAGATTTTAAAAATATTTGAAAATATAATAGACTTTTGTACTGAGAATTAAAAGAAGATTTATTACAAGAAGCAGCTAGTAAAGTTAGTTTATTAAATTTATCTAAGGGAAATCTTGGTAAAAAATTATCTATTTATGAGGTTTATCAAAAAGTACTAAAGCATTTAAAAGAAAAGTGATTAGACAATATAAAAGTAGTAATAGAAACTGAGCTTTCATCAAGAATATTGGTAAAAAGATGAGACCCAATAATAGTTAGCATTTCTAAATTTGCTGACTTTTATGAAAAGGAAATTGATATGATTTTAGCTCATGAAATAGATGTTCATGTTGTAAGATATGTAAATTGAAAAAAAACTTGATGGAGAATTCTACAAAGTGGAACTTGATTTTATCTAAAAGATGAAGAATGACTTGCAATACGAAATAGTTTAAGATACACCCCAGAAAACTATGAAAAAATAGCAATGTATGAAAAATATATTTTAATAAAGCAAGCAGAAGAAAATGATTTTGTTAGTTTAGCAAATATTATTAGATGATTACACCCAAATGAATGATTATTAAAAATTTTTAGAAGAACTATGAGATTTAAAAGATGAATACAAAATACAGCATTTAAATGAGTTTGAACTGCTTATTACAAAGATAAAATTTATCTTGATGGTTATACAAAAGTTAAAAATTGGATAGACGAAGGAGGAAATTTTGAAAAAATGCTAAAATGAAAATATAAAATTGAAGATTTAGAATATATAAAT
>CAZVAP010000025.1:0-11136 GCA_964625125.1 uncultured Candidatus Peribacteria bacterium | reverse complement strand
TCTAAGATAGTATTTAAACTTACTATATCTAACTTAATACCATCTCAATATCTCTTAATCACTTTCTCCACTTCCTCTAAATTCTTTGCCTTATCTAAGATAGTATTTAAACTTACTATATCTAACTTAATACCATCTCAATATCTCTCAATTACTTCCTCTACTTCTTTTAAATTCTTTGCCTTATCTAAGATAGTATTTAAACTTACTATATCTAACTTAATACCATCTCAATATCTCTTAATCACTTTCTCCACTTCCTCTAAATTCTTTGCCTTCTTTAAGATAATATTTAAACTTACTACATTTAACTCAATACCCCTTCAATATTTCTCAAGTACTTCTTTCACTTCTTTTAAATTCTTAGCTTTATTTAATTCTAATGCCAATTCAAAATTTTTTCCAATAAAATCTCTTACCTTTTTTATCTTATCATTCAATTCTGGATATTTACTTTTAAGTTCATCTACTTTAGTACAATATAATTTACCATTCTCAAATACATCTTCCTGTTTAACTCAGTTTTTTTCTAAAGCTTCAACTAATTCTTTTACTATCTTATCTATTTTAAAATTTCAAGTTTCTAAATAGTTTCTTTTTATATAGTTTAATTTCATTTAGTAAAGCTTAAAAAGTAAACAGTCAAATCCAAAAGTAATAAAGCTAAAATAATAATTAAATTAATTAAGTCAAGACTTTTCAAGTTTAATAAAAATAACAATTTATAATCAATACAATTTTTCTATCTTTGTTATTGTAGTTTTTATATCAAAATTTTTATAAGGTATTTCCTCATATTGCTGGTTATAAGACTTTAACAAAGCTTCTTTTAGGGATTCTTCATCAAAAGGATTAAAAAAATTTACTTTTCAAAAAACAACTTCAGGTATAGCTCACATATCAGAAGCAACAATTGGAGTATTAAGCAAACTAGCCTCCAAACCAACATAACCAAAACTTTCTACAATAGAAGGAAAAACTACTACATTAGCAGCTTTAATCCAATTAGGAATATCTTTATGAGATAATCATTCAAATATTTCTATATTTTCATAATTCAATTTTGATATGCTTTTGCCTCAAAAATTGGTAAGTAGTAATACAAGTTTTGCTTTTATATTTAATTTCAAAAAAACTTTAATTAAAAAATCTAAATTCTTTACTTTCTCCTGTCTTCAATAGAACAAATAAATAAATTCATTATTTGGAGCAATTTTTTTTCTTATTTCTAAAATTTTCTTTTCATTAAGATTGGATTTAAATTCATCAATATCCAAACCATTATAAACCAAATTTAATTTTCTATCATCTACTCCATAAACCACTTTCAAAACATCATAAACATATTTACTTACACAAATAAAGTTTACATTTAATTTAGAAACAATCTTTTCAAGAGTTTGAAATTTTAATGATTTTAAAAATAAAAATTTTCAATCTACAATATAATCCCATAGTTTTCAAAACATTCAGTGGATATGAGCAAAAACTTTTATTTTATATTTTTTTCAAAGTTTAGCTGCTAAAATATGGGTAAAATAGCTATGTGAATGAATTATGTCAATTTTATTTTCAGAAATTAACTTTTTAGAAAAAAAATAAGCTTTAAAATAAAAATCATACAAGTTTTTTGCTTTTATACGATAAATTATTGTTTGTCAAATTTTTTCAACTTCTGGTAAAGTTTCATCATATTTCCAAGTAATAACAAAAACTTCATTTTTTTGAGAAAAATAATTTACTAAATATCAAAGCAATAGTTCTATTCATCACTTATTTGGATAAAAAAAATCAGTTAAATACAAAATCCCCATTATTTAGAAATTAATCTTTTTAAAAACCATCAACCTAAACTAACCCACCTTCCAAATAACCAATATCATAGTTTTTGAAATAAATTTCAATGTTTTGATACAAAAATATCCCTATTTTTAACTTTTATTCTAAAAGCATCTTTATAAACAAAAGATTTTTCTGCAATATTTTTATCTCTTTCAAGATGATAAATAGGTAAATTAACAATAAAAATTTTTCATCATTTTTCCCTAAACGAATAAGCAAAATCAATATCTTCCCGAATAAAACCTATTTTTTCATCAAAAAAAACTTTTTTAAAATTTTCTTTTTTAGAAAATAAGCTGTTACCTCAAACAGCATCAACTTCCCAAAAATCTCACTTTATTTTTTTATTAACAAAAACTTTTCAAAACAAGTAATTAAATTTAACTCATCAAGATTGAATTAAACCGGTTTGCCTATACATAATCAAAGGTGAAATTATTTTAGGTTCAAAATTTATTTTATTATAAAAATCTATCAACTTTTCTAAAAACTTATTATCTTTAAGCTTATTATCATCATCCAACAAAAGTAAATACTCCTTTTCTGATGTTTTTATAGCTAAATTCCTTTTTTGAGAAATATTCAACCCCGGGGTCGAAATAACACTAACTCCTCATAAGTCAATATAATTATCTGAAAAAACTTTAATAACTGGCTTTAAAGTTTGGTTTTGCAACTCATTTATAAGATTTAATAATTTTTCATTTTTTCCTCTTGTAAAAATACAAACTTCCATTTTAAGAATTTAACTCTAAATTAGCTTTTAACCAACTTTCAGGATTTCAAGTATCATAAATTTTAGTTTTTGTAATATATGGTATAATATCTTGAGTTTTAATTAATTCTTCAAAAGCTTCAGTAAGCATAATTTCTCCTGTTTTAGAATTAATAGGTAATTTTTCAATAATTTCTAAAATTTTTCTAGGTAAAATATAAACTCACACAATAATTAAATTAGAAGGAGCTTCATCAACAGATGGTTTTTCTACAAATCATACAATTTTATTATCCTTTATTTTAACTACTCAATATTGACTTACTTGTTCATAAGGAATTTCTTTCAGAGCAATTACAGGCTTATTTGTTTGTTTATGAACTTGTAATATTTCCTCAAATAATCATTTAGAAAATATTGTATCTCCCACTGATAACAAAAAATAATCTTCAGATATTAAATTTTTCACAGACAATAAAGCATGTGCAAATCATAACTGCTGTTTTTGATAAACATATGCAATATTGGCTAAATTTTGAATATTTTTAAGTTCATTTAACTTTTCCAACTTTCATTTCTTTTCTAATTGGTATTCTAATTCAAAATTCTTAGTAAAATATTTTTGAATATCTTCTTTACCATCAGATACTATCATTAAAATATCTTTTAAACCTGCATTAGAAATATCTTCAACAATATAATGAATAACTGGTTTAGTTCAAACAGGCAACATTTCTTTAGAAATAGCTTTTGTAATAGGTAGCATTCTTGTACCATAGCCTGCAGCAGCAATTACAGCTTTCATTTAAAATGATTAAAAAGTAAATTGATTTTAAATAGTTGTTTTGTATAAAAAAATAAATTTATTTCAAACTAAAATAAAATGTATATTTGCTCTAATTGTGGTTATAAAACAATAACTAGCTTATGAAAATGTCCCGAATGCTGACAATTTTGAACTTTCAAAAAAGAAAGTAATGAAGATAATAAAAAAGGAAAAACTTTACAAGCAAACATAAACAAGGAAGATAAGTTTTTTTCACTTAATAACAATGAATTAAAAAGAGTTTTTACAAATTGAATAAAATCAAATTGAGTATATTTAATTTGAGGTCAACCTTGAGTAGGAAAAAGCACCTTGGTTTTAGAATTAATTAAATCTTTGGATAATATAAAAATATGATATTTTTCATGAGAGGAAGAATCATCAGCAATTTACCAAAGATTTAAAAGAATTTCTTGAATTGAACCAAATTTCAAAATTTATCATACAACAAAATTAGAAGACATAATTCAAACAACAAAAGATGAAAAATTTAACTTAATAATTATCGATAGTATTCAAACTATTTATTCAGATTGACTAAATCAGGTAGCTTGAAGTGTTAACCAAGTTAAATACTGCTCTGAAAAAATATCAGAATTTTCAAAACAAAATAACATAGCAAGTATAATAATCTGACACATTACTAAAAGTGGAGAAATAGCCTGACCTAAATATTTAGAACATATTGTAGATGTAGTTGCTTATTTAGAATGAGATAGATTTTGAGAATATAGATTTTTAAGAACTCAGAAAAATAGATTTTGACCTACAAATGATGTTGCTATTTTTCAAATGACTAGCAATTGATTAAAGCCCGTATATGATTTTAAGGAAAAATTAAGTAAAAACTTTGATTTAATTCCAGGAAATATTTTAACAGTAGGTATTGATAATTGAAGACCAGTATTGACAACACTAGAAGTTTTATTAAATAAAACAAGTTATAAATTTCCTAAAAGAACCACAATTTGAGTAGACTCAAACAGAGTAGAACTAATAATTGCTATTTTAGAAAGATATTTAAATATAAATTTAAGTTATTTTGACATTTTTATAAATATTCCAGGAGAAATGAAATTTTTAGATTCTGGATTGGATTTAGCAATTGCAGCAGGAATTTTATCAGCTTATAAAAACAAAGCAACTAAGAAAATATATATCTGAGAAATATCATTATCTTGAAAAATAAATAAATCTAAATTTCATGACAAAAGAAAAAAAGAAGCCGAAGGCTTCGATATAGTAGATTATTGAAATCTTGAACATATTAAGTATTTGCCAGATACATTATATTAAAAATTAAATATATCTTTCATAGCTTGTTCTAGTTGAGATTTAGGATTTGATGGTATAGAAGGTGCTACTAAATGATTATCAACTGGTTGTTTAAAAGTTAAATATCTATAAAAAGTTTCAAAAGCAATCAATCTAGAAACTTTTTCACCTGGATTAAAATAGTTAAAGTTAGTAAAAGGATACAAATTATATTTTTTTGCAGTATCTGCTATAGCTTTTAATTTTCAATTTTTCAAATCTTTCCATACATTCAAAGGATCTTCAACAACAGAAATTTTAAACAATCTAGTTAAAATAGTTAATAATTCTGCTTTTGAAACATAAGTATTAGCCAAAGAATATCAGTTTTCACCCTTTATAATTCATTTTTTCCAAGCAATAAATATATATGGGTCTGCATAAGCTTTTCAGTCCACATCTTTAAAAAACCTTCAATGATTTTTTATCCAATTTAGCATATCAGACCTAGCCTTTTTATAATTAACTTTTAAAATACCCCTTCAGATAATAATTAACAATGCTCTCCTAGATAACTTATTTTTAGGCATTAAATATCAGTTTGTACCTTTTACAATTCATAAGTCTATTAAAGTAGCTAAATCTAAAGCATATTTTTTATCATAAGAATAATCTTTTGCTAAATCTGTAACTATATTTTTTCTTAAAACAAAGTTTTTACCTTCTATTACTAACTTTGATTTTCAAAGTATTTTTCAGGTAAGCTTAAAAACTAGCTCTCAATTAGATTGAATATTAATTCAAGAATAAATATTTCCTCATGTAGTAAAATATATCTTAAAATTACCTTTTAATGGGATATTAAGCTTTCTACCAAATTTATCAATTGGATAAACTTTTACTAATGTTCAAGTAAGTAAATAAAATTTTGATACATTTGTTTGTAAACCAAAAATTTCTTTTTTATTGGAATAAATAGTTATATCATATTGCCTAATACTTTTACCATCAGAAATTATCAATTTAGTAAGTCCTGGCTTTAAAGCTAAAACATTAATAATGTAAGTACTTTTATCTGGATTAGTTATTAAATCTGGAGAATAAGCTAAATTTGAATTAGAAGGTTTAATTGCTATTTGGCCATTTCAAGTAGAAACTTCTAGCTTAATAGTAAATCAATGTCAAACCTGAACTTTATTATCTATCAAAGAAAGTTTTACCGATTTTATATAAGCTTTTGGAACAATTTTTTGTTTTTTTATACTGTTATGTAGTTCTTTTTGAATATCAGCTATTAAATTAACTTTATCAATTTTACTAGAACTAGACTTAATATTAGTTTTGGTTTCAATGTTGACAACCTTTTCTAAGCTATCAGTTTGTAGTTCAGTATTTCAATAAAATTTCTCATCTAAATTATTTTCAACAAACAAAATAGGATCAACAGTATATGCTTTTACTCAAGCTAAATTATGATACCATCACATCATAATCTTACCCGAAACTATATCTTCTAAAACAAATACTTTATTAACTTGAAAATGTAAATGAGGAGCTGTAGAATTACCAGAATCTCACATTAAAGCTATTTTTTGTCATTTTCAAACTATTTGCCCTACTGAAACTAAAATTTTATGTAAGTGTCAATAAAATACTTCATAATATTTTCAATTAACTTTATATAACACTCATAAATAGTTTCAAAAGCCTTTTTTTCCGTATTTAACTTCTACTACTAAGCCTGTAGTAATTGAATAAATAGGAGTCCCTACCGCAGAAATAATATCAACTCAAGCATGAGTTCAACTTCATCTAATCCAAATATTTTTAAAATCATAACTAGCAGTCCAAATCGTTCTAATTACTCTTCTCATAAAAGTAAAATAATTTAATTCTTCTGGATTAGAAAAATAATCCCAAGCTTTTTGTAAAGTTATATTTTTATACTTGTTAATATAATCATTTATGTGTAATGGAAATTGTATTTTAAGTCATTCTGGGATACTTTCCCAATCAGTTTGTTTTACTTTCCCATATGTAAAATTATATTTTTGCAATGATTTATAGGATAAATCTACAACCTCTTTAACTGGCCAAATAATTTTAGTAGAATTAGGGATATTTTTAGAAAGTACATATAAGTCTTTTTGGGTAATTTTAGCATTTAAAAATTTATTAGAAATATCTGTTAAAAGAAACTTAGAATTCAAAAAGAATAAAGATAAAGAAAAAAAAACAGTAAATAATACTACAACTTTTTTTATTACATTTTTAAAATTAATTTTTGAATGTCTTAAAGAATATACTTTTAGTTTTTTCATTTTTGTTTTTATTTAGTATAAATTCACTTTAATAATAAAAATTTTAAAAAATTTGTCAAAAAACTACTTTTTTTGTAAAACATAAATTACCCTAGTAATATCATCAGGGAATAACTTATACTTTTCTACAATTTTAATATCCAAATTATATTTTTTAGCCATTTTTTTTATATCTTCATATTCTTCAGGCGAGTCTAACTTATAAAGAACAAAATATCATCATTTTTTTACTAAATGATAAATAAATTTTAACAACTTATCAATATAAGCCACTGCTCTTGCAGTTACTACATCAGCTTTAATATTTTTAACTTTTTCAGCCCTGTCCCAAATAAATTTTATATTTTTTAAACCTAACTTTTCTGCAATATCTTTAACAGCATTTACTTTCTTTTTAACTGATTCTATACTAATAAAATCCCAATTAGGATTTTCAATAGCCAATGGAAGCAAAGGAAAACCACTTCAGGTACCAACATCACATACTAAAATTTTATCATTTTTATCAAATAAATTATGCAAAATCTTATTCCCTACCAAAGAATCTTCAATATGTTTAATTTTTATTCAATCATCGTCTCTTATTGCAGATAAATTTATTTTACTATTCCAATCCTTAAACAAACTAATCAATTTATTATACATTTTCTGGATTTATTAACTTTTAAAAATTAAATTTTAATTCCTAGAATCCCATTTAGACAATGGAATAGAAGTTAAATCAGGCACATTTCTTGGAACTTGAGAAGATAAAATAGAAATATTAGTAGATGAAAAAATAGATGTATTTCAAGATTTAACTTCTTTAATTAAGGCAGTTAAGAAAGAACGGAAATGTGAATTATTAAATAATTTATCAATATCATTAACAAATACTATATTTCAATTTTTATCTTTTGTAGCCATACCTAAATTAACAAAAATATGTTTATTTGATGATTTATCAAACAACTTTTCAAAATATGAATAAGTAAATTGTTTAAAATACGGTGAATTTTGTATTATCATATCCTTATACTTATCAGATTTTACAATTGTATCCAAATAAGTTAAATATTGTCTTATAATTGATTCTGGAGTTTTTAGAACTTTTAACTCATTAACCCAAGAAGTATAAGTTCATATATCTAAATCTGAATTTTTTACTCATAAAGCTTTATAAACTTTATCTACCAATCAAGAAGCTTGTTGAGCTGCTTTAGCATCAAAATCGGATTTTAGCAAAGCTTTATCAAAAGTTTTTTTCAAAGCCCCATATCAAACCATACCTCCTGGTGCAGGAAAAACTGGAATAGCTTCCAAAGCTCTTTTTGAAAATTTATAAACACTATCCACAGCTGAAGAAGTAAGGTCTGAACTTTTAACAACAACTCATATTAAAGAAAACATAAAAACTGAAACTAAAATTAGAAAAATCAAATATCACATAAATCAACCTACTTCTTCGATAAAATCTTTAAAGAAATTTGTTTTTATTGTTAAAATTTTTTTTCATTCAATACACAATCAATTATTATCACATAGTCCTATTTCCTTTTCCATTACTTTATTATGTTGTCAAGTTTGATAATCTACAACCATTATATCTCTTAAAACAGCTATAAATACTAAAATTACTCCTGTTGCAAAAACTACTAAAACAGGTTGAAATATCAATCATATCATATTAGAAAACTTAAATTCTTTTTTTTGTCAAAATATTTTTCATCAGAAAATTTGATCAAGAATAATTAAAGGACTAAAACCTATGTAAATCCACAACCAAAAAACCCTTATTATTCAAATGATAATTAATATTACAAGTGGTACTACAAATAAAACTAAAACTATTAATTTAAAAACTAAAGATAAAGAAATAGCCTTTGCAGGATTTTTTCCTTGTTGTTTCAAATTTTTTGTGGAAATATCAGACCAATTTCTATCTAAAAACAAAACACTTTGACCAAGGAAAATTAAAGAACTAGATAAATTATTTGCTTTATCCATATACTTTAATAAATCAATTTTCTTTGTTTGATCACAATGTATCATATCAGAAGAAATTTTTAAATCCCCAGAAAAAACAACATTTGTACATACAGATATTTTTTTTGCTTGAATAACATCAGAATTAGATAAAATTTTCATTGGAAAATTCCCCACAGAATACAATAACAAACTAGATAAATCAATTAAAACACCAATTAGCCACCAACTTAAAGGAACCAATATAGCAGCTAAAGCAAATTTACCAATATTTTTTAAAATATCTTCTTTTGAAAAAAAATATCTAAAAATAGAAAATATAAAACCAAAAGCAATAATAAACAAAGCAAGAGTTTTAGAAAAATTCCATATTTTCCACAATATAACATCCATATGTAAAAAAGTTCCATACACTAAATCATTGGTAAAAAGTTTTCAAGCTAAAATTGCAAAAGGAAGCCAGATAATATTCAAAAAATTAATTATTCAATATACAATTTCTCCTACAGAAGTTCAGCTAGTTGAAATAACTCATCCTGTTGTAATTTGATCAACAGCATAAGAAAAACCCCAACTAAATAGAAGAATACTTATTATCAACAAAAGTTTTACTTTAATCATTATTTCAAATTTCATTTAATAAAATTTTTTTAAATTCATCTTTATGTTGCACAAAATATTTAAATTTCTGCTCAAAATCATTTTCATCCTTCAATTTATTTAACAATTCTCTATAATTTGTATCGGTAACATCATAGTTTTGTAACTTATTAAACAAAGTTTCCATAACTTTTCTAAATTTCTTATTGTTTTCAATATATCTAGGATTTGAAGAATATCTAGATACTTCTGCAAAAATTTCATTTATTTTCTCTTTAGTTAAGTCTCATACTGAATTTCCTAGATTTAGGTCATTAATTGCAGAAATCCAGCTTTGTTGTTGTTCAGGAGTAATATCTCAGACAATTCTAAATTTTTCTTGTAATTTTCTCCACTGATTACCAATTTTTTTTCAAGGATATGCTTCCAATTGTTTCAAAGCATAATTTAAAGAACCAATAGACTGTCTTCACCATGGGGTAGGAATTACTTGAACACTAGCTAATATATCTTCTGTAAATTTAAAGCTTTTTTCTGCAATAGAAGCTGTGACTTCAGATGATTTAAATGATAACTTTAATATTCACCACACAAAAGCACTAGTAAGTAAAATTAAGATTAAATAACCAAAAAATCAACCTAAATATCTAGACATAGTTTGAGTAGTATCCTCTATTTTATAAAAATAACTTTCAATACCAGCTCCTGTAGAGTTTTCTATTCAAAATATTTTTTTTGCCTCAGCTTTATTGACTTTTAAATCTGAACTTTGGGTATCAACTACAACAAAAACTCAAGTTAAAAAAATAAAACTTATAGAAAAAGCAAAAACTACCAAAACAGGCTGAAATATCAATCATATCATATTAGATAATTTAAATTGAGCTTTTTGTCCAAAAACTTTCCCTCAAAAAATTTGATCTAAAAAAATTAAAGGACTAAAACCTATGTAAATCCACAACCAAAAAATCCTTACAATAAGCACAATAATTAAAATTACTAAAGGAACTATAAATAAAAGCATTACTAAAAGTCTCAAAAAAAGAACCATTAAAGCTCATTTAGAATAACTTTTTTTAGAATTATTATTAAAAGAATTTTTTAAGTAAGTTTCTTTTGTAGAATAAATATCTAATATTGATTGTCCCATAAACATCAAAGGGCCTGAAATATTATTTTCATATTTTAAAACATCTTTCAATGAAACAGTTTTTTGGTGATTTGTATTTTCTATAATTTTTAATCCACCCATACAAGAAGCATCTGTTTTTTTACAAGAAGAAATTGTAACCTGAGTAGTTAAAGCAAGTTTATTGTTTGATACATTTTTATAAAAATTATCTCCCATAGAAGATGAGAAATTTCCAGCAGCTGCTATAAGTAAAGTAGATATATCAACTAAAACTCCAATAATAAACCAACTTAAATTTACTACAATAGCTCACAATGCAATTTTAGGTAAAATATTTTTAATTATATCAGTATTTTTATCATTTACAGAAGTTAAATACTTAAAAAGATAAAAAATAAATAAAAAACCCAATACAAAATTAGCAAAAGTTTTAGAAAAATTCCATATTTTCCACAATATAACATCCATATGTAAAAAACTC
>CAZVAP010000024.1:0-11438 GCA_964625125.1 uncultured Candidatus Peribacteria bacterium | reverse complement strand
TTTAGAAAATTATTTTATAGATGGAAATTTTTATCAAAATGCATTGGCAGTATTTTTTTAAATTTTTTTAATTACAAGTTTTTCTTGCTTTTTAAGTAAAATTTTATATCCTAAACATAATCATTTATGATTATAAATTTGTTATGAATAATCTTCAAAAAATTATACAAACTTGAAAAACTATATTTTCTATACAAGATTTACAAAAGATTTTGTGATATAAAAATATTCAATCTGTAAGAAATTTTGTTTCAAGATGGACTAAAAACTGATTTTTTAAAAAATGCCAAAATGGTATTTATTGCCTGGAAAATTTTAATGTTTTTGAATTAGCAAATAAGTTAAAAACTATTTCTTATGTAAGTTTGGAAACTATTTTAAAAAAAGAAGGAATTATTTTCCAAGATTACTGAAATACCATTTTTTCTGTTTCAAATAGAAGTTTAGAAAAAGAAGTTTTATGATATAAATTTTTGTATTTTAAAATAAAAGATGATATTTTGCTAAATCCTTTGTGATTGGAAAATAAATGAACTTATACTATTGCTAGTAAAGAAAGGGCTATTTGTGATAAAATTTACTTAAATAGAAACTATTATTTTGATAATTTAAAGCCAGTAAATAAAGAAAAATTGTATCAAATAGCACAAATTTATCCAAATTATGTAATTTTAGAAGTAAAAAAAATATTAGATGGTATTAGATAAAAAACAGCATAGAATTTTGTTATTTTTAATTTTAAAAGATATTTTTAATTTAGAGATAGCAAATAAATTGGCTTTTAAATGATGAACTTTGTGTTATTTTGCTTATTGACTGGATAGATTTTCAACAGATATAGATTTGGATTTAGTTGAAAATATTGATGAAAATTACTTAATTTCAAAAATAAATAGTATTTTACAAAATTATTGAGAAATAAAAGATTTTGCTAAAAAAGAAAATACTATATTTTGGCTTTTAAATTATGAAAAATGAAAAGACAATATAAAAATTGAAATTAACAAAAGAATTTGGAAATCAAATAAATACAAAATAATAAATTTATTTTGAGTAGATATTCTTTCTCAAACAAAAGATACAATATTTTCAAATAAACTTGTAGCATTAACAGATAGAAAAAACATAGCAAATAGAGATATTTATGATATTTGGTTTTTCTTAAAAAATAATTGGGCTTTAAATGAAAATTTAATTAAAGAAAGAACTGGGAAAAATGTAGATGAGTATTTAAATTATGTAATAGATTTTTTAAAAAAATTACCTAAAAATTATAAAATACTTGATTGATTATGAATGGTTTTGGATGATAAACAAAAAATCTTTGTAAAAAATAAGTTATTAGAAGAAACTATAAATTTGCTTTATGTTTTAAAATGATTCTAGATTTACTATTTAGGTTTAGCTGTAGATTTTAGAGTAAAAATATTTACAATGAGGATAAAAGTTGGGAAAGTTTATTATAACTTTATTTACTTTTTGGCTAAGTCTTAAGTATTATAGAAACTGCTGAAAATATAGATAAAATTAAATTTGATCTAATGATGATTGAAGAGTTTTAATTACTAAAATTATAAACTATGAAAATGATAAAAGTACCTTATATTTGGAAAAATTGAAAGCTTATTAAATGGGATGAAGCATTAGACCATAATTTAACACATTCTTTGCATTATTGAAGTTGAGTATTTGAATGAATAAGATTTTATCCTACTAAAAATTGACCAAAGGTTTTTAGATTAAAAGAGCATATTGATAGATTGTTTTATTCTGCAAGTGTAGTGGGTATGGATATTCCTTTCTCAAAGGAAGAAATTATGCAAGGTGTTTTAGATGTAGTTAAAAATGCTTGAATTGATAGTGGATATATTAGACCATTAGCATATTATGGCTATTGACAAATGGGATTGAATCCTATAGGTGCTCCAGTTGAAGTAGTTATATCAGCTTGGGGTTGGTGAAAATATTTATCAGATAAACCAATTAGAGTAAAAATTCCTTCTGTTAGAAGAATAGATCCTCAAACAATTCCAATGTGAGCTAAAATATGTTGAAATTATGCAAATAGTATTTTAGCAAGTTTAGAAATAAAGAAAGGAGGTTTTGATGAAGCATTATTGCTTGATACACAAGGTTTTATAGCAGAATGACCAGGAGAAAATATTTTCTTTATTAAATGAAATGAAGTATTTACTCCGGTTGCTTGAACTATTTTGCCAGGTATTACTAGGGATACAATTATTAAAATTTTAGATAGTGAATTTGGAATAAAAGTTAAAGAAACTAGAATCCATCCAAATCAATTAAAAGATTTTGATGAAGCCTTTTTTGTAGGAACTGCAGCTGAAGTTACACTAATTGGCAGTATTACTGATATTGACAATACAGAGTATAAATACCAGACCGGTATTGAAACTTTATCAAGTAAAATTAAAAACTTCTATACTGATTTAGTTCATTGAAAATATAAAAAGTATAATAATTGGTTGAGTTAGTTTTAGTTAGTAAAATCTTTTAAATGAAACTTAATAAACTACCAGAAAATACTGATAAAAAAGGTATTGATTCAAAATTATTTATTGAAATTAATGATATTATTGGTTTTTTAAAAAAATTAATGGAAGAAAAAGAAAGCTTAGATAAATTTGAAAAAATTACTATTCAATGACAAACAAATAATAAATTATATGTAGTTCCAGCTTGAACTGAAATTAAGCTTTTAAAAGATTGAAAACAAACTGTATTTGAAACCAATGAAGATACTATAATAGGAGAGTCTACATTTTTGGCTTATTTAGATAATCAATCAATACCAGCTAATGCTACAGTGGAAATTAAATGAAAATATTATGAAATTTCTTTTGATAAATTAAAAGAAGCTCTATCTGAAGAGCAAAATACTGAATTTAAAGAAAATTTGATTAGATTTTTGAAAGAATTAGAGGAAAAAAGGAAAGGTAAAACAGAGCCTGTTGTTAGATAAATAATGGAGGCAGTATTTATACTGCTTTTTATTTTTTAATTACTTGGTATGCTTTTGCTGTTTTTAAAAGAGCTAAAAAATTTTGTAAAGAAAAATTATTGGGTAATTGTTTTATTCTTGATTTGTTTGTGATTAATTTGGTATACAAATTCAGGTAATTTACTTTGAATAATTTTTATTTTTGTGTTGCATTTTATAGCAGATATTTTTATGATGATTATGCAAGATTACTATGTTATAAATAATGAAAAATATGCTTTATATGCTCAAACTATTTCTTTTGCTATTTTTTCATTTATAGGATTGTATGAGGGAGTTTTTTATAATAAATGGGTTTACTCTGTTCCTCAGTTATTATTTGTATGGCCTTTAATAAAGTGATATTTTGGTTTAAAAAATGTGAATTTTCTTTTTTATATAAGTTGAGGTATAGCAATTTTTATATATTTATATTTTTGACTAATAAATAATTTTTGGGATTTAGTTCAATTATTTGGGTTTATTTTATTTCCTTTATGATTAATTCAATCTAATGAAAAGTTAAGGTATTTTCTTTCTTTAGTATGAATTTTCTTTATTAGTTTAGGTTCTTTCTATCAGTTGTATATGTGAATAATTTCTCATAATGTTTCAGGAGCAGATGTTAGCTTCTTTTTATTGCCTTTAGTTGTTTTAGTTTATTTTATGAAAGATATAAAAAAATATGTTTAGCTGATTGTCAATAAATTGTTTTTAAGTTTTTTAAAATTTTTTTTAAAATAAAAGTACTTTATAAAAATAAAAATAAAAAATGGATGTAAAAATCTTAAATTCATTATATGTGGCTTACTTTTGGAAATATATTACTTCGGATATGCTTGAAGAAATTTTAGATTATGATATTGATACTATTTCAGTTTATATTTTAGAAATGGGCCAGCATTTTTATGAAACTAAAGAATTATGAAAATTACAACCTAAGGTTGAAAAAAAAGCAGTTAAAGTTACTATTTAATTAAACTTTTAATTGGTTAATGTTTATTATGTCAGATTCACCAAATTCTAGTTTTTGAATAAATTGCTCTGCTAGCTCTATGACAAATGGTACTTGTTCAATGAATGTTTATAAAACTTTAGGATCAGTAGACCCTAAAAATAAAGATTTAAAAAGTTTTGCCCAGGATACATTTGCTGGTTTGACTATGTTTATAGGTTTTGTAGTTTTAGCTGCATTGGTTTTTTCGGGTTTTTTGATGGTTTTAGGTGGTGGAGATGAAAAACAATATGAGTTAGGGAAAAAATGAGTTATTTATTCTATAATTTGACTTTTGTTGGTAGGTTTTGCTTATGGTATTATAAGACTTATTCAATTATTTGCTAAAGGTTAAAATGAGAAAAATAAATGAATCATTTAAATGTGTAAATTGTTGAAAAATAATTCCTCCTGCTAGAAAAACTTGTAGGGACCATTGTCCTTATTGTTTTGTTTCTATACATTTGGATAAAGATATTCCAGGAGATAGGAAATCAGATTGTAAATGACTTATGTACCCTATATTTTATGAGATTTCTAATTCTCAGATAAAAATTACTTTTAAATGTTCTAAATGTGGTGCACTTCATAGAAATAAGGCTGCTGAAGATGATGATATTTGAAATTTAGATTTTTTTATAAATAAGTATAAGTGATTGGTTTAATCTAAAGTTGATTTTCTATATTAAATTTGTATATTAAGAAAGCTTTTATTTTTTATATATTTAAAATGTTGCAGTTTTTTTATGAAAGTTTAGAAACTTTAAAGGAAGTTAAATGGCCTTCTAAAGATGAAATAATTAAAATGACTATAGCTGTTATTGTAATAGTATTTATTTCTGCTGTAATTTTATCTATTGCAGATTGGGCTTTTTTGAATTTATATGATGGAGTTTTATACAATCTTTTTACTCACTTATTTGCTAAATAATGAATTTTAATTTTTCAAATGCAACAAATAAACAAATTGAGGATACAAATTATAGATGGTATGTTCTTTCTGTAGTTTCAGGGCAAGAACCTATAGTTGTAAAAAATTTATGGGAGACTATTAAGAAAAATAATTTACAAGATCAAGTAGAAGATATTTTTTTCCCTGTAGTTAAAACAGTTACAATTAATAAAAAGTGAGAAAAAAAGATTACAGAAAAAAAATTACATCCAGGCTATGTATATGTTAAAAGTATGATGAATGATAGAATTTGGTATTTTTTAAGAAATACACCGGGTGTTAGACTTATAATTGGTTCAGAAATTCATCCAACTCCAGTAGATGAAAAAGAAATGGAAAAAATTTTAGAGAAAGTAAAAATGTCAGAAGAAAGGTTAACTATGGATGTACCTTATAAGGTAGGTGATAAAGTTAAATTAAAACAGGAAGAACTAGGAGGTATAGAATGAGAAATTGTTGATATCGATACACAAAAGTGAGAAGTAAAAATTAAAACAAAACTTATGGGTAGAGAAACTATTGTTAATGTAGGTTTTGATAAAATTGAAAAAATTGTTTTATAAAAGTTAATAAGTTCCTATGAAAAAATATATAGGATTGAGTTTATATTTAGTATGACTTATTTTATTGTCATACACTTTTTTTTATTTTTCACCCAAAAAACAAGAATTTCTTTCTTTAATAATATCTAATCAAAAGCATGTAAAAAATGCTTCACTTTCGCAAATAACTGGGAACTTTCTAGAAACTAAGGCTGATGAGAAAAAAACAAGTGAAAATTTTACAGGTAAGAATTTATCTTCTGGAAGTGAAACTATATTAAGTGGACAGCAGACTAATTCTGTTATAAATGAAAATTTAGAGATTAAGCCTTTAACTTGAATGCACCTAAATCAAAATAGTGAAGAACCTTTATTAAGTAGTTTTTCTGGTATTGATTTAAAAAAAGTGTCTGTTAGTCCATATGATGATATTTTTCAATTATTAGGTTATACAAGTGGTATAATTTATCAGGTTTCATGAAAAGATATTTATATTAAAAAATTAAAATCTGTTGATTATGATCAAGAAAAAAATAATATAAACCAGCTTATTCAACAAATATGAGGCAATGTTAAATCATTAAATTTGTATGGTGATAAGCAAAGTTTTGTAAATATTGATGTATATTATGGGAAAGTAGTGATTATGCTTATAAGCTATAAAGGAAATAATTATCTAGTTATTATGCCATATGGTGTATATAAAGAAAATAGAGATTATTTAAAAAAAGTTTTATTTGCTAAGTAGTAGTTATGGCAAAAAAAGTTCAATCTAAATTTAAGATATTTCTTGTAGCAGGTAAAGCTACACCAGCACCTCCAGTTGGTCCTATGCTTTGACAACATGGTATCAATATCGGTGCTTTCACAAAAGAGTTCAACGATAAAACAAGAGAAATGATGCAACAATTTGGAGGTTTTGATGTAAAAATTCCTGTTGAAGTAACAGTGTATATTGATAGAAGTTTTGATATGAAATTAAAATCTCCTGTTAGCTCAGATTTAATTAAATGGAAGGCTAAAGTTAAAAAAGGTTCTGGTGAGCCAAATACAAAAAAAGTTGGTAAAATTAAATTAGAAGATTTAAAAGAGATTGCAGAGATTAAGAAACCAGATATGAATACTGATGATATAGATGCAATTGTTAGAAGTTTAAAATGAACTGCTAAATCTTTAGGTATTGAAGTAATAGAATAATTTTCAGACTTATAATAAATTGCCTCATATTTAAAGAATAAGCCGGGAGAACATAAGTTCGTTTGTACCGTTTTATTCTATTAATGTTTTATAATGAAACACGGAAAAAAATATTTAGAAGCAAAGAAGTTAGTTGATAAAACAAAAAAATACTCAATTTCTGAAGCTATAGAATTAGCAAAAAAAGTTGCTTATACAAAGTTTGATCCTACTTTGGAAGTACATATTCAAACTAATGCAAATCCAAAATATAATGATCAACAAGTAAGATGAACAGTAGTATTACCTCATGGTACAGGTAAACAAGTAAAGGTTGCTGCTTTTGTTTCAGATGATAAAATAGAAGAAGCAAAGCAAGCTGGTGCAGATATAGTAGGAAATACAGATTTATTGGAAAAAATTGAAAAAGGTGAAATTGATTTTGATGTGTTAGTTACAACTCCTGAAATGATGAGAGATTTAGCAAAAGTTGCTAGAATTTTATGACCAAAAGGTTTAATGCCATCTCCAAAAGCTGGTACTGTAACTCCTAAATTAGCAGATACAATTAATGAAATTAAAAAAGGTAGAGTAGAGTTTAAATTAGATAAAGGAGGTGTAATTCATGTAGGAATTGGTAAATTAAGAGCTTTTGATAATAAGGCTTTAGAAGAAAATTTAAAAGCTTTGTTGGATGCAGTAAAAGCTGCAAAACCATCAGGAGTTAAAGGGCAATTAATTAAAAAAGTTCATATTGCACCTACTATGGGTCCTGGTATTCAGGTTTCATTTAATTAGTATTGAAAACATTAAAAAATCCATTAAACTTATACCTAGCCAATAAAAGGCTAGGTTTTTATTATTAAATTAATTTGTAATGTCAGACACAAAAAAAACAATTGAAGTATCAGAAGACTTGTATAATGCTTTACAAGAATTAAAGCAGGTTTTCTCTCAACTAACATGACAAGAAATTAAATCAGATGATGAAGTAATTGGTATTTTAGTTTCTGGTTTTGTAGATAGTATTCAAAATTTACAAGGAGATGAAAATAATGATATAATTACTAAAGCTTAATGTTTTATCTAAAATCAGTCTTAATGGCTGATTTTTTAATTTATAAAAAATGAAAAAAGAAGACTATATAGCTTATTTATATTCAGAAGGTTGGAAAATATCTGATTTAAAAAAATTAAATGATTTTTCTGATTTTAAAATATGAGAAGAATTTATAAGTTTTTGTAAGACCTATAATATTAATTATTTAGTATGAATTGATAAATTTAAGAAAACTAAGCCTAGTCCTTATATTGTTTATTATATGGGGAATATTGATTTGCTTAATAAGTATATTATTTGAATAGTCTGACCTAGAAAAATTAATTTTTTTATTAGAAAAGCTTTAAATGATTTTTTTGATTTAATAAAGGGGAAAGAGGTAGTTATAATTTCTTGATTAGCTATGTGAACTGATGAATATGCTCATAATTTATCTTTAAAATTTTCTCTTCCTACTATAGCTGTTTTAGGGATGGGGTTTGAAAGAGCCTTAAATTCTAACTTGAAAGAAAAAATTTTGAAAATAGTAAAAAATAATTGATTAGTTATTTCAGAATTTAGATTATCTCAAGAGGGAACTATATGGACTTTCCCTCAAAGAAATAGAATAATAGCTTGATTAAGTGATTTTATATTTGTTCCTCAAGCTCCTGCTAAATCTTGAACTATGATAACTGTTGGTAAAGCTATAGAATATGGTATTCCTGTTTATAGTTGTTTTTCTTCTTATGATGATGAAATGTGAAAATGAACAAATAAATTAATTTTTAATTGAAAAATTAATGGAGTAGTAGATATAAGTGAGTTTGTAGAAAGTTTATGATTAGGTTCTAATTTAAATGTATCCAATGTAGATTTATCTACTGAAGAAAAGGAAATTTTAGATTATATTAAGCAAGGTTATTCAAGTTTAGATTTATTAATATCTATTACTTGAAAATCTATTCAAGATTTAATAAATATTTTGTCTAGCTTAGAATTAAAATGACTTATTTTAGATGAAGTAGGTGAGTATAAAGTTAAATAAAAAATCTCCCAATTATGTCCGGGAGATTTTTTGTTATTCATTTTCAGTTGATTCTTCAGTTGTTTCTTCTTCAGAAGCTTCTTCTGTAGATTGCTCGGAAGGGTTGTATACTGTAACAATAACTTCTGTAGGTTCAGAAACAATTTCCACATCTTTTCATAAATCCAAGTCAGCAACAGATATATTTTCACCATCTTTTAAATTTGATACATCTAATTTTATTTCATGTGGTAATTTTGAAGGGATAGCTTCAACTTCTATTGCATCAGTAATTATATCTACTTCTAGACCTTGTTTTTGTAGGTTTTCAACTCACTCTATTACAACTGGAACAGAAGCTTTTACTTTTTCTCCAGCTTTAATAGCTAAGAAATCAACATGTATTAGCATATCTTTAACTGGTTCTAATTGATAATCATGAATAAGAACCATTTGTTCGAAATCATCTCATTTTAGAATAACTGGTGTAGAACTACCAGCTTCTTTATATAATTTAATAAAATCAGTTTTTTTAAATTGAACAGGGATAGGTTGCTCTAAACTTTTACCATATACTATACCAGGTACTAATCCTTGTTTTAGTAAATTTTTTACTTTCCCTGGTTGTCTTTTTTGAACTTTTAATTCCATATTCTAAAAAGTTTAACTTTTAAAAACTAAGCAGCTTTTTCTGCATTTTCTTGAGTTTGAGTTACAATAATTTTCTTTTTTTGAATTTCTTTACCTCTTTCATTTGATCTTTCTCATTGTAATAGTGATTTTAATCTTGCAGCTTTACCAATTTTTTCTCTTATGAAGTATAATTTAGCTCTTCTAATTTTCTTTTCATCCAATAGAATTATTTTTTCAATAGAAGTTGAAGATAAAGGATAAACTTTTTCTACAGTTATACCAAGAACTTTACCTCTTACAGTAAAAGTACCAGTATGTAAATTAGGATGTTTAACTTTTATGATTAATCCTTTAAATCTCCAAGTTCTTTCATTATTACCATCTTTAATTTTTTCATGTATTTCTACTTCTTGACCTGGTTTTACATCCCATATTTCTGCATTATTGTGTAATGCAGCTAGCTTTTTAATTCTTTCAAAATTCATTATATTAAGAAATTAAGGGATTAAAATTAATTTTTAGATTTATTTTCAGCAAGTTTTGCTTTCCATTTCTTTTGTTGTTCAATCATATTTCTAGTTTCCATAATAATTTTCTTTTCAACTCTTGTTAAAGCTTTTTTTAACTTATGTCTTCTTTTTGTAGTAAGTCTTGGCATAAATATAAAATTAAAAGTTAAAACTATTTAATCATATCTTCAGTAATTCCATATTTTTTAAATTTTGCTTTTACCATTTCTAATGCATTTTTAAGCCATTTTGTTTCTCCTTCTATTTCAATTCTTTTAAGAAGTTTTTTATAGTGAGCAATAGCTTTTTCATACTTTTTTCAAGAAACAGTTTTTTTCTTATTTGGGTTATACCAAATATGTTTATGTTTTACTCTAATTCCGTTACCCATTATATACTTT
The DNA here is from genome assembly GCA_964625125.1 of uncultured Candidatus Peribacteria bacterium. GTDB lineage: Bacteria > Patescibacteriota > Gracilibacteria > Absconditabacterales > Absconditicoccaceae > CAZVAP01. The sequence goes on along the minus strand of CAZVAP010000024.1, from coordinate 1,164 downwards.
TAAAAGTTTAAAATTATTTAACATATTTAGCCAAATAAGCAAATGCTTTATTAGCTTCAGCCATCTTATGAGCTTCTTCTTTTCTTTTAACAGCAGCTCCTTGTCCTGAATAAGCAGCTAACAATTCTTCTGCTAATTTTTTATACATAGGAGCTCATTTTTTACTTCTTGCTGCATCCAATATCCATTTAGAAGCATAGAAAAACCTTTTTTTAGCAGGAACTTCTAATGGTATTTGATAAACAGCTCAACCAATTCTTTTTGATTTTACCATTACATTAGGAGAAGCATTTTCAATAGCTTGTTCCCATACTACCATTGGATTTGGATGTCCATTTTTTTTAATTTCTTCAAATGTATCTTTCATAATTTTTCTTGCTAATAATTTTTTACCATTTCTCATAACATAGTTTATGAATTTTTCGAATTTTTCATTACTATCATATGGAACATAGAATGAAGGTTTTTTAAATTTTTTAGCCATTATTTATAAAAATTAACTTAATAAATTTTTCCCTCCTTCTTCCGCAATGGATCAGCCTTAAGAAGGGGTACTCCTACCTAGAGAAAATAGGAGATTATTTACCTTTTTTAACTCAGTATTTTGATCTTGATTGTTTTCTTCCTTCTACAGGATTTGCATCATATACACCTCTTACAATTTTATACTTAACTCAAGGAAGATCCTTTACTCTACCTCATCTTACAAGTACAACACTGTGTTCTTGTAATGTATGTTTTTCACCTGGAATATAAGCAATAACTTCGTGTCCATTTGATAATCTAACCTTTGCTATTTTTCTTTGAGCAGAGTTAGGTTTTTTAGGACTAGTTACAGTAACTTTTAAACAAACACCTTTTTTAAATGGAGATGGTAATGGAACCACCTTATCATTTTTTAATGTATTGATTTTGTATTGCAATGCAGGTGTTTTTGACTTCTTAGTCTTTTGTTTTCTTCATTTTCTAACTAGCTGATTAATTGTAGGCATACATATTTATCAATAAATAAAAATAGGCCAGTCTTTTATATTAAAATATATTTTGATTTCAAGTGTAATTTATCTTCTAGCTAGAACAAGTCAAATAACTTTTGTATTTGGATATATATTTTTTATACATTTAGCTACTTCTTCTAAAGTTGTTCAAGTGGTTATTATATCA
>CAZVAP010000023.1:0-12350 GCA_964625125.1 uncultured Candidatus Peribacteria bacterium | reverse complement strand
ATAATTTTAAGAATTTAAATAATACTTATCAAGTAAAACTTAAAATGTATTGAAAATACCCTCCTTCAGCCATATAACTTTACCAATTTAAATATTAAAAATAAAAAATGCTTTTTATATGAGATTTACACTTAAAAGCTGAAAAGAAAAATGAAATATTTGAAAAATTAAAAGAAAAAATTAACCAAATTAACCCTAAAAATATCATTTTTCTAGGAGATTACATCTACCATTTTGCATACAACCCTAAAATTTTATGAGAATTTTTTGATTATTGCTTAGAACTTAGTAATAAAAAAAATATCTATATCCTAGCAGGAAATCACGATTATATAAAATGACACTTTATTTTCTCTGAAGTAGAAAAAGCATTAGAAAAAATAACAACTAACCTTCATATTATTTCTACTCCTAAGATTAAAAAAATAGACAATAAAAAAATTTTATTTTTCCCATTTAATACCCCTATTTTAGACAATACTAAAATAATTGAAATTGATAAATTAGTTAAAAATTCAAACAATGACTCCTACAAAAAAATATTTGCTACAGCTTACAAAAATTGGCAACAAGAAGAAAAAAATTTAAAGATAAGTTGAAGTATTAATTTATTACTATTAGAGTTTTTAATAAAAGAAAAGCCTGATATATTGGTTCATCACTTTTATATAAATAATACAAAATTTCCTGGTCAATTCAGTAAATTCAGTTATAACCATATTGCTTTAGACGAAGAAATTTTCAATTTACCTATTGAAATTATATCTTGACATTTACACCAAGCATTTAAATATAAAAATTATATTTGTGTAGGAAGCTTTTGGAATACTTCTCCTTTAGAAGAAAATGATACTAAAGTTATATTTAATTATCCAAATAAATTTTACCAAGTAATAATTAACCCTTATATAAGCATTGATGCAGAAGAATTTTCAGAAATTAATGAAAATATCCTAGAAAACTTATTTATCCAAAATACAAAAACTATAGAGGAAAATCTACAAAATAAAATAATACCCGAAAAGCTAGATATAAAAAAATTAAACCTAACTATAAAAACAAAAAATTTCTCACAAGCACAAAATAAAATACAATCAAGTTTATTGGATAAAATAAATTCATTAAATTTTAGAACAAAAACAAGAAAATTAGGAAATATAATTGATGAATTAGAAATAAACCAAGAGAAACTTTCATATAGCTTTTTATCATGGAAAGAATTAGCTCAGGAATATATCAAAAAAAAATACCCTGATAATTATCAGGAATATTTTAATGAACTTAAAAACTTAAATTTATTTTAGTTTCTTAAATACAATTTGAGGATTTGGAGTAATTTTAAATTCATTTAAGTAAATATCTTCTATAAAACCATCAAAATTTTTAGAATTATCTATCTTTTTAAATCAAAATACCTCATTAATTTTATGAAAACTTTCTATAAAGAAGAAACTTCCTAATAAATTTATTTTATGAATTAACCAAATTGCAGTAGACAGAATAGATTTAGCTTTTTCAGGATCGTGTTTGTAAACAGACCAAGGTTGAGTATCTTGGATATATTTATTAACCAATTGAATTAAATCATACCAGTATTTCAAATAAGTTTGATAGTCTACTTTCAAGATTAAATCCTCTAGTTTATTTTCAATTTCCTTATTTAAAATAGCTTTAATAAAATAATTTTCTTTAATTTCTTGGATATCTTCAGATAGCTTAGCTTCTTTAACATCATATTTTTCAGCTAGTTTAGAAACCCTATAAACTAGATTTCACCACCCACCAATTAATATATTATTGTAAGTATCTTCTAGTCTAGAATAAGAAAAATCTCAATCTTTTCCAATTTTTATATCATAGAATAAATACAATACAATAGCATCTCTTCAATATTTTTCTAATAATTCTAAAGGTTTTATTACATTTCACAATGACTTAGACATTTTTTGCCCATCAACTGTAAAAAAACCTGTAGTAAAAATCTTTCTAGGTTTTGGTAAATTTACTGCTTCCAACATTGCTGGCCAATAAATAGCATGAAATTTTGCAATATCTTTTCCTATAACATGATAAATATTGTCACCAAAATATCCTAAAGGATTTAAATTATCATCTAATGTAACAGTATAATAATTAAACAAAGCATCATACCATACATAAACTACATGATCTTTATCAAATGGAAATGGAATTCAAAAATTAGCTCCTTGTCTAGAAATTGAAAAATCTTCTAAACCTTCATTTACAAAACTCTTTACTTCATTAAACCTAGTTTCAGGTGTTACAAACTCAGGATTTTCAGAATATAATTTTTTAAGAAAATCTTCAAAAGCAGTAAGCTTAAAAAAATAATTTTCTTCCTCAATATATTCACAAGGCTTTAAATGATCAGGACAAACTAATTGACCATCTTTTTCAATTAAATCACTTTCTTTTTTAAATGCTTCACATCCTACACAATATAAACCAGAATATTTTGCTTTATAAATATATCCATTATCATATGTTTTTTTCAATATATCTTGAACCACTTTTTTATGCTTTTCAGAAGAAGTTCTAATAAAATCAGTATATGAAATATTATATTTATCCCAAGTAGACTTATGAATTTTAGCCATTTCATCTAAATATTCATACACATCTTTTCATAGTTCCTTTGCTTTTTGAACTGTTTTTTGACTATTTTCATCTACTCAAGTAGAAAATTTAACATCATTTCCCATACTTCTATGAAATCTTGCCAATACATCTGCTATTAAAGAACTATAAGTATGCCCTATATGAGGTTCTCAATTAACATAGTAAATAGGAGTTGTTACTAAAACCTTCTTTGCCATAATTAAAAATTTAAAAGCTAAAATTAGCCATAATATAGTAATTTTAAAAGAAAATACAATAAGTTTAAAAATCTATAATTCTTCAATATATTTTTCTAAATCCTCAAATTTCTTAATTAAAAACTTATTTCAAGGAATATCATTTATAGCTCAAGCATCTATACTAATAAGAGTTTTTCATAATTTACCTACTTGATAATTTACTATTCAAAAACTTTCCTTAGTTAAATTAATAACAGCTTTTGAATTTAAAATTAAATTCCAATAATCATCAGAAGTATTGGGTATATAACCTAAAAATTTTATATTTTCTCAAGCTAATGATTGTAAATAATTTCTATCTGGTCAGTCCCCTACTAAAACAAGCTGTTTATTAGGATATTTATTAAATATTTTAATTAAATAATCTACATTTTTCACAAGTCTTACCAATCTTCAAACATACAAAAAATAATCCTTATTTAAGTTATATTTTTTTACTACATCTACTTTTTTAAAATTAGGAATATTTACCTTTGGAAATATAACTTTATCAACATTAATATTATAAATTTGTTTTGCTAAATTTTTAGTATAAGTAGAATTAGCTATCACATAATCAAAATTATTATACTTTTTATCCCAAGTTCTTAAATATTTAGCTGATAACTTAAAAATTGATTTTTTTACACCAGAAAACTTTTTTAAATAATCCTCATAATGAGACCAAATATACTGCATAGGTGAATGTAAATACAAATATTTTCTTCCTGAAAAATCTATATTTTTTCAAATTGCAAAAGAAGAAATAATTACTAAATCTGGATTATAACTTCTTATTTTGGCAGACAATTTTTTTTGAAATACAGGAAAAAGAGGAAAAAAATTTCTATAGAAAGATCAAATTTTAGTTGTTGAAAGAACTGATTTTATTTTATTTTTATTTACAAACTCAGGTAAAACAAAGTTAGGATTATAAAAAGTAGTAAAAATTTCATAGGAAGTAATAGCCTTTATCTCAGGAAAAGAAAAATATCATTTTTTATTTAAAATATCATCTATTAAATCAAAAAAAACTTTTTCTGCACCACCAGGATATACAAGCCAATCATGTACAAAAGCAATTTTCATTTAATTTATCAAGTAATTAAAAAATAAGTTTTCTATATTTACATTTGAAGCAACAGCTTGCTTAATAAAAATCAACTTATTAACTTTTTCAAAATCTTTCTTTTGATTATAGTAAAAAATTAAAGAATCTAAAAAAACATAGATTTTATCTGATTGTATTAGTTCTTTAATTAGAGAAAATCTACCAAAAACATCCGAAGTTTTTTCTTCAAGCTGAATAAATTCTTCTATTATCTCCAAAATATTCAAAGAACCATCTTTTTGAGAAAGTAGATTTTTTGCTAATCCTATCCTTCCAGCACTTATAGCATATAAAATTTGAACTCTAGTATTAGATAAATCAGGTAATTCAGTTTTTATAAACTCAACAAATTGATTATAAGTTAATGGATAAAAATTAATTAAAAATGCTCTAGATAAAATAGTAGACAAAATCTTTGTTTTATTAGAAGTTGTAGCAAAAATAAAAGTATTTACAGGAGGTTCTTCAAAAGTTTTTAATAAAGCATTTGCAGCAGAAATATTTAATCTTTCAATATTTTCTATAAGTATAATTTTATAATTCCCAAAAGGAGTAGTGGAAATAAAATCTTGAATTTGTCTAGCTCAATAATTTATAAATTTTTTATCACCTACAAGTAAAATTTGATCTTTATCAGGAACATCAACTCTAATTTGATAAAGTTTTCAATCTATTTTTCCTGGATCTTCAATAACTAACATATCTTGAGGTAAAACTCCTAATTTATCAATCATATTTAAAATTAAAGTTTTCTTACCAATATTAGCAGGTCAAGAAAGCAAAAAAAATCAACTCTGTAAAGTTCAATTTAATATTTTTTCATAAATTTTATCTAAAATCTCTTTTGCATGAGAATTTCAATATATCTTCATTAAAATAATTTAATAAACAAAAAACCTAGCCAACTAGCTAGGTATTTAAATTATTTTTTCATTGTTTTCAAGTATTCTTCATGACAAGTTCTTAATACCTCTTTAGCTTTTTCTTTAGGGTCCCATCAATCAATTTCAACCTTTTTTCCATGCAAATCTTTATAATGCAACATAAAATATTCAATATCTTCTAATTCTTTCAATGATACATCTGAAATATCTTTAATATGAGAATAATGCTTATCATCTGCCACAGCTAAAATTTTATAGTCATATTCACCAGAATCAATCATTCTCAATCCACCTACAACTCTAGCAGGAACAACTGTTCAAACTGCTAATGGATAAGAACAAAGAATAATTACATCTAATGGATCATTATCACCAGTATTCCAAGTTTGTGGTAAATCTCCATAATTAAAGTTATAAGGAATAGGTGTTTTTCCTACTCTATCCACCCAAATAGCTCAAGTTTTGTAATCAAACTCATATTTTACATAAGAACCCTTAGGTATTTCCAATACAGCATTTACAGTTTCAAAATCATCTGTTGTTAAAGGAATATCATGATATAAATTTACTGCCATTGCTATTTTTAATAATATAAAAGTAAAAGATATATTAAAACTTTAGTAGTGTTTTTCAATTTATTTTTTAAAAAAAACCTGGACTTGCCAGGTCTAATTTTTCTCTATTTTTAACAATACTTTTCAAATAATACCATCTTTTATTTCTAGTACCTTAATTTTTAATTTTTTATTCTCTGGTAAATCAAATACAATTTCTTCTCCTTCTGTAGGAAATCTTTCTAAAATATCTGTAATTAAATAACTTAAAGTTTCACCTGAATAATCTTTTTCATCCAAATTTAAATCCTGAAAAGATAATTCTAGCAAATCAAGAATATCATCAATGATCACTGTTGAATCTATTTTATATTCTGTATCTGATATTTTCTCAATTTTTTCTTCTTCTTTATCTGTTTCATCCTGAATCTCACCAAATACTTCTTCAATAATATCTTCTAAAGTTACCAAACCAGCAACCCCACCATACTCATCAATTACAATAGCTATATGCTGTTTAGCAGTTTGAAATGTTTTTAAAAGTTCATCAATAGGTTTATTTAAAGGAACTTTTATAGGCTTAATCAATTTAATATCTTTTAACAATTTATCTTGGTTACCTTTATTAATCTCATCAAGCAATATTCTCATATTAACAATTCACACAATATGATCAATATCTTCATGATAAACTGGTATCCTACTATGAGTATGTTTCATCATATAATCTAAAGCATCCTTTACAGAAGTATCATCTGAAAGTTTGTCAATTTTAACTCTAGGAGTCATAATTTCTTCTACAACTGTATCTCACAAATCAAGCAAATTCTTTAATTGTTCATGCTCATCTTTTTCTAAAGTTCAAGACTCTTTACCCATATCTATAAAAGCCTCAATTTCTTCTTCTGAAACTTTTTCTTGCTTTGAAGAACCTGTAAACAATTTTGTTAAAAATTCTATTAATACAACTAATGGATACAAAATAACCATCAGTATTCTATAAAATTTTGCTACCATCAAAGAAATTTTCTCTGCATTTTTTGTAGCAAAACTTTTAGGTGCTATTTCTCAGAAAAGCAATAACAATAATGTAACTATTCAAGTTGCTATACCTACAGCTAAAGACTGGTCAATTCATAAACCTGAATTTTTAGCAATATTCATAGCTATAGTAGTAGCAAAAGCTGCAGTATAGGTATTTACTAGATTATTTCCTATCAAAATAGTAATCAATAATCTATCTGAATGTTCTTTAATATACTTTAAATCTTTTGCTCATTTTATACCTTGTTTAACAAATGTTTCTACTTTATGTTTAGGTAAACTCATTAAAGCAATTTCTGTACCTGAAAAAAAAGCCGATAAAGCTAACAATATAATAAATATAATAATCGTGGATATATCCATTTTTCTAATTAAAAGATATTAAAAAGTAAAAAGCAGCTCTAAAGCTGCAAAAGAATTTATTTTAATTCATCTAAAGTTTCTTTGATCAATTGTTTCATTTTTTCTTCAATTTCTTGTGTAAGATTTTTTTCTTCTTTAATTTCATCTGCTAAGTCTTTCCAAGTAGTATCCATTTTTTCATATAATTTTTTCTCAAAATCTTTAATTTTTTCTACTGGCAAATCCATCAAATAATCGTGAATACCAGCATATATTAACACTACCTGTTTATAGAAAGGGATTGGACTATTTACATCTTGTTTTAGGATTTCTACCAATCTTTTACCTTTTTCAATTTTTCTTTGAGTTGAAGCATCTAAATCAGATGCAAATTGCATAAATGCAGCTAATTCTCTAAATGTTGCTAACTCCAATCTTAAAGTACCTGCAACCTTTTTCATAATTTTTGTTTGAGCAGCACCTCATACTCTAGATACTGATAAACCTACATTAATAGCAGGTCTAACACCTGAGTTAAACAAATCAGCTTCTAAGAAAATTTGTCAGTCTGTAATAGAAATTACATTAGTTGGAACATATGCTGAAACATCACCAGCTTGAGTTTCAATAATAGGCAAAGCTGTTACTGAACCACCTCCATATTTTTCTTCTAATTTAGCTGCTCTTTCCAATAATCTTGAATGTAAGTAAAATACATCCCCTGGATAAGCTTCTCTTCCTGGAGGTCTTCTTAATAACAATGAAACTTCTCTATAAGCAACAGCATGTTTTGATAAATCATCATAGATTACCAATGCATCTTGTCCATTAAACATAAAATACTCTGCTAATGTTGCACCTACATATGGAGCTAAATATTGCATAACAGCTGGAGAAGAAGCTGAAGCATTAACTACAATAGTATAATCCATAGCACCTTTTTCTTTCAATGTTTCAACTAGTGCTCTAACTTTAGAATCTTTTTGACCAATAGCTACATAGATACATTTAACATTTTGATCTTTTTGATTTAAAATAGTATCAATAGCTACTGAAGTTTTACCAGTTTGTCTATCTCAAATAATTAATTCTCTTTGTCATCTACCAATTGGCACCATTGAGTCAATAGCTTTTATACCTGTTTCTAATGGTTGATGAACTGGTTTTCTAGTAATTACACCTGGAGCTTTTCTCTCTACTGGGTAAGTTTCCTTAGTTTCAATTGGTCATAATCCATCAATTGGATTTGCTAAACCATCTACTACTCTACCTAAATATTCTTCACCTACTCAAATAGACAAAATTTCACCTGTAGCATTAACTACCATACCTTCTGTTAATTTAGATGCATCTCCCATAGGAAGAATTCAAACTTGGTCTTCTGCTATATCCATAACTAAACCTTTCATACCATTTTCAAATTCAACCAATTCGGAAAACTTAACATTATTTAAACCTCCTGCAATTACCACACCATCCTTTACCTGCTTAATAATACCCTTATCAGATAAAGATTTATCTAACTTTGCATTTTTTATTTGCTCTTCAATTTTTTCAACCAATTCTTTTACAACTGACATAGTTTTTATTAAAGATTTAAAGATTAGGTTTGTTTTATATTTTTTAAAGTTATTTTCAAGATATAGTGAACAATCAACAATAACTACTAACTCAATTATTCATCTCAAGCAAGACTACCTATAATTTAAATATAATCATACTTATTACTTTCTAGAAAAGTTAGAATTGTAACTCACAACATTCATCAAAAGAAAATTAAAGCTAGACAATCCAATATTATGCTTACATCTTCCTTATTTTTAATATATTCTTTAAAAATTTCTTTTATTTTTTCTTTAGTTAATTCATTATCTTTGTAAAGCTTTTCAACTTCTTTAATTTTAGTATAAAATTTTTCTTCTCAATAAAAATTAATTAATCATTTAAGCTTAAATCAAATTTCTTTTCTAAATAACCTAAAGTAACTTTGTGGAATAAATCAGATTTTTATATAATCCTTTAAAATATCAATACTTTGAGAAATAGTTAAATTATTTTCTCCTCAAATACTTAAAAAATTATCTAAAAAATCTAAAGCATCTATAGTTTTTTTCTCATCATAAAGCTTTGAAATTAACTGCAAATATTCAATATTTAACTTTTTAAGTTTTCTCTTATCCTTTATATACTTTGATAAGATATTTCTGCTTGCATTTATAGTTTTTTTTAATTTGGGATTTCTATTTATTTCTTCATCATTCCAAATAAGACTATGATAAATATTTCCTGGAAAAAAGCTATAAACAGGGTTAATAATAAGATTTGTACTAAAATCTGCTTTTGCTTCTGTTAAGGAAAATAAAAGCAATAAGCTTACAGCTGTCTTTTTAATTTTAATTTTTTCATAGACTAGCTTTTCAAATTTTTCTTTCAAATTCATAATAATTCATAGTTATAATTTAAAATTTTTTCTCACTATCTTTCCTTCGTTTTTCAATAAGTTTGTGGTTTCACGATAATAAAACTTCTGGAACCTTATACCCATAAACTTCTTGGGGGATTGTATATTGAGGATATTCTATATTTTCCATATTTTTTTTAGGATTATAACTTTCATCCTCAAAAGAAGCTTTTTCTTTTATAACCCCTGGAACAAGTCTGCCTACAGCCTCTATAAAAACCATAGCTGGCAATTCACCTCCCAAAAGAATATATTTTCAAATAGAAAGTCTTTCAAAATTTCAATATTTATCAGTAAAATACTGCTCTACTCTATAATCAATACCTTCATACCTTCAAGCCAATAAAATAACATTTTCTAATTTAGAATAATCAAAACATTTTTTTTGATCTAAGATATTATCTGAAGGAGCTAAATAAATAATTTTAAAATCAGATAAATTATTTTCCTTTATAGTATTTTCTATACTATCAATTACAGGTTTAGCCTTTATAAGCATTCAAGCTCATCATCAATAAATTTTATCATCAACTTGTTTCTGTTTATGATTACAAAAATCTCTTATATTAACTAATTTTATATTTAAAACACCTTTATCCTGAGCTTTCTTAATTAATGAAGTTTTTAGAAAACTATCAAAAATTTCTGGGAAAATGGTATGAACAAAAATATTCATTTCTAAATTTGCTAAATTTTTTAAAAAGTATAAAATTTAAATAATTTAGTAAATAAAAACAAAAAATGACACAAAATCAAGTAATTGATGAAAAATTAGTAAATTTTATAAAGCAAATCAATATTCCCAAAAATCCATTAAGTTTTTATCTTAACTCAAAGAAAATTGAGAAAGAACTATCGGAAACAATAAAAGACTATTTTTATAAAGCTATAAATGAATTCATAACTCCTGATTTAACCAAAGATAATAAAAACAAATATTGATACAGTGACTTTTTATTTAAACTATACTACTATTCTGGCTTTACCAAGAATATGAGTTTACAACTAAACAAATTTTTAAATACATTAAAATTTTATGATATTGAATTTTATTTAGATTGTGCTATTTGGTTAGATAGTAACATAAAGCACAAGTTAAAAACTTATCTAAATACTAATAAAAATTTAACTTACAAAAAATTAATCTCAGAATTTACAAAATTCTTAAAAGAAAAAAAAGAAAAAGACATTGAAAAAATACTAGTAGATTTAGAAATAAATATTACAGAATATCCGTTATCATACAATGAATTAAAAATATCTTTTGATGATTTTTTTTCTACACCAGAATATAAAAAATTTAAATATGTATTAATTTGTTTTGCTAAAGTAGTAAGAAACTACAATAGAGAATATGACAAGAACCTTTCTCTAATTGAGAAAGTAGAAAATAAAGTAAAAAAATGGCATAATTACAGCAAAATAATAAAAGTCATTAAAAAAGGTAAAATATTATGATGGAAAAAATTTTCAAATCCAGAGTTTATTTCACAAAATTTTAATAGTATCTCAGAAGCAAGAAAATATCTTATAACATACTTAATCAATAAAAAAACTCCTGAGCTAAAAAACTATTTCTATTTTTATGCTATTAAAAATAGGTTATCTGAAAATGAATGGGCAAATATAGGATGAATAAACCTATTTTCTTTACAAAAAAATAACAATGCAGATGAATACAATATGATTTTATTTTTCAAAAATTTCAAAGATACTTTAATTGAATTATCAAATAGTATATTTTGGCCTATCATAAAACCTTATTTTTACTATATTTTAATTTTCAAAGCTATCAAACTTCCTCTTAAAGACTGGCAAAAACTTTTCTTTTTGCTAATGTTTTTTTCTGCAGAAAGTTATGAAGAATATACAATTTTAAGAAGCATCTACATAGATATAGAAAATATTGGATTATGGGACTTTTCTGAAAGAAAGAATATATTTTTATACTACCTAATTAGATTTATAAAAATAACTAAAATTTTCTTTTCCTCTTTTATCATAATAGCTCTAACTTTAGGATTATTATGGGGAATAGGAGTTATAAATATTGTAATACTAGGAGTAATAGCAATTCTGCTTATTATAAGCTTTTTAAGATATGTATTTTTTCCTTATAGATTTGAAATTTTAAAAAATATTAGCCTAATAGTATTAACTATCTTATGATACATATGGTTTACAAGTATATTTCCAAAACTTACAGATCCCCAATATTTAAACTACATATGAAATCAAATAAAAAACATAACACAACTAAACTTTGATAAAATAAAAACTAACTATGAAAATATGATGAGTTTTATTTATTGAAAAAATTATAATCAAAAAGAAAAGACTTTAATAACCAATATTTTACAAAACTCATCAAAGCTACCAGAAAATCCTAACATAAAAAAAATTCTAAACAACACAAAACAAATAGTTCAAAAATACACTCAAGAATACTATACAATTAAAAAATGAGAATATCTAAAACTTATAGTTGATAGACAAATCAAAAAAATTTATCCTATAATGCCTACAAAATATAGAAATAAACTTTCAAAAGCAGTTATAAAGGAATATATAAAATATTACTGCTCTAATCATAAAGATTATTATTGTAAAACAAAACTAGAAAGAATTCCTGTTTGATTTAAAATTAATCTAACAAAAATTAATAAATTAATCCAAGATTTATCAGGAAAAATAGATTATTAATCTATAAAATTCATCCAATTATCTTCTGTTATTTCTTTATTTCCTAAATCTAAACCAAATAACTCCAGATATAATCCTTCAGGAGTAATTCAAACTTTTTTACAATAAGAAGCTATAGATGAGTTATTTACAAACTCTTCTTTAGAAATAGATATTTTTCAGTCTTTATACAATTTTGATATCAATGAATATGCATTATCTTCAAAATTGTGTAAAATAATTGATAAACTTACTATATCTAACTCAATACCATTTCAATATTTCTCAAGTACTTCTTTCACTTCCTGTAAATTCTTTGTCTTCTTTAAGATAATATTTAAACTTACTACATTTAACTTAATACCATCTCAATATTCTTTAATCACTTCCTCTACTTCCTCTAAATTCTTTGTC
>CAZVAP010000022.1:0-12849 GCA_964625125.1 uncultured Candidatus Peribacteria bacterium | reverse complement strand
GTAGAAGAATTATGACTTAAAACACAATTTTTAAGAAATTATTATAATCTAGAAAATAAATTCTCAGGAGAAAAATGAATACCTGAATGGGAATTATTAAAAACAAGTATTATATCTTGAACAAACATATCTAAATCTCCTGATGATATAGCTGAATCTATAATGGTAAATTATTGGGCTGAAGCTTTACAAAAATGAGCAGATAAAGTAGTTAACTTATTTTCTCCTACTGCTTTATTAAAATGAACAGTTGTTACAAATTTATGAGTAGGTGATGATTGAGTAGGGGGCTATTTTAAGCATTTTTGTGAAAGAAATCCAAGGATGGTTTTAAAGAACATTCATGCCAAATGGTTAAAGGAAGGGGAAAGTATATTAGCTTATGGTGAGTATTTATTTAAGTTATCAAATCCTGAACAAGAAGTTCCTGCAAATTTTACTATGGTATTTGTAAAAAAAGATTGAAAGTGGATGATAGATGCTTTACATTCTAGTATAAAGTATAATAAAGAAGAACTACAAAAGTTAAATAAAAATCCTACTGAAAAGTAGGATTTTTTTATTACTACAACAGTAGAAATATTTTTAGAGTTATAAAGAGAAATGTTTTCTACTATTGGAAGTATTATATTCTACTTTACATAATCAATCTTATGTAAACTTAAAAACCCCTTATTTAAGGGGTCTTTCTTTTAATTAAAATTTTGTTTATTTAAGGTAATATGTAAATCTATTTTCTTTATTAAAATAATTTTTTGTAAATTTTTTAATATCATCTAATTTAACTGATTTAATATCTTGTTCTATTTCAGATAATGATTTAATTTCTTCATCCCATAATTTTGCAGATAAATTATAAGAAGCTACATCACTTGAAGTTTCTAAACCTAGTTTAACTGTACTTAAATACACTTTTTTACTTCTAATTAAGTTTTCTTCTTTTATATTTCATTTTTTGAAGTCATCTAATATTTCATTAATTTTATGTAAAGCTAAATCAAATTTATTTTTATCTATTCCAGCATAAATCATTAAATTAATATTCTTAATATCTCTTTTTGCTGAAGCTGATATTGAATACACTAATCATAAATTTTCTCTTATTTCTTTAAATAAAACTGAAGACATTCATCATCATAAAATATTTGTTAAAATACTTAAAGCCGTTTTATCTACGGAATTTTCTGGTATTGGTATAGGTATATTTATAATTACTCTTACTTGCTCTAATCATTTTTCAAAATAATCAATATTTTTTGTAGGTTTTTTAGGATATTCTGGTAAATAAATTTGCTTTTTTTCTGGTAAATATCTAAATTTTTCTTTTATTAAATTTAAAATTTTATCTTCATTCTCTATTTTTCATCAAATAGAAATTACCAAATTGTCCTTAGTATATCAGGCATTTTTGTATTTTATTAAATCTTTTCTTGTAAATTTATTTATATTTTCCTTAGTACCAATTATTGGCCATCCATAACTATTGTCTCCAAAATAAAATAAATGAAATTTATCATATAAAATACTTCAAGGTTCATCTTCGTACATACTCAATTCTTGTAAAACTACTCCTCTTTCTTTTTCAATATCTTCAGGTTTAAATAAAGGATTGACCAATAAATCTGCAAAAACATCAAAAGCTTGTTCAAAATATTCAGGTATTGATTTAAAATAAAATACAGTATAATATCTTGAAGTATAAGCATTATAGTTGCCTCAGATTTCATCCAATATTTCAGCTACTTTTTGTGCTGATGGATATTTTTTACTTCATTTAAAAAACATATGTTCTAAGAAATGACTGATTCCATTGTTTTCTTTAGTTTCATACACTGCTCCTACTTTCACTCAAATTTCTACACTAATTGAGGTAGTATCCATTTCAGATAAAATTACCTTAATACCATCAATATTATATTCCTTAAATTTCATTATAAAACTCAGGTAGTAAATAAATGTGTTGTATTTATACTTTTTTTTCTTAAACTTTAAACAGCTTTCGTTAAATGTTGAAGGCTAAATTGTTTATTATTAATTGTTAATTATGAAAAAATCAGACAGAAAATTATTTATTGCAAATTTACCTTGGTCTTTAAGAGGTAAAGATTTAAAGGAAATCTTCCAAGAATATGGAGAAGTTGTTTATGCAAAAGTTATTTTAGACAGAGATACAAAAAAATCTAAAGGATTTGGTTTTGTAGAATTTGCAAATCCAGAAGATGCAAAAAAAGCAGTTGAAGAAATGAATGAAGCTGAAATTAATGGTAGAACTATTAAAGTAGACTTTGCTGTTGAAAAAGAACAACAAGAAGCTGCATAATTAAAATTGCTAGTAAAATTAAGCCAGGGTTTATTCCTGGTTTTTTTATTCATATTGTATATCTAATTTCATTTTTTTAGGTAAACTATATTTAGGAACTGTAACTATTAAAATATTTTCTTTTGTTAAGTGTGGTTGTATTTTATCAAAATATACAGTTAAAGGTAAATGAATTTCTGCACTAAAATCTCACCAATAGCAATCTTCTTTTTGAGGAACTAAGTTTTCTTTTAAAGAAGGTTTTTGTCTAATTCATTCTATTTTTAAAATATTTTTTTCTAAATAAACATTTAATGTTTCTGGTTTTACTCATCATAAAGGAACTACAACTACAATTTCTTGGTCTGATTCGTATATATCATAAGGTATTTTTGGCATTTTAGTTTATTAAAGTTTTAAATCTATAATTTCATCCCATATATCAGCTTGTTGTAAAATCTCACTATGTGTAATCATATAAAATTTCATATTTTGACTTTTTACAAATTCTTTTATTTTGTTAGCAAGTAATCATACTGAATCTTGATCAAAATTATTTATTGTTTCATCTAAAAATAGCATTTGGTTATTTTGTAATTTACTTATAGCCAGTATCCATCATATTCTTAAAGCTGTTTTTTGTCCTCAAGATAAACTTGATACAGGTCTTTTTCATAGATTATCTTCTACAAAGATGTCTAAATTTTCTCACTTTTCATCTAATTGAATATGTAATGTGAAATTTACAATATCTGATATAAAATAATTTACTAGTTCTTCAAGTGATTTTAAATAATCTGAAAATACATAAATAACCAGTTCTTTTCAAAAAATATTGCTTAAATCTTTTAAAATTTTATGTCTTCTTTTAATTTTTTCCACTTCTATTTTATTTTGAGCATAATCGGATAAGATATTGTTGTATAAGTTTAAAGTTTGTTGTAATTCTGATAAATTTTTTTCATCTTCAGCAGCCAAATTATTGTTTTGCTCTGATTTTTCTAATGCTTTTAAAATATCTTTTAATTGGTTTTCTAAATCTGATAACTGTTTAGATATTTTATCAAGATTTAGTGAGATATTTTCTTTTTGAGTATTTAATTGAATTAATTTAGATAATTTTTCATTTATACCAGATAATTTGGAAATTAAAGTGTTTTTTTCTTCAATTAATTGTTGATAAAATTTATAATTATTTATGATTTTATCATCTAATTGAAGTTTATGTTTAGAAAGTTGCTCATTTAGATTGTTTATTTTTGTCTCAATGTTTTCAATTTGTTTTTTTATTTCCTCTAACTTTCAAGATAATTTCATTGTATTGTTTTGTTGATTTTGTAATTTTTCAAATTGATTGTATGCAGTACTTAATTTATCTTCTAATTCTTGTAAAGCCAATAAATTATTTTTTACTAAGCTGATATTATTTTGTTTCCGCCAGTTTGCTAAGTAATTTCTTTTATTTAAAAGGTTATCTAAAGTTTTTTGCTGTTCTTGAATTTGAGATAATAAATTTTGTTTTTGGTTTTCAATTATTTTGGTAGAATTATCGAATTTAGTTAATATTTCCTTTACAAAAGGACAAGTATTTTGGGTAATTTTACACTGATATTCAAGATTTTTAGGTTGTTTGTTTTCTAATTTTTCTAAATTTTCATTTAATGAATTAATTTGGTTTTCATATACCTTAATTTGTTGAGCATAGTTTTTTCACTGATTTTCTATTTCAATTATCAAATTTAGAGCTTCTTTATAGGATTTTGGAGTATTGTTTTCAAAAGTTAAGCTTTGTAAATTAATAGTTTTTTTTATTTCATTGATTTTATTTTTATACTCTCAAATTAATTTTTGAAGTTTTGTAATTTCTGAATTATCTTGATTAGATAATTTTATTTCTATAATTTTTGACTCATCTAAAAGCTTTATTTTTTCTTGATTAAGTAAATCTAAATCCTTTTCTAGTTTTTGAATCATATTTCTTATTTCTAATTGTTTTTCATAATCTTCCTGTAAATTAGGATAATTTTGTAAGATAGTATGTAGTTTAGTATCAATTGATTTTAGTTTATCTTCAAAAATAGTATTTTGATTTGATAGTTCTTGCAGTTTTAATATTTCAGTTTCAATTTGATTAAATTGAGTTTCTAAATCATTTTTTTCTTTTTTTATTTGAAAAATTTGTTTTTCTATATTTTCCTTTTGCTGTAATAATTTTACATATTCTTGTTGTACTTTTTTTAGGTTTCATAGATATTTTTCAATATCAAGATTAATTTTACTTAGTTTATCAATGTTTATTTTCTCAGCATCTAGTACTTGAAAATCCATTAAAAAATCCTCAAGTTCATTAATTTTAATTAAATTAAATTGTACTTTCTTTAGTTTTTCAATAACTCAAACTAGTTTACTTTTATAAATATCAGTATTTTGTCTAGCTTTTAATTCTCAATAAACTTTATTTTTTTCTTCATCAATTATTTTTTTAGAATCATCTATCCCCAATAATCAAAAAATTTTTTTTAATATAGTTATTCTTTCTGAAGGTTTTTTTTCAAAAATATTTTCAGAATTTTGTGGTAAAAATATAGTTGATAAAGCCACTTCTTTAGGAGGTAAAATATCATTTAGAGCTTGTTGTAAAACACTTTCTTGTTTAAACTCCCCTGTTAAATCATTTAATTTGATTTGATTAAATTTTAATAAAGTTAAAAGATTATTTGTATTTGGTTCTACAATTTTTTCAAAATTATTTAAATAATCAAAAAAATTTTTATCAGCAGTAATTTCATATAAAGAAGTTTTTGTACTATCTTTACCTGACTTTGTAAGAGTTAATTTTCTAATTATAAGGAAATATCTTTCACTAATTGAAAAAATAAGTTGTATTTCTCAAGATTTACTATCTTTGTTGATTATAGTTCTGTCTGAAGATTTGTATAATCCAAAAATTGGTCAATCAAAAAAAAGAAAGCTTTTTCAGGTTCAAATAGGAGCTTTGATAAGTACATTTTTATGCTTATAATTAACAATATATGATTTGTTTTTTAAAGGTCATATGTTTTTAAAATATGCTTGGTAAATATTTAGCATAAAATTGTAATTTAATTCTTAAATTGTAAGGAATAATAAGAAAAAAATAAAAAAATTCAAAGATATCTATATCTTACTCATAATTTTTCTGATAAACTTATAACTTCATACTAAATAAATTAAATTTAAAATACCTGCAATTAATAGAAAAAATATTATTGATAAATCAATTTTATCAAAAAGTTTTGTTACATAAAGAAAATAATAAGAAACTCATAAAAATAAAAAGCTTAATCAAGTTAGTAGCAAAAGTGTTTTTATTTCTATAGTAGGTATAATTTTATATTTTTTTGCTATTATTATAGCACCTATTACAAAACAAATTTCCAAAACTAATTGAGTTATTATTCAACCATAAAGATTGAATTTAGGAATTAAAATTAGGCCAATTATCACTCAAATAACAACTCAAATTAAATTTACTTTTAGCAAATGATTTTGATGATTAAATGAAACTAAAACATAGTTAAAAACTTGCTTTACAAAGCTAAACAATAATACTATAGCCAAAAAAGGTAAAATATAATCAGATCATAAATGTCCTGGATAAGTTAAATATTTAGGACCAGCAATAAAATTAACTATAGAAGTTTTAAATAATACAAAATTAAAAAGTACAAAAAAACCAAACCACAATATAAATAGCAAATAATTTCATAAAGCTTTTAATTTTTCAATCTTTTCATAACTTGATATTTTATGAATGATACTATTTCAAAATGCTGAAGGAACAATAAGTAAAATTTCAATTAATGCTAAAGCAACAGCCCAAATTCCTACATAAGTAAATCATTCTGAAGTAGGAAACATAATAGACAAAAATATTAAAACTATAAGAGTATGGAAACTACTTAAAAAATAACTAAAGCCATACTTCCAGTTGGATTTAATATTTTCCTTTATAAAATTAAAATCAAAATCTAGTTTAAATTTCATAAATTTATTTCCCATTATCAATACATAGAAAAATTGAGCTAATCAAGATAATAAAACAGAAAATAATACTGCCAAGAATGCACATAAGGCAACAATGCTAAAATGTGAAAAATCAACTTTTGGGAAAAAATGAAAAATTATTAAAAATAAAGCTATTAGTTGCACTACCCTAGCTAAAATTAAAGCTATACTCACTTGTTTCATTTGCCAATTAAGTTGTAGAGGAATTTGAACAATACCAGCTGCCATAAAGCTTGCAGAAAATAACATTCAAATTACTAGTCAATAAGCTACAAAAGGATTGTTGGTATAAGCAGGTATAAAATAAGCTATTAAAAAGGCTGTAAAATATACGATAAAAATCATAAAAAACCTAAAACCTAGAAATTTATGGTATTGTTTAAGTTTTTCAGTTTTATCTTTAATTTTTCCTAAAACATTTAAAGCTATTACATATATTCAAAAATCTGCTAAAGCTGACCATATAGCAAAATACTTTAATACAGTGGAATAATCACCATATCTTAAGGGTCATAAGTAAGGAGTTAATAATTTTACTACTATAAAACCTGCTAAAGCTGATACTAATCTTCAGAATATTTGCCAAAAAGCATCACGAAATACTAAAGACATTTATTTTTTTCAAGATATAAACCTTAAAGCTAAAGCCATTATCAATATAGAAATTGAAAAAATTAAAATATGATACTGATTAGTAGGAACCTGTAAAATCATTTGTTTAAATAACCAAACTATAAGTAAAATTATAATAACTTTTCAAATTTTTTCTTTTAATTCATCAATACTTCTTATGATTAATGATTTAGCCTTGTTTATATGGTCATCATCAACATCTATTTCACTTACAAATAACTCATAAATTCACCAAGAAAAAATTAAAATAATTACTGCTAATAAGCTTATATCTAAAATGCTAATTACGGTTGACAATATATGTTCTGAAAATCAATTATATAAAATATTATGTATTAAATGGTAAAATTTTACTATTATTCCTCGGATAAGTAAGATAAAAATTAACATTCCTATAATCACAGGAATAAGAACTAGGAATCTACTATTCCATAAGATTTTTTCAAAGCATTTTTCTAGGAAATTAAGCTTTATCTTGGTCATTATATTTTTTTACCTAATAAAATTTTGATATTATTATGACAAGTTGGCAAGATATTAGCTTTAATCGAATAATTATCAAGTAAATATTTAGCTTGTTTTTTAGTTAGTTCAAAAGCAAAATAAGTATTTTTTTCTAATTGATTTAATAGGTCTTTGTATAGCTTTAATCAGTTTTCTGGGGCAAATAAGGCTAAATTTGGTTCTTTTTTTGCATATTCATCTAATTTAAAATTTTCATCAACATATGGTAAATTTGCACATATAAATTTATTTCATTTATAATTTGATATATGAGCTCACAAATTGGATATAATAAATTCAATATTGCAATTTTTACATAAATTTTTTGCATTTTCTTTTGCTACTTTTATAGCTTTTTCAGATATATCTGAGCAAACTACTTTTTTATTTGTTTTTAAGGCTAAAGTTATTCAGATAATTCAGCTTCAAGTTCAAATATCAAAGTAAATATCTGTATTTGAAGCATAATTTATAGAATATTTTACTAGATATTCAGTTTCAGGTCTTGGAATAAGTACATCTTTATTAACTTTAAATTTTAGACCTCAAAATTCAGTATATCCAAGTATATATTCAATTGGTTCTTTGTTTATATGAAACCTATCATATTTTTCTTTAATATCTTTAAGTTGAGCATTGGATATTTCTATATTTGAAGAGAAAATTTTTTCTAAAGGAAGATTTAACATATCTTGTAAAATCAAAAAAAACTCATGTCTATGAGAGAAAAAATATTTTTCTTTAAGTAATTGCTGTAATTTCATTAGTTTCAAAAAATACTATAAACCGAAAAGTTTGCCCAATTATGTTTTTTACCTACACTTACTAAAACTCCTTGATCCATATAATTTCATTGAGATAGTATATAACTATAAGGAGTAACAATTTTATTTCTCGAAGATATACAAAATTCTCAATTTTCTAATGCTCAAATCACTAGAAATGGTTTTTCACTTGCTGATGATGATATAGAAGTAATACCTAATATTTCAGATATAGATTTAGTATCATCTGTATTATTGCTTACATTTTTTTTGGCTACTATATTTGTTCCGTTTTGAATAGAAATTGTAAAATTTCAATTATAATGAAGATTTAAATCTGAAAAATCAATATTCAAAAGCTGGTAGTTTTCTCAACTTATTTTAGCTTCTCCAACATTTTTATCATAAATTAGAGGTAATAATATAGCATCTCAAGTTGCCAATTTTATCCAATTTTTTTTATCAGAACAATTTATATTATCAAAAATCAAACTTAAAGGAGTATTTGTTATATATTTTCCTAAGGATTTAACTTTACTTGAAAAGAAATATTTAAAGCCAGTAAAATTTTTTTCTACAGTTTTACTAGTAGATGAAATCTTATCTTCAAATCAATATCAATGATTTTTAATTTTTAACAATTCTAATTCTACTCAAGCATATCAAATATAATAAGCTTTATAATACTTAAAAGTTTGAGAGGATAATTTTACAGAGTTTAAAACATATTTTGTAATCAGTAATCAAATTAATCAAATTATTAAGGTGATAAACAAAGTAACAATTATTATATTGGCTTTTTTAAAATTCATTTTAATAGTTGTAGTATTTAAAGTTAAAACTTTCTTGTAAATTAGCTCTTACTGTTTGTTCCCAATTTCAAGTATTATAAAACCTGTTTCTTATATCAATAAATACTTTTATAATAGGATGTCTAGAATTTTTAGTAAAAATTTTGTATGGGTTTTCATAAGGTAAAATTTTAAACATAAGTTTATTTACATAGGTTGTTCCTGTATTTGTTAAAGGAGAAATTTCCTCTGTACTTCAGCTAATTGTTTTTAACAAAACTCTTCAATTTTTAGCATAAATTTGAAGTATTTTATTATTTTGCTTTAAATTCAAAACTCAGGTAAAACCTTTAGTTTCAGCTAAATTAGTATATTTTGAATAAGCTATTTCACTGCTATCAGCTAAATTTTGTAAAGTTTGGTTAATAAAAAATAAATCATTTTCTACATTTTTTAAATTAGTATGATATACATATAGTTTACTTGCAGTAATATAAACTTTTGCTAATAAAACAAATAAAATACCAGTAATTAAAACAACTAATATTATTTCTATCAAAGTAAAAGCCCTTTTAAACATTTTCAAGGATTAAAAATAAATTTAAATTTTATCTTTTATTCTGTTGTAAATATCAATTCACTGCATTTTTACTTGTTCTGATAAGTATTCAGGCAAAGTTAATTTTAAATCAATAGGAGTAATAAAGTAAATTTCCTTATTTAAATTAAATTCAAAAAATTTGGAATAAATTAAATCTCTAAAAATTAAAGCATCAAAGTCTCCTACTACAAAAATTTTTTCTTGATAATCAATTTTTTTAATTAATTCAGTTGATAAATCTTGTTTATAATTTCCTACCCAAAACAAATCTACTCCTAATCATTCTGATTGTAACAATCATACAGCATTTAAAGTTTCAGCCAATGTACTTCAATAACTTATAACCAATCCTGAATAACCAGAAATACCATATTCAGCAAAATCTATAATCTCTTTATAATCTAAGTCTAGTTCCTCTCAACCAATTTTATAATCTATTTCTTTATTTGGAACTCTAATATGTGTAAGTGTAGGTTCCTTGATAAAATTTTCTACATAAAAGTTCAAATTTTCAATATCCATTGGCTCTAATACCTTTACCAAAGGGTTAATATAAATATCATCCATATCAGCTAAAATATCTTTTTTTCAAATTCAAGTATATCCTGCATTCAAATTTAA
Source organism: uncultured Candidatus Peribacteria bacterium (assembly GCA_964625125.1). Taxonomy (GTDB): domain Bacteria; phylum Patescibacteriota; class Gracilibacteria; order Absconditabacterales; family Absconditicoccaceae; genus CAZVAP01. The sequence continues at coordinate 2,589 of CAZVAP010000022.1, read as the reverse complement.
AATACAAACATTTTTAGGGAAATTTTTATATAATCTGAAAATATTATCCCAATTTAATTCATCTAATACTACAAAAACATATTTATATTTTTTGGATAAAGCTAAAATTTGACCTACTGGTTCTTTAATATCAAACTTTTCCAATTTATTTTTTGTGTCAATTTCTGTATCAGATAAAATTACTGCTTTATCTATTTTTTCATTAAAAAGGCTATATTTTACATATTCTGAAAAGTTATAAATCATTAATTTTTATTACAATTTAAATTTCAAGTAAGTTCATAAGTTGGAAATGGAAAGTTCAATCCTTCATTAGGAAAGTTTTTATAAACTTTTTCCAATACTTGTTTAGACATTAAAAAACTAAATTTATCAGCATCAACCATTATTCTTCAAGTAATATTCACTGACCAATCTGCTAATTCATCTACAAATACAACAATCGATTCTTTATCTGCTCCATCTAATTCTAGTAAATAATTTTTAAGTAGTTCTTTGGCTTTATCAACATCATCTCAGTAACTTATTCAAACTGTTACTTCTACTCTTTTTTTAGGTGTTACATCAGCTAAAGATTTATTAATAATTTTTTCATTTAAAAGCTCACTATTTGGAATAATTACTACATTTCCATCAAAAGTCTTTAATCTAGTAGTTCTTATATTAATTTCTTCTACAGTTGCTATAGTTCAGTCTGATAGTACAATAGTATCTCAAACATTTATAGATTTATCTGCAAACAATATCAATCAAGATAAGAAATTTTCAATAATAGATTTACTAGCCATAGCAACAGCTAAACCAAAGATACCAGCTGAAGCTAACAAAGGTGTAATGTTTACTCACCATACTTTCAAAACAAGTAAAATTATTACAGAAAATACCAATATATCAATTACTAGCTTTACAAAATTGGCTACATTTTTAGTAATAATTCCTGAAAACTTTTTAATAAAATATTTTAAAGAAATTTTAAAAAAAGTATGAGATATTAAATATAAAATACCAAACTCAATACTCAATAAAATTTTATATCATATCTGCCAATACCTGTTAGGTTCTAGTAAAAGAAAATTATAAACTAAATTTAAGCCAAATAATAAAGCCAAAATTTTAATATAAGGAGAAATTTTCAGATGTAATTCATCATCCCATTTAGTTTTAGTTTTTGATACAAGTTTTTGAAAAAGCTTTCTGCCTATAGGAAAAATAATAAAAAAGACTATTGCAATATAAATTACATAAAAAGCAATTACCTTAACATACATATAAGAAAGCAAATTTTTAAGAATAATCAAAACATCTTGAAGTTCCATAATCATCTAATTTAATTATTTAAATTGCCTAACTTTTAATAAAAAGAAACATTTAATCAAGATTTCTTAAGAATTTCTTATACTCCAAGCACAACCACAATAGTTTTGTCTCCGAATATTGTATTGTTTAGTATATTCAGCTGCTTTCTTAAATCAGTTATTTCTTCTAAAATTAAAACTTAAGTATTTAACTCATACTTCATTTGAAACTTGTTTTCAATACTTGTTAAGTTTCTCAACTGACTTTTTAGGGGAAATTAATAAAGTAGTAGTAAAATATTTAATTCACAATTTTTTAGCAACTTTTGCTGGCTCTAAAAGTCTGAAATAATAACAAATATCACATCTTGGAGAGTTTTTTTCTTCCATTTTAGCATATAAACTTAGTAAGTCTTTTTCTGGTAAATTATCTAAATTTCAGATTTTTCTATGCTCAATTAATTTATCATAAAATTCCCTGTTATCATAGTCATTATAAATTTTATCTTCAAACTTATCTACTATATTACCTGAGGAATCAACTAGTTTATAATCTCATTTTTCTAAATTTAATAACTTTATATATTCCTTATATCTTTTTTTATATTCTGAGAAAGGCTGAATATTTGGGTTATACCAATATAAGTATAGCTCAAAACTTTCTTTAAGATCTTTTAAAGGCACAACTAAATCCGGTGCACAACAAATATGAATCAATAATTTAGGTTTTTTGAAATTTAAATTTATCTGATTTAAGAAAATATTTTCCATAAGTTAAATTATAAAATTTTAAAGCTGATATTCTCCATCAGTTGAATCTATAGTAGGTTTACTATTATTAAAAATTTCTATAGTCTTTTTTACCCATCGTTTAGCAGTTTTAAAAACATTTTCAGAAGTATAATATCTATATCAAGGTACTTTTATAGCTCTTAATAATCCAGGAATGGCAAACAAAATAATTAAAGTTAAAACGAATCAAACTAGAGCATATCTAATACTATTCCAAGCTTTTGTAATTTTTTGTTCATTTCATCAAGAAAATATAAACATAAAGACTGCATATAAAATTGCATATATAACACCTATAAATACACCTAAAGTCATTAATGCTAGTAAATTTAAAATTATATTTGAAAACAAATCTCCTTGAGGATAAGCATACATTGTATTTTATTTAAAAAATAAAAATTTGTACTAGTTTTAAAAATTTTTTCCTAAAAAACAAATAAAAAATACTTATTGTTCTTCTAATTCTTTTATTTGATCTCTTATTATAGCTGCTTTTTCAAAT
>CAZVAP010000021.1:0-13074 GCA_964625125.1 uncultured Candidatus Peribacteria bacterium | reverse complement strand
AGCAGGCATTATAAATATTTTAATTGTTTTAACAACTCTAAAAGCTTTTCCTTATCTTCTCTTTTACAAACTAAAAAAACTTCTTGAGCAGTAGCTCATTTTTTTATTTTTAACTTTAGTCCTGAGTTTGTAAAATAAGAAAAAGACATAGTTTTATGAGAACTACTTTTTTGTTGTCTAGAAATTCTACCAGGAATAATTTTTTGCACTAAATCAATTTTAGAAATTTCTTCTAATTCTTTCTCAAATTCTTTTAAAATATGGTGTTCTTTTTTTATTTTTCAGTCAAAATACTTCATTATTCAACCTTTTTTATTCAAGATAATAAAATATTATAGACTTCATAATACAATTCCTTATATTTTTCTTTATAATTACTAAAATCTTGCTTAGCTTGTTCTAATTTTAACTCGTAAGATTCAATATTAATTTCTTTCAGTTCAGCAATAATTTTTAATTTTTCACTCATAAATTTGATTTTATTAGCAGAATTTTTAGTTAATTCTTTAAGTAAATCTTTTCTAATATTAGAATATTCTTTAATATCAGAATCTTTATTTTGAAGAATTTTTAGACTTAATATTTCCCCTATTGATTGCATAAGTCATTTTTTTTCTTTTTTATCTAGTTCAGGAAAGTTATTAGTTCTTAAAAAATAATTAACTTTTCTAAGCTTAGTTCACAATTTTTTATTTTCTTGTTCAATTTTATTAATCTTATTTAAGATTTCCTTTAACTTTCTTTCTAACTTTTCTTTCTTTTGTCTTAAATTTTGTATTTTTTTTTCCAATAAACTAATTTCATCAATCAATTCATAGTACTTTTTTATAGTTGTTGATATATCAGGATATACTTTTGATAAATAAGATTGGTTAAAAAGCTTAGATTTTATAAATTTATATTTATTTTTTTTTATATAAATTATCCTTTCTTCAGTAAAAAAATTTAAAATTTTTCTTAATAAATTTTTATTTAAAGTTACTTGTTTAAGCAAAAAATAAGTGAAAAACCTATAAAAAATTTTTTTATTCAATAAGTCAGATAAATTTTTTGCTAAGTTTTTATCCCATCATTCTTCTAATAGTCTTTCATAAAAAAATTTTTTAAATAATGGGAAGAGATTAATAATATCTATAGCTTGTAAAGTAGGTTTCTCAGATAATTTTTCAGAAAAAACATTAATATATTTAACTATAAAATTTGATTTTATCAATTTCCTACTAAATTCAATAGGAAAAATATTAAAAGAATCAATTATATCAGATTTAAAAAACTTTAAAAGAAGTTCTGCAATTTTAATATTAATTAAGTTAAATTTTTCTCTTATAATTGATTTACTATCTCCTTCAAAGGAATAATAAAAAATTTTTTTTACTTCATAAATATTATTTCAAAATTTAGCTTGCAACAGCTTCTCTGTAAATTTCTTAATAAGATATTGTTTATAATTTCATTTTACAAAATCAATAAACTCAAATTCATCAAAAGATTTAAAATTAATTTCATTAATTATTTCTTCTAGTAGTTTATTTTTTTCTGTATCATTTATTTTCAATACAGATTTTAAAAACAGATCTATATTGTTTTTATCAAAACCATTAAATCTTTTTTCTTTTTCATTAGGATAAAGCACTTTTAGCTTCGTAGAATTATCTTTTGCTTTCAATACCAAAAAAAGAGAATTTTTAATCTCATCAGGCTTAAAGTTACTCCTAATAAACTTAGGATCTTTCAATATATCAATATTATCAGGAATATCAATTATTCTCTCTTTCATCTACACGGTTATAAAAGGGGCATAAACTATTCTATTTAACTTACTATAAATAAACTTTTCATCTAATCTTTCAATATCAAGTTCAGATCTAAAAGCAGAATTTCATCTTTGAATTAAATTATAACCAACTGTTTTTAATCTATAAAACAAATCATATCTCCAACAAGTTCTAGGACAAATTTCATCTACTGCATAATTTCATCTTGCAGGATTTTCTATAGCAGATGTATCACACAATCTACCTGTAAAAACTAAAGCCCAAGGATAGTATAAATCAATACCTTTTTCATATTCCTTTTGAAAAATTTTTTCTCTTTTTGACATAAAATCAACACCTACTCTATCAATATTATGTTTTGTTAAAAACCTAACATAGGGCTTTAAACTTAAAGCAATTGAATTATAAAATTTATTTTGATTTTCTACTATTTGCTTTTGAATTTCATCAATTTCAGATGGAGAAGCATTTTTCATTTTTTCAGAAGGAACATGAGCTCTATTTCAATAAGTATCTACTAATGGAGTTTTTAATAACTTATGTAGTAATCTACCAGCTATAGGTTTTAAATTTTTACATTCTTTTTCTATATATCTTAAAACTCATAAATCATTTACTACAACCTCAAAACTTCATACAGAATTTAAATAATCTAATGTTTCTTTAGCTCTTTCAAGCATCTTAGGTCATACATATGGTGTTACAAGAACAAATCATTTTTTTCCCTTTTTAAAAAAATATTTTTTTACTGCTTTATCATACAAATCTAAAGCTTTTTCTAATTCTTGCTTAGTTGGCATCAAATATTCACAATTATCAGAACCATAGTAAATACCTTGAATATTATTAGTTACATTGTTATCAATTTGTTTCAGTTTTCTTAATGAAACAAAATTTACTTCATATTGAGGAGATAATTCTTCCATAACTTCTCAAGGAAAATTTTCTAAGAAAAAACCTGCAACCTGTCTCTCATCTTTTGATTTCCCACCTAAAATATAATCTTTATTTTCTACAAAAAGCTCAAATATTTTTAAGTTTGTAGGTAAGTGAATATATAATTGCATTGTAATTTTTTAATTAACTAAATTTATAAGTACACAATATAATCTCTATCTATTATTGAGTAATCTTTTATATATCAGTTATTCTCAAATAAATTAAGAGTATTAGAATAAAATCACTTATTGATTGCATACATAGTAGCTGTAAACCTTAATTCTTTTGCTTTATTATTAGATTTTTTGATTTCGTTAACTATTCTTAATAATATTGCTTTTCATAAATTAGGAATTTTACAATCATCTAATTTATTCAATTTATCAGCAATTAAAGGACTTTCTTCTTCAGAAAAACCTCATCATTTGGCATTACAAGCTCAAAATGTAAGAAGATAGTAAATATTTTTTTCTTTCCTTAATCAGTAAAATCCTACTTTTTTTCAATCTAACCAGCAATATTTTATATTTTTATATCATAATTTTTCATCTTCTTTAATAACAATTTTATTAGCTAACTCCTCCAAAGAAAATAAATCAACTAATGCATTTTTGGTAAATTCTCTACCAGAATTTATTCCTTTAAAAGATTTATTTAAATTTTTTATCTGTTCCATTTTTACTTTTATACTTTAAATAAGCTGAATAAGGCCTAATACAAGGCTTAATTTCTCATTCTAAATTTTTCAATAACTCAATAGAAAACAATTCTTTATTTAAATAAAAAGGATATATTCAAATACTTTCATAAGTTTTATCTATTTTTTTGGGAGGCAGTAATTTTTTCATGCAATTTTTTTCTTATATCATAAAACCAAAATTTATTATCATCAAACAATGATTTTAAATCATAATGTGCTCTTTCAAAGGAATCATTTAAAGACAATTTATCCATAATCTTATCAGGATTTTCCATACATTCATTAATTATTTTAATTTTTGGCAAATAATTTCTTCATCTTGTAGGAAATTTTACTGTATCTAAATTTTTAAATTGGTCAAAATACACATATGAATAAATATTTAGTAAATCTGCCCTATTGTAAAAATCATCCTTGTATTTAGCTTCTATTCCAAATTTTTCCCCAATAAAATTCTTTAAATTTTCCAAATATTGTTTTTTAGCCAATTGTAAATCAGTTAATAAATAGTCCTTAAATTTTTCTAAATTCTCAAAATAAGCTACTTCAACAGATTTACCTTTTTCCAAAAGTAAATTAACTGCATCTACTACCAACATAAAATTTTTGTTATGAGTAGTATTTGGTCCTTGTAAAGGGTCATAAAATAATATATATTTTCAAGAAATTAGTTTGATTAATTTAGAAAGTTCATCTAATAAATTATTTTCTTGAGAAACAAAATATTCTTCCAGTATCTTTTCTAATTGTTGAAATTCATCTAAATATTCATTATCAAAAAGTTTAACCTTTTCATTATTTTCTAATTCATCATTCCAAATTATTTTTCTAAAATCATACTTTATAGCTTTTTTCTTAATCCAATCATTTACAACAATTGTACAAATATCTCTATCTGTATACTTATGCTCTGCAAAACACAAACCATTATTATATCTACAAAAATCTCACTCTCAAAAAACTTCAAATAAAATATCATCAAAATTATCTAAAATAAGTTTAATTTCTTTTAAAGTAAGCTCTCTTGACAAAATTACTTTGTGAATTGGATAATTTTCTTTCAAAAAACTTATAGCATCTGGATTATACACTGCCATAATAGTAGAAATATTCAAATAATATTTTTTTCAATTGATAATATAACCTCTTTCCCAAGTACCTTCAGAGATTTCATCTAAATATTCTAAAACCTCAAATGCAGAAACTATAAAACCATCAACTCAGGCTTTCATACCATCTTCAATCATTTGTTTTAGTTCATTCCACACAACATCAGTATAATACCAATGATTTATATTCATCATAATTCTTTTTCAGTATTTATGAACCTCAGATACAATTTCTTGTAATGACTCAAAATCAGTAATTTGCTCATGCTCTGCAAATCTACCATTTGGACTTACTTCAAAGCCAAATTTATTATGCCAATAAGGTGGATTATAACCACAAAAAAACTCTTTTGCTCATTGTTCTACATGTTTTTTTATTATTTCAGGAATATTAATTCTTTTTTTACCTCATTTTGAGAAACCCAAACCAATAATAGGACTAAACATATTTTTTTATTTAAAAATAAAAGTTTAAAAATTATAACACTTAAAGTTTTTTTATCAAGTATTGAATAACTTCTGAAATATTTTCTAAATTTCAGGTATAATCTTTTAATAATTTTTCTACCTTAGATTTAGAATATCATAAATTAACCAATGTAGAAATTATCTTTTCTTTTAGTTTAGATAATTTCTGAGTTTTATCTAAATCTTCAAGAATTATTTTATCCTTTAATTCTACTAAAATTTTCTTAGCAGTTTTAGGTCATATACCTGTAATTTGCGTAAAAAACTCAATATCTACATTATCAATAGCTTTCTTAATTTCTTCTAAATCAAAGAAAGTAGCTATATAATTAGCAGTTTTCATACCAACTCCAGATATTTTTATAAGTTTAGAAAAAATTTCATATTGTTTAAAATTATCAAAAATTGCATAATAAAAGGTATTATGGTTTGTATCTAAAAAGGGATAAAGTATAAATTCCCCCTCATATTTATTTCAAAAATAGTATCATTTAATTCAAAAAAACTCATTTTTTATAAAAACGAAGTCTCATAAAGTTATTTTTTTTCAAACAATTAAGTTAAGCATCTTAAAATATAACTTATAAATTACCACTCAATCAATTTAACCTTTTTATTAAGTAGTTTTCAATCTCTATCTATTAATAAAGTTACTTTATCTCCAATAGAATGAGTAAACAATCTATAAATAATAGGACTATCAACTGTAATATCTGAGCCATCAATTTGAAGAATTATATCTCCAGGTTTAAGTCAAGCTTTTTGAGCTGGTGAATTAGGTAAAACCTTTTGAACTAAAACTCCCTTATAAGAACTTAAATGATATTTTTTAGCAATAGTTTTATTTATTTGGATAAATTGTATACCCAATAAAGGTCTTTTAATTGCTCAATATCTTTCAATACTATCTAAAGTAGCTTTTACAAGCTGTTTACTAATAGGAATAGCAAATCATATTCCTTGTCAATCAACTGTTATAGCAGTATTTACTCAAATAACTTCTTTATTTAAATTTATCAATGGACCTCAACTATTTCAAGGATTTATTGCAGCATCAGTTTGATAAAGTCAAATATACAATGAACCATTATTATTGTCTAAATGTCTTCATTTAGCAGATAAAATTCCCAAAGTAGCTGTATTACTATACTCAGCTAAAGCATTTCAAATAGCTACCACAAATTCACCAATAGGATTTTTTGAGTTCACATCAGTTATTTTAGCAGGAGTTAAATTAATTACTGGTTCTCAATTAGGTTTTACTACATGTATAACTGCTAAATCTAAAATAGGATCAGTCCATATTTTATCTACTTTATATACATCTCAATCCTTGGTAACTACTGAATAATCAGCATCCAAATCTGAGACAACATGTTTATTAGTTAAAATATAACCATCTTTAGAAACAATAATTCAAGAACCTCATCAAATTTTTTTCTTTTCTTTTTCTACATAAGGTCTCAAAGAAAAAGGATCAGTGTAATAATAAACATTTAAATCTTTGGAAATTACAATACTAACAACTGATTTTGATAAATCTTTTATAGTATCAATTATTTTTGATTGAACTGAACTTATTTCTTCTGTTCTTTTTATTTCTTTAGTAATTACCTTATTTTGTTTAGTTAATATTATATCTCCAGTTCATACAGACCCTGGAATATATACAAAATTCGAATTAAAAATATAATAAATCAAAAATAAAAAGGAGTTTATGATTAAAACAATTCATATTGTTAATAAAACTTGTCTTTTCATAATTAAATTAATTACTATCTAAATATCTTTCTTTTCTGGGAATAAAAGGTTTGACATCCATATTAGGATTTTCAGCTATAAAATCTTTCAATCTTGAAACATAAAGAGCTATTTCTTTAGGATACTTTACATTTTTAAACCAAACAACACCTTCTTTATCTTTTCATACAAATTTTACATTACCAGTAGTTAAGATTTTGTTAAGAATTCCTTTTGAAGTTCCTATAACTTCAGTAACTTGTAATAATTTAAGTTCTTTAATATAAGAATTAAATAAACTTGGTTTTACAAATTTTAAAATCCTTTTATTTGTTATAATTAAAATATTTTTTTTCCAAATATAAAATTCATAAATTAACCATAAAATAACAGGAACAAGAAGCAAAAATACATATCATCATACTAAATAACTACCTATAAGTAATAATATAAGAACTATAAAAAAGACTAAAAATTTTCCTAAAAATTCTCTTAAAAAATTTGAATTACTCATATATAAAACTTTTTCATTTTTAGCTTGTCATATAAACAATTTATTCATTTTGAGTAGTAAATCACTAAAATAGTTACTAAAATACTATTAAATTTTAAAAATATATCAACCTAAAATCCCTTTAATATTAGTTATCAATTATTATAATAAAAAACATTTATGAAATTAAAGAAAAAATATGGAATTAAAGGTTTTTAATACCCTAGGTAGAAATCTTCAAAAGTTCACACCTATAAATAAAAACAAAGTTTGAATATATACTTGTGGACCCACTGTTTATAGTAAACCTCATATTTGAAATTTAAGAGCCTATATTTTTGCTAATACTCTAAGAAATGTAATTGAAAACATTTTAGGTTATAAAGTAACTCATGTAGTAAATATAACAGATGTCTGACATTTAACAGATGATGCTGACCAATGAGAAGATAAATTAGAAAAAGCCGCACAACAAGAAAAAAAAACTGCATATCAAATAGCTAGAGAATATGAAAAAATCTTTAAAAACTATCTTAACAAACTAAACATAAATTTTGATATTTTCCCAAGAGCTACAGAGCATATAAAAGAACAAATTGATTTAGTAAAAATATTAGAAAAAAAATGATATACATATAAAATACCTGATGATTGAATTTATATGGATACATCTAAAGTAAAAGATTATTGAAAATTATTACCTCCAGAACATCTTGAATGAATACTTGCTTGTGCAAGAGTTAAAAATGACAAAAAAAAGAATAAAACAGATTTTGCATTATGGAAATTTTCACCTAAAGATAAAAAAAGACAAATGGAGTGGGAAAGTCCTTGGTGAATTGGTTTTCCAGGTTGGCACATAGAATGCTCTGCTATGGCAAGTAAATATTTATGAGAACAATTTGACATTCATACTGGTTGAATTGACCATATTCCAGTACACCATACAAATGAAATTGCTCAATCAGAATCAGCATTTTGACATAAATGGGTAAATTATTGGCTACATAATCAATTTCTTAATTTAAAAAACTGAAAAATGAGTAAATCATTGGGGAATGTAATAACTTTGGATGATATAATTGAAAAATGATTTAATCCCTTAAGTTTTAAATATTTTATCTATTTAGCTCACTACAGGTCTTTACAGGATTTTTCTTGGGAAGATTTAGAAGCTGCTGAGAAAGCATACAAAAAACTAAAAAATAACTTAAGCAAATATAAAGACAAAACTAAAAATTTAACCTTAGAAGACATAAAAAATATATATGACAAAAAAGAAAAAGGATATGAATTAATTGATTATTTACTAAATGATTTAGATACTGTAAAACTAATTGCCCAAATAAATAAGTATGCAAAAAATGTAGATAAATTACCTGAAGATGAAAAAATACAAATTTTAAGTATTATAAAATATATTGATGATAAAATATTAAAACTTAATTTATTTGAAAAAGAAAATGTTGAAATTCCTGAAGAAATAAAAAAACTTGCTGAAGAAAGATGGGAAGCTAAAAAACAAAAAGATTTTCAAACTGCAGACAAATTAAGAGATGAAATTTTAAAAGCTGGCTATAAAATAGTGGATAAAAAAGACTGATATGAAATTTTAAAAAATTAAAAATTAAAATGAGAACAAATTTAACAGAAATTCAATGGTGTCCTTGATGCTGAAACTTTTTAATTTTAGCAGCAGTAAAACAAGCTTTAAATAATTTAAATATTCCAAAAGAAAATATTGTTGTTATTTCTTGAATTGGATGTTCTTGAAAAATAACTCAATATTTACCCTACTATGCAGCTGAAACTTTACATGGAAGATCTATTCCCTTTGGAGTATGAGTAAAACTTGCAAATCCTAATCTAAAAGTAATTTGTTTTTGATGAGATGGAGATATGTATTGAATTTGATTAAGCCATTTATTACATGCAGCAAGAAGAAACAATGATATAACAGTAATAGTGCATGACAACGAAAACTATTGATTAACTACAGGACAAGCCAGCCCTACTACTCCAGAATGAATTAAAACTTCCTCTACTCCAACTTGAAATCCATTTAGACCATTTAACCCTATTGAATTAGTTAAATCCGCAGGTGCTAAATTTACAAAACAAGTTTTAGATAAAAATATTAAAGAATTAATACAAACAATTCAGGAAGCAGTAAACTATGAATGATTTGCTCATATTGAAGTAAAACAAGCTTGTCCAAGTTGGAAAAAATGGTAATTTTCATAACATAATACTTCAGTAAATCTATCGTAGAATATTTATAAGATTATCAAAAATAAAAAATTTTATATAATCTACTAAATCAATAATAATGTTTAATCCACAAGATTTTTATTTTAAAAAAGCAAAAAAAGAAGGATACAAAGCCAGAAGTGTGTTTAAATTAGAAGAAATTGACAAAAAATATAATTTTTTTTCTAAACAAAAACCTCTTAATATTTTAGATATCTGATGTGCCCCTTGAAGTTGGGTACAATACATTTCAAAAGTAAGTCATCCTAAAAGCAAAATAATATGACTAGATTTAAAACCAACAAAATTAAATCTGAAAAATGTTTATTGTTATGTTCAAGATGCTACCAACTTAGAAGAAGTAGAGAAAATTTTAAAACAACATAATATAGAAAAACTTGATATTATAACCTCTGATATGGCTCCAAACACTATCTGATTTAAAGATATTGATGCCATAAGAAGCATTAATTTAATTAAATCTACTCTACCAATTTATGAAAAATTTTTAAAACCTGAAGGAAAGTTTGTTATAAAAGTTTTTATGGGTCCAGAATTTGATAATTTAATACAAGAAATAAAACAAAAATTTGGTGCTAAAAATATAAAAACCTTTAAACCTCAAGCTGTAAGGAAAATATCAAAAGAAATTTATATAATTAAATACAAATAATGTCTTATGCAATAATAGATGATGTAATTAGTCAAATAGAAAGCAATTTTATTTGTTTACATTTAGGCACTTTTTTTTCAAAATTTTCATTAGAGCAAAATTTATCAACTTCAGCAAAAAATATCAAATTAAGATTTAATGATTGAAGATGATTTATTTTATCCTGATATAAAATAAAAGATAGCTTAGAAAGTTTATATATTAATCAAGAAGAAGAAAACTTTTTCTCTACTTTCATTGAAATAAATGCCTTTAGAGGAATATTGTGAGCAATGCTAGAATGAATTGAGAAAGATAAAAAATTTAAAAGATGGATTGAACAGATAATAACACCAAATCAAACTGAGGCTTTTCGGTATACTTTAAGATTTACTAGAAATATTTTTTCACACAATATAGATCCTGAAATGAAATTACACGAACATGATTTTAGGGAATTACAAAGGAAAATTGTATTAATAAACAATTGAGGAATTAAGAATTGAGTTATAAATTTAAATATAGATTATGAAAAGTTATTACCTAAAAGTTGAATAAAAAACTATAAGTTTAAAATTGAAATTGATTTTAATACTTTAAAAAAAGGAACTAAATTTTATAAAATAGTTCCTAAAGCAGATATTTATATGTTATGTGAATTTTGCTATAATCTAATTATTTACTATAAAATGAGTTGAGAACTTATTTAAAGTTTATTCCATAAAGGAAAAACTGCATAAACTAAATCATAATAAGCATCAGATGCTTTTTGTATACCCATACTTTTAGATCAAACTAGCTTTTCTGTAAGCTGGTCTTCTCCTTTCATTATGAGTTCTTCCATTTGTTTTCATATTTTTTTAAATTCACTATCATTAAAATTATTTTCATTATTTAATTTTCTAAATTGTTTCCATAGCTCATCATTTCTTTGAAAAATATTTAATAATATTTTAGAGCCCTTAGTATGTTTTGATTTTAAGTAATCTAAAATTAATTGATTTATAAAATTTTCTATTTGCTCTTTTTCTTCATCACTTAAATCTTGAGGAAAAATTACCTGATACTCTTTCATTAAATCTTCAACAAAAGGGAAATATTTCTTTGTATTTAAAAAAGACTTAACTAAGTTTTTTATTTGTTTTAAATCATTTTCAGAAAACATTTTTTTATTTAAGAAAATAAAAAACCTCCATAGGGAGGATAAAAGTGCAATTTTTATAATACTTATTTTTGAGTTTGCAAGAGTAAATTATTTTCTTGTAAATAATCTGAGAAAGTCTTATTAGACCACTGATTTAAAAATAAGATTCTTTTTTTTAAAGTTAACAATTCCACACACTCTGGATAAGCAAATTTAAACTTTTTTATTAAACTACAATCATTATAAGTTATTCCATAAACAAGAAGACATCTCTTAGCTAATTCATTAATAATCTCATCCTTAGGTAAAGATCTTATTTTCTCTGGTAAAAAATCCTTATCTCAATTAGAACTAGAAAGTTCTTTTTCATAATAATTCTCTGCATCAATAATACATTTGTCAGGATAAGTTGAGTGGAGAGTAGATAATAACTTTGATAATCTATTTTGAGCATTTTTTTGTAAGTTTTTGCAGTCAAGATAGCACTTTTTATCATTACAAATACCAGCACAATTTAAATTAGAAATAATTCTTAAATTATCTAAATTATTTAAATCCATATTCTTAAATTTTGATAAAAGAGAATCGGATTTATCTCTTCCTTTTTTAGTTTCAATTAAAGTAATATGTTTTTTATTTTCAACTAAACTATTCCTTATATTTCCAGAATAAGATGCCTCTTGTTTTTGAGATTTTTCATAATTATTTTTACCTGATAAAGAAGAATTAGATGATGATTTTATTTTAAAGTTATTATCACTATTAAAATTACATCCTAACACCAATATAAAACTAATTAATAATAAATACACTATTATTTTCCTCATTACTATTCAGTAAAATATAAAATTCTTACTTATCCTAAGTAACCTATCTAATACATGCTACTCTACGCTTGTGAGAAGCAGACCGCCGTTTATGGTGATCAGATTCCAACCGTCATACTAACCAACGATTTCATTTTGTATCACTTCAATACGGCTCATCTCCATATCATCTAATATATTTTCTATGGTTATGTAGCCAAGTTAATCAATCATCACCATGAGGAAGCTTCCAACCATCTATTCAAGATACACTAAAATTCTTACAATAATCGACAGCACCCCGATAATTTTTTAAAATATTAACAGATAATATATAATTATTAGATACTTTTACAATACAATGAGTAGAATCGGGTACCTTTGAGTTATTACACCCATTAGATACATAATTTCCATCTACAATATACCGACCATCAGAAGTTTTTCAAATATGCCGATCTAATGGAGTTAAATTTCTAAAAATTCAAATATTAATTGTTTTTTTTATTTCACAAGCTTTATCTCTCCCACCATTTATACCTAAACATTTCCAACGATAAGCATCAGGATCATTTCTCTTATCCATTACTACACCTTGAGTACAAGAATAAATACCATAACCACAACTTCAATCTAATTTAAATAAAGACTTAATTTTATTTTTCAAAGTAGAAGAAAAATCTATCCATTCTATTGTTCCATCTTTTATATCTGCAGTTGTTACACTTCCATCTGCTATATTCCTACCATTTACTGCATTTGTTGCTATTTTTATATTTGTTACTGCATTATCTGCTATATCATTTGTTTCTATACTTCCATCAGTCAATGCTCACCTTCTTATATTCAAATTTCCATTCACTGTCATATTTTGATTAGCTGTTATACTTGCCTGAGTTACTATATTCTGACTTGCTGCTATACTTCATGCTGTTACTATATCCCCATTTCCTCCATCAATCTTAACTTTCTGATTCCCACTTGGTGTCCCATCAGAT
>CAZVAP010000020.1:0-13587 GCA_964625125.1 uncultured Candidatus Peribacteria bacterium | reverse complement strand
AAAGCTCGTCATGTTTATATTGTTTGAAAAACATGAGTTGGTAAATCTACTTTACTTTCAAATATGATTTATTCTGATTTAGAAAATTGAAGAGGATTAGCTTTGATAGACCCTCATTGAGATTTAGTTGAAACTATTTTAAAAATTATTCCTGATAATAGGATTAAAGATGTGGTATTGTTTGATGTTTCTGATACATTAAATCCAGTAGGTTTTAATCCTTTTTATAAAATTTCTCAATTATCTTTAGAAGAAAAAGAAAAAAATAAAGATTTGGTTTTAAGTACTATTTTGTCGGTATTTAAAAAGTTATATTCTTATAGTTGGTGACCTAGATTGGAATATATTTTAAGGAATGTTTTAATTACACTAACAGATTATCCTTGAGCAAATTTTCTTGATATAATTAGACTTTTAACTGATAAAAACTTTAGAAAACAAGTAGTTTCTAAGATTTCAGATCCTGTAATGAAAAATTTTTGGGAAAATGAGTTTTCAAAATGGTCAGAAAGATTTGCTTCTGAGGCTATTAGTCCTATTTTAAATAAAATTGGTCAGTTTGTTTCTTCTGGAATTATTAGAAATATTTTTTGACAAACTACTAGTACAATTGATATCCAAGATATTATGAATAATAACAAAATTTTTCTTGTTAATTTATCAAAAGGCTTGATAGGGGAAGATAATTCGTCTTTAATAGGTTCTTTTGTGGTAAGTCAAATCCAGGTAGAAACTATGAAAAGAGCAGCTTTAGATATTTCAAAGAGAAACTACTTTTCGTTGTATATAGATGAATTTCAAAATTTTGCTACTGATTCTTTTGCAGTTATTTTATCAGAAGCTAGGAAATATAATCTATCATTGATAGTAGCAAATCAGTATATTTCGCAAATAGATGAAAGTATTCAAAATGCTATATTTGGAAATGTTGGTAATATAATTGTTTTTAATTCATGAAATCAAGATGCAGAAATATTAGTTAAACAATTTAAAAATAAAATATCAGTGAATGATATAGTATCTATTCCAAAATTTAAAGCTTATTCTAAAATAATGGTAGATGGTGTATCTACTGATGTATTTGGTTTGGCAACTTTTCCAATTTCTTCTGAAAAATATAAAGTTGAAAATGTTAAAGTAATTAAAAACTTTTCAAGACAAAAGTATTCTCTACCAAAAGAGCAAGTAGAAAGACAAATTAATTTAAAATTAAACTTATCTGTGGAAAAAAATGATAAAGTAGAAAATTCTAAAAAAACTGAAGCTAAGAATAATTCTATTGATACAAAAATTGATACAAAAAATATATCAATTTCATCATCAGAGGATATAGGAGATATTTTTGAATGAGTTGTAAAATTAAAATTTAATTATGGGTTGTTTGTAGTAACTGATAAATATGAATGATTACTTCATAAAAAGAATATAAATTTGCCTGAATGAATAAATTGGAAAGATTATTATAATATTTGAGATAAGATTAAGGTTAAATTGATTGAACTTAAGAATGTAGATTGACAAGTTAAAGCTGTTTGGGAAAGTATTTAAATTTTTTTTAAAAATTATGCTAGAAATTCTTCAAAATTATATAAACTTACATCCTTATGTAGGCTTGATAATAGTTTTTATTGGAATTATTATAACAAATATTTTTCCTGTAATGATATTTGTTTATCCTGATATTTTTATTTTTTTAGGATTGTTTTTAGCTGTAAAATTTTTTCCTTGGTATGTAGTATGGGTTGTTTTAGTTTTTGGGGCATTTATATGAGAAATTATAAGTTATTTTATTTGATCTAATTTTTGAAACAAAATTTTAAAATTTAAGTTTTTTCAAAATCAAAAAATAATAGAGTGGATTGCTAATATGAAAAATAATTCGGGTAAATATTTTTTAATTTGAAAGCTTATTCCTGGTGTTGTTCGGGTAGCTCCAGTAGTTGCTTGAATAATTAAAATGGAAATTAAAAAATTTTTATTATTGGATTTTATAATGATAATTTATGGAATTACTTATTTTTTTGTCGTAT
Source organism: uncultured Candidatus Peribacteria bacterium (assembly GCA_964625125.1). GTDB lineage: Bacteria > Patescibacteriota > Gracilibacteria > Absconditabacterales > Absconditicoccaceae > CAZVAP01. Next base: position 11,557 of record CAZVAP010000020.1, on the reverse strand, counting down.
GGTTAATAGGTTTTAATATGCTACAGCATTTTCTTGGGGATTATGTTTGGTATGTAGTTAGTTTTATTATATTGGCTTATATTTTCTGGGAGTATTATAAAAGAAGAATTAAAAAAGACTTATAAATATGACCATTTAAGTATAATTTTTCTTAGCTTTTCAGCAAAATCAGGTCTTATTGTTAAAGAAATTTGATAAAGTTTTTTACATGATTGAGAGTATTTCCCTAATTTTAGAAAGTATTCAAAGGTTTCTATATTTATTCTTTTATAGTTTTTCCTTATATTTTTTTTAATAATTTCATACACATATTTTTCTTCTTCAAAAGATAAGTTATAAAGACTTTCTAGTAAAGATAATTCATAATTTGCAACTATGAAATTTTTGTTATCAATTAAAAATTTTTCTGTAAATTTCTTGAATTTTTTAAAACTATCTTCAGGAGTTAATCATTTTATATTGTATGTTGTATTTTGTATTTCTTTTCAGCTTAACAATATAGTTTTTGATTTTTTGTAAGGATTTACAATAGTTATTTTATCTGGAATTGAATAATTATTGTTCCATATTTCTAAAGCTTTAACTCATCAAATAAAATATTTTTGTCAAAAATTAGATTTTGTATAGTCTTTTAGTAATTTCCAATATATTTGTTCAATAATTTCTTCCTGGGTAATTTCCAGATTAGGATCTTTTATAAAAAATAAATCTTTTTTAAGGGAAAGAAGTATTCCTTTGTTTTTTAAATGATAAATTTGTTTGTATACGGCTTTTTTATCTAAATCTTCTATTAATTTTTTTATTTCATCAATATGTAAAATTTTTCCTTTCTTTTTTAATAATTTTTTAACAATTATGTTAGTTTTAGTATTTGTCATAATCTAGTTTTTTACTGAATAAAAGTTTAGAAAAATAATAATGATTTTTACATAAAAATAAATAGAAAGTTTACAGTAAAATAAAATTAAAGTTTCCATTGTAAAAAAATAAAAAAAATATATAAAATTAACCAACAAAGAAATAATCTAGTTATATTCTGCATTTTGCAGTTTTTTATTTTTACTCAAAATTAGGATGCAACAGTTAACTTTATTTAATGTACAGGTTAAAGAAATTTCTAAAGGTAATATTTCATTAAAAATATTGGATGAGAAAAATTGAAAAATTGTTGCTTTATTGTCTATTCCATCATGAAAATTTTTTGTTAAGTATTCTTTGGAATGAATAAAAATTTCTGAATTTGAAATTTTAGATTATACAGGATATTTGTATATAAATGTTTCTCTTATTAAAACTTTGAAAAGGTTAGTAGAATTATTGCTTAACTAAAAAACCTACCTTTATACAAGGTAGGTCCTTAAATTAGGTTTAAAGGGCAGTTGTAAGCTGCCTTTTTTATTTTTTGAAATTATTTATAATTTTTTCAAGGTTAATTGCATTTTCTGGTATATTAATTTTTTGGATTTTTTTTGTATTTAGTTGGTAATCTACATATAAGTTTAGATTTATAGGCTCTACATTATATTGTAAGTTTATTTCAAATGCTTTGTTGTTAAGTAGTCAATTTACATTTAATTTTATTTGTTGTTGTTTTAAATTAACATATCAATCATATTTGTCCTTATTTAAATTTAAATTAATTTCAATTGTAGGCAAATCTATATATAGTTTATTTGTTAAATACTTAATTTGTACAGGTATTTTTTGGTTGTAATTTTCTATGTATCAAGAAAATTCAAAGTGTAACTTGTCTTCTTTAATTGTTAATACTCATTCAATATTGAATCAGCTTAAGCTTTTTTTGATTTCATCTTTACTTATTTGTTGTTTAAGTTGTTCATTTGCTTTGATTATGATATTTGCTATGTTATCTTTATCTAATTCAACTTTAAATTTATTTTTATCTAATGTTTTTTCTGGCTTAAATATTGGATATTTAGATAGTATTTTTTTGAAATCTACTTTTTGTAAGTTATATTTTTGGTTTGTTGAATATTTTGAAAGATCTAAATAGAACCATTTATTAATTAACATTTTTATCATTTCAGAGTAAGCTTGTAGTTGAGGGTTTGTAGTTTGGACTTCTAAATTTAATATTTTAAAGTAAAGCTTTTTTACTGTAGTAATTAATTTTGTACTAAGTTGTATTTTTCATTTTTCTTGATAAGTTGGAATATTATAATTTATTAATCAACTTAAGTAAATTTCTCATGTTAAATTGTTTGCTAATCAAGTAAGAGTTAACTTTAAATCTCAACTTCACATAGGACTATTTAAAAATAGGTTGATATTTGATTTAAATTCTCATTCTTTCTTGGCAAGTACAGTGTTTGTAATTTTATTTATTACATTTGTTTGTGTTTGTTTTATTATTTCTTCTGGATTGTTTTTTTGTATTCCACATCCTCATAATGCTAATAAACCAATACTTGTTAAGCTTAAAAAGGCTAATTTTAATTTCATTTTTAATTTTATGTTAGTTAATAAATATAATTATGTTAGTTAAAACCTTTATTATTTCAATTATTTTTTATCTAAATCTTGAACATTTTTAAGTTTATACCTCAATTGATCTAAAGGAGTATAAATTTTTGCTAGAGCATGTCTAAAAGAGTTAATATCTTCTAATAAAGCTAAAAATCCTATATGAATAGGAAAAGTAGCTTTAATTTGAGCTATTATTTGAAAAGTAGTATTTAGGCTATTTAATGATATTTGCTGGTAAAAATTAATTTTTGATATTTCTTTATTTAGTGAATTAAATATTGTTGCATCTATTGTACTTCAAACTTTTACTGTAGTTCATCAAGAAGGCATATTCTTAAGAAAAACTTTATAATAACTTAAAAAAAGTTGGTAAAAATATAGTTCGTTGTAGAGTAAATTTTTTAATTTAATCATAGATGATATGTTGTTGTCTGTATATCCTAGTTTTTCTAAAAATTTGTCTATTCAATCTTCTATGTAAATAGTATTTAAGTTGCTTAAAATAATTTTTCATTTTTTTGATAAGTTGTTTAGGTAATTATAAGTTAAAGGGTGATTACATAAAGAGTTTTTTGAGTTATTTGTAGCATTTAAAAAGTTTCAATCTTTACAAATTCATGTTCAAAAATTATTTTCTTGTCGAGTATTTAATTCTTCTTGATTTGAAAAATTTCAGTATGCTTTTAAAATTGCAATGTTTGTAATATCATTTGCTAGTAAGTTAAATATTTTTCTAGCTACACAAGCTAGGTCTAGATTATTTAAACTTCATTCTAATGTATTTATTCATGGTGTATAACAATCTTTTTTAATTGAAGCAGTATTTTTATTTAAAATGTTATCTGAGTTATTTTGTAAGTTTAAATATTTTTTTAAATATGAATTTATTTTTATATTTTTTGCAAAATTTTCTTCATTGTAAATGCCAGTAGTATTACATAATAACTTTAGAAAAATACTTTTTTTAGGGTCAAATTGATATGTTGTATAAAAATATATTTGGTCTCTTGTTGCATCTATAATTGAACAGAAATTTTTTATTACTATTTTTTTTGTAAGTGGTTTAGTGTTTAAAGAGTAAAATAAATTAGTTCCTAAAATTTCTCATAGTGATGTTCAAAAAGCTAAATTTTGTGAAGTAATAATTAGTAGGGTAAATAATATATATTTTTTCATTTGACTAAATAAGTTTTTAAATTTATAATAGTATAGAAATTTTTATTTTGAAATCAAAGGAATGAAAAAAAATAATTTTTTTCAATATGTTTTAAATTTACTCTTAGCTTTAGTCTTTTTCTTTTTATGATATTTTTCATTTTGAATTGATTATTATTTAGAATATGCTGATATTCCTTGAACTGATACAATAACTTTTTATGGGCTAAAGGATTGAAATTCTTATGCAGTATGGGTAGATACTGGTAATATATACTATGTAACAGGTTCTGATAATAAAATTCATTCTTGTTTTTCTTTAGTATGAACAGGTTACACTGAGAAATTAGGAGAAATTTATTTTGGTTATGAATGACAAAAAACTTATATTTGTGATGATTATAAATTAAGGGGAGTTTTTAAAATATGAGCTGGATGATGGTGAGAATGTGAAGATAAAGATGATAAATGGAAATTATATTTAATGAGAAAAAAAATAGATTGATATTTTTACCATGATGATTGAGCAGGTTGAACTTGACAGGCTCGGTTAGATTGAATTGGTTTTTCTAATTGGAATACGGTTAAAACAAGTTTTGATTTACAACAAGCTTACAATAATATTAAAATTATAGCAGTTTCTTCTTATTCAAATTTAATTGCTGATTGAACTAGTACTTGAAATATTTTATTGAAATTTTTATATCCTAATCCTAAAGATCCTTCTCATCCTTATGTTTTAAAAAATTTTTCTTTTGATAAAATTTTTTTCTATTCTGGATTTAATTCTGATGTAGAAATTAATGGTAAAAAAACTGCTGGTTTTAAGTATATTTGATGATTAACTACAAATAGTGATTGAATAATTACTTGACAATTTATAGCTTACCATCCTGGGAAAAATTTATCCTATTGATTAAAATTTAAAATTTGAAAAACTATTATTTCTGTTACTTGAAATTTTATAAATGAAATTTATCCTCCTTTTTTGTTAACTTTGCAAATTTCATCAGATAATTCATTAGAGAAAAAATTAATATGATATAAAAATAAAGCTTATCTTGATGTAAAAAATGTTAAAGTTAATAATTTAAATTTTAGTAATTTTTCTTCATCATTAAATTTAAATTGATATAATGATTATTTTAATATTTCTACAGGGAATAATATAAAGCCTTATCAGCAAGTTAATTTAGAAATAAATTATAATTCTGAAAAATTTTATGAAAATGATAGCTTGCCAATAAGTTATGATTTTAATACAAATTATTATTTTAAGCTTAATTGAGATGAAATTTTTGTTAAAAATTATAAAGGTCAAACTACTAAGGACTCTATTTATAAGTATTGAAAAGTTAATTTGGTTAATATTGTCCCGGATTCTAATTCTAATGTTCCAGCTGATTGAAAAAGTATTTTTTGGTATAAAGTTAAATTTTTGAATCCTCAAAATTATCCTGTAAATAATTTATCTTTTGCTATAAATACTTTTGATAATAATAAATATTTTGATTTAAAACCAGATAATTCATACCAAACATGATATTTTATTTTAACTTCTGATGAATCAGCTAATTGTAGTGGAGTTTATAAATTATGAGTTATTAGTTATAAGCCTATACCAACTGATTTGTCTGCTTATTTAACAGGTATATTTAAAAATATTAAGTATAATTGACATTATTCAGTAAGTTCTACTAATAAAAAGTTTATTTTGAATAACTTAAAATTCTTGCCTGTTACAAGTTTTACTAAGGATAAGGAAAATAAGGTTATACCTGTTAATAAATCTACTAATATTAAATTAAATTATTCAAAGCTAAGTCAATTTGTTAAAAATTGAAAGTATATTTTTACTGGATATATTTATGGTTGTTCTAGTTGTTGATTTAAAAAAGGTAAAGTCTTAGAAAATAATAGTTTTTGAGATAAAAATTTTGAAATTTATCTTACTTGATGAACTAATCCAGAAAAGTTAGTTTATTCTTGATTTTTAATATATGAATTAAGTTGAGATTATTGAGAAAAAGATGTTTATTATCCTTATCAGTTTTTTTATGATAAATTTTTATTTGTATGATGAGGAAGTATTACTGTTTTAGGAAATATTTTAACTAATAAAAAAATCTTGCATTGATTAAATTATATTTCAACTGTGGTTAATCCTTATGTTTTTAAAAATAAATTAAGAAAATATTTTTTTACTCATGTTATAAGATGAACCAAAGCCAATCTTATTGATTCAGATACTAGTATAGATTTAGGTTCATTAACTTGATTAAATTACTTGTATAAATGTTCTAATAATCATATTGTATCAATTGGTTGATATTATAATCATAATATAAATCTTTATTTCTTGGATTGTCAAGTAAATATAAAATCTAATATTATTTCTTCTAATAAATCTAATCTTAGAATAATTTCATTAGCTAGTATAGTAAAAAATATTGATTATTCTTCTCCAGATTGATGGGAAATACCATGAAATATATATATAGGTCCAAATGTTGATACAATACAGGCTGATTTAGTTACTGATGGTAGCATACTTACTTATGCTGATGATTTAAATAAAAGTAATATTTTTTTGTCTGATAGAGGAACTAATGATAATCTAAAAAGACAACTTTTTATAAATGGTAAAATTTTTTCTAAAAATACAATTTGAGGTGGATTACAAAATAGCAATTCTAGATATTTACTTCCTCAGGGTAAATATGTATCCTCTGATTTTCATGGTTTAGGGTTAATACCTGCTGCAGTAATAGCTCAAGCTTATGATATGAAATTTTGGAGAAATTCATTTTTAAAGGATAATGGAACTTATTCTACAGGTAATTTGTCTTCTATTATTTACAATAAATATCATTGTACTTGAAATAAAAATAATGATTCATCTCCTTTATGCTATACTACTATAGTTATACTTGATAGTAATTATTAAAAATTGACAGATTTTAAAAAATAAGTAAACTTTAATTAAATCATTTAAAAATAAAAACAAAAACAAAAATGAGTGTTACTAAAGTATTAATTAATCCACAGATAGAAGAGGAAATAAAACTATATTATAAAATTTCTAATTGGGTAAATAAATATGGTTTTTTAATGTTAGCATTCTTGTTATCTTTAGTATTTGTATTTTTATCTTTTGGTAATCAACCAGTAGTATCATATAAAACATCAATTTTAGATAAAGATAATTTATTTCAGGATTATATAGGTAAGTATCCAGATATTTATAAGAAATTTTGATGAATTAGTTTTACATGAAAATATATTTTTGGAAAAACTAAAATAAAAAAGCTTGATGCTAATTTATGATTATGACTGTTTGAATTAAATAATTATCAGGTACCTTCTTTTATATCTTTTAATTTATTTGTAGGTAAAAACTTAATTAATAACGATATAAGAGTGTTTTCTAAAAGATACTTATATTTATTGAAACAATCTAAATATAATTTAGTAGATTTTAAATTAAAAAAATTTTCAGGTAAAACTTTGTCTGTTGATGAGATGAAAGATAAATTTAATTTATATTGTTTAGATACCTTACTAAATAATTCTTTGTTTTGTAATGCTAATAAATATTATGCTATTTCTACTTTGGAAAAAAATAATTCTATAGATTTATCTAGTTCTGCTTATAGTTTATTGTTTGAAAATTTGAATATATCTAATAATAAGAAATGTGATATTCTTAAAAAAATATATTCCTTAAAGCTTAATTATTCTAATATAAAACAAGTTGTAGATAAATATTGTGATAATGTTGAAAGTTTTCTTGTTGCACAAGATATAGTGAATAATTCTAATTTAAATAAAATTTTTATTCCTACTTTGCCACAAACTTATGAATGACAAATTTTTAAACTTATTAATCAATGGGTATATATAATCAAGGCTAAAAATATTTCTTCTGATTTAATTTTAGCTCATACTGATTATGTTAAAAAGCTAATGAATAACTGATCCCTAGATAAGAAACAAATCTACTTAGAGTATTTAATTTTACAGATTTTGAAAAATAATTCAGATTGAGAAGATAAAGTTTTATCATCTATTGATAATTTAATTAAATGAAATCCTATTATTGGTTTTAAATGAATTAATTATTACATATCTGACTTGATATCTAATAAAGATAACGATAAAATTTCCTCTATTTTAGGTTCTAATCAAAATAGTATTGTTAGTGTTAAAGAAAAATTATTTAAGATTATAAAAAATAATTATAAAAAATATTTTGTTTTAACTGCAAAACCTAATAATCCTGGTAATATTCAAGTTCTAACTGGTAATTTATTAGTATATGAACTAATTGATAATAAAACTAGAGTTTTTCAGCTTCCAGTTGAGTTAAAAGTTAATTTAAAAGATATTATTTGAGAAAAATTTGAGATCTTTGATTGAAAAATACTTCATCCAAAAGTATCTGAATATATGAAAAGTAAGTGAATTAGTTTAAGATTTCCTTCTACTTTAGATGAGTTATCAAGTTATTTATCTGATGTTTTGTCTAATTACTACTTAAATTGAGGTAAAGCAAAATTTGATTTATGTGTTAAAGCAAAAACTTTATGATTTACTTCTTGTTCTAATAATACTATTACATTAAATGATCAATCATTACATTTAAATATAAAATTTATTTTTAATAAAGATAAACTGGTAAAAGTAGATTTTCCAGATACAATTAAAATTACTTTGGATTATCACTGGGCAGGAAAAGATATAAAAACTTTAGATTTAGGAACTCTTAAAAGAAAAATAAATTCTATTATTTTAAAATGAGATTATAACTTATACTCCATAAATAAGATAAATAAGATTATTTTGGATTATATATCTAAAAATAAACAGTTATATTTGTCTAAATTGGTTTGATTATCTCCTAAAGATTTAATTAATATCCAAGACAGATTAAATAAATACTTATGAGCAAATTTAGTTAAGATTCAGCATTTAAAATCTAATCTTTATAAGTTATATTTTACTATAGCTACATATAAAATTGTTGCTTTATATGATTTTAAAAAGAATACTATTTTGGCTATTGGTTTATACTCTAAGAAAAAACATAAAGTTATTCCATTTTGAACAGTTAAATTAACTTTATCAGATGTTGATATAGAAAAATTAAATTCATTAAAATTGGATCCTGATACATTTCTTAAAGAATTAAATTCTAATGCATTTAATACTTATTTACAATCAGAAAAAAATAATTAGCACTTATTTAAAATAAGTGATACTTCCTCTTGAATTTAGAGGAAGTTTTTTTATAATAAGCAGTGCAATTGAATGAGTGCTATTTATATACTAATATAATTAAATGACAAAAGTAGTTCCATTAAATGATTATGTGTTGGTTAAGCCTATTAAGGATGAACCTAAAACAGCTTCAGGTATTATTACAGCTCCTACAAGTAAGGAAAAACCTTGAAAATGAGAAGTTTTGGCTATAGGTGAAGGTAAAATCTCTTCTGATGGTAAATTAATTCCTATAGAAAATGTAAAAGTAGGTGATATTGTATATTTTACCAAATATTCTCCTGAAGAACTTGAAATAAATGGTGAAAAATTATTGTTGGTGAGAGCCGATAGTATTTTAGCTAAAGAATCTAAATAATTTATATCTTAATAAAAATAAAAAATGGCAAAGATTATTAAATATTCTGATGATGCTAGAAGACAAGTATATGCTGGTATTAAAGAGGTTGCTGATGCTGTAAAAGTTACAATGGGTCCTAAAGGTAAAAATGTGATGATTGAATCTGCTTTTGGTGGCCCTAAAGTAACTAATGATGGAGTATCGGTAGCTAAGGAAATTGAATTAGAAGATAAATTTGAAAATATTGGTGCTGAATTAGTAAAAGAAGCTGCAAATAAAACTAATGATGCAGCAGGTGATGGTACTACTACTACAGTTACTTTGGTTGATAGTATTTCTAAGGAAGGTTTAAGATATATTACTTCAGGTGTTAATCCTTTTGCTTTAGGTAAAGGTATGGATAAAGCAGTTGAAGTAATTGTTTCAAAATTGAAAGAAAAAGCTAAAAAAGTTGAAACAAAAGAAGAAATTAAACAAGTAGCTACAATATCTGCACAAGATGAAACTATTGGTGAATTAATTGCTGATGTAATGGAAGAAGTTGGTGAAGATGGTGTTGTAACTGTTGAAGAAGGTAAAAGTATTGGTTTTGAAAAGGAGGTTGTAAAAGGTATGCAATTTGATCAAGGTTATGAAAGCCCATATTTTGTGACAAATCCTGATAAAATGGAAGCAGTTGTAGAAAATGCAAATATTATTATTACAGATAAAAAGATTTCTAATTTGCAAGAATTAGCTCCATTATTGGAAAAAATAGCAGCTTCTGGTTCAAGAAATATTGTTATTATTTCTGATGGTGTAGAATGAGAAGCTTTAGCTGCTTTAGTATTAAATAAATTGAAAGGTGTATTAAATGTATTGGCTGTTAAAGCTCCTGGTTTTGGAGACAATAAGAAGGCTATGTTACAAGATATTGCTGCAGTAACAGGTGGTCAGGTAATTTCTGAAGAAATTGGTTTAAATTTTGAAAATGTAGGTACAGAAGTTGTAGGTGCTGCAGATAAAGTAATAGCTACAAAAGATAAAACAGTTATTGTTGGAGGTAAAGGAGATCCAAATATAATTCAAAATAGGATTAATCAATTAAAAGCTCAATTGGAGCAAACTACTTCAGAATATGATAAAGAAAAATTGCAAGAAAGAATTGCTAAATTAGCTGGTGGTGTAGCTGTGATTAAAGTAGGTGCAGCTACAGAAACTGAAATGAAAAATAAAAAAGATAAAATTGAGGATGCATTAAATGCTACTAGAGCTGCTATGGAAGAAGGTATTGTTCCAGGTGGTGGTACTGCTTTGGTTAAATTACAAAAAGAATTAGAAAATCTTGATTTAGATGATGTTGATGAAAAAGTTTGAGTAGAAATTATTAAAAAAGCTATTGAATACCCAGCAAAACAAATTGCAAATAATGCTGCTTATAAATGAGATGTTGTAGTTGAAAAAGTAAGAGAGAATGATGATTTTAACTATGGATTTAATGCTAAAACTGGTGAATATGGTGATTTAGTTGAACAAGGTGTTATTGATCCTGCAAAAGTTGTTAGAGTTGCTTTACAAAATGCTGTATCTGCAGCTAAAATGTTGCTAACAACAGAATCAGTTATAGCAGAGGCTCCAAAAAAAGAAGAAGCTCCAATGCCACCAGCAGGAGGAATGTGAGGAATGGGTGGAATGCCAATGATGTAAAATTATTAAGTTATTAAAACAAGGCAGAGGTACAAAGCCTCTGTTTTTTTATTTAAAATTTGACATATAAAAAAAAGTGGTTAATATAAAGTTATATAAAATTTTAAAAATAAAAACAAAAACAAATGACAGAAAAATCAAAAAAACCTGTTGTTAATCAGCAAGATGATGAATTAGAACTTGATTTGAATTTTTGAAGTGTAAGTGATTCTTCAGCAAACGATTCTTCTAGTGCAAGTAGCTCTTCTAATGATGATGTAAATTTGGATAATATCCCAGATATTGACTTGGATGAACTAGATCTATCTTTTGATACTATTGATGATACTAGTGAAGAGCCAAACCAAGAAGAAACAGTGAAATTGGATTTAGATGAAGAAGAAGAGCCAAAACAAGAAGAAACAATGAAATTAGATTTAGATGAGGAAGAAGAGCCAAAACAAGAAGAAACAATGAAATTGGATTTAGATGAAGAAGAAGAAAAACAAGAAGAAACAATGAAATTGGATCTAGATGAAGAAGAAGAGCCAAAACAAGAAGAAACAATGAAATTAGATTTAGATGAGGAAGAAGAGCCAAAACAAGAAGAAACAATGAAATTGGATTTAG
>CAZVAP010000019.1:0-15393 GCA_964625125.1 uncultured Candidatus Peribacteria bacterium | reverse complement strand
GCATAGGCTATTGGCTTGGACAACAATTTTGACTTTGAGGAACTTTAACTATGTTACATAGAGAAAGTATTTGACCTTTTAAATTAAAAAAATAATTATGTTTTTAGTTGTAGGAGATATTTTGTTTACAGATGATTTATTGAAATTTTTAAATGAGAAAGGTTATATCCATATTTTATCTTTCGATGATTTAAAACAGATAAATATAGAAAAAATTAAATATATCATTTCTAGAGGAGCTCATTTTAAGTATACCAAAAATTTATTGGAAAAATTCCCTAATTTGGAATCAATATTTTTGTTTCAAATTTGAGTAGATAATGTAGATATTGATTATTGTTTAAATAGGTGAATTGAAGTAAAGAATTTTGTTAGTAACAAATCAGTTTATGCAGTAGCAGAGCTTACTATTAGCAGTCTTATAATGTGAGTAAGACAAGCTTTAACTTTAGGTTGTAAACTTAAAAATTGAAACTATCAGAGGAATCCTTTGGGCTTTACATTGGAGAATAAAAAAATATGAGTAATGTGAGTTTGAAGGATTGGTTCTAAAGTGGTAGATTTTTTGAAAAAATTTCCTGTTAATATAGGGGTTTATGATATTATTTTTAAAGATAAAAGATTTGATGATCTAAAAAATAAATTTAAGCAAGATTGAGTACAAGTTTTTTCTAATTTAGATGAATTTTTAAAATATAGTGATTATATAACCATTCATATTCCAGGAACTGAAACTAACAAGAATTTATTGTGATACAATCAATTAAGAAATGTAAAATGAGTTGTAAATATGTCTAGAGCTTGATTAATAAAAGAAAATGATATATTGAAATTGATTAATGAATGAAAATTAGATTTTTATGTTTCTGATGTTGTAGATTGAGAACCCTATTTTGAAAAAATTAATAAAAATTTATTAAAAAATGATAGAGTTTTTATATTGCCACATATTTGAGCAAATACTTATGAAGTTCAATTTGATATAATTAATAGTTTTTTAAATTATGTAAAACAAACTAAACTTTAATACTACTAAAAACTTAGATTTCTTTTTGAAAATTTCCTATGGATTTATTTTTCTTGAAAAGATTTGTCAAATTATTATAAGTTATTTATTTTCTATAATTTATGCCCCCATAGTTCAATGGATAGAATATCCCCCTCCTAAGGGGAAGATGTAGGTTCGATTCCTACTGGGGGTAAGTGCTTTTAAATACTTAATTTGTATTAATGCAAAAAACTTTAAGTGAATTTGTTGCTCCATTTAGAAAGCATGACAAGGATAATGGTTCTACAGAGGTACAAATTGCTATATTAACTTGGGAAATTGAAAGATTAAAAGAACATTTGGCAGAAAATCATAAAGATATTGATGCTAAAAGATCTTTATTAAAAAAAGTAGCAAAAAGAAAAAAATTACTTTCTTACTTAAAACAAAAAGATTTTGAATCTTACAAAAATATTATAAAAAAATTAAAACTTAAGGGTTAATATTTTATCCTTTGTCATGCTAACTCCTTACTGGTGGAAACTGGTAAGGTAGGACAAGTATTTATATCTTAACTTTTTATTTTTATGACTTTTAAATTAGAAGATTTACAAGTTCCTTTTATTAAAAAAGGTAAAAAAGTATCTTGTAAAGTTGTAAAACATTTAAACAAAGGTGTGGTTGTTTCTTGTGAAGATGGTGCTTATTTGGGTATTATCTTGGCTAAAGAAGCAAAAGAATTAGAAAGAAATGGTACAGATTTGACTCCATGAGCTATGATTGAAGCTGAATTATTGGATCCAGCTTTGTTGGTAGATGATGAAGGTTATTATATTGTATCTGTTACAAAATTATTACAATACTCTGTTTGGGAAGAATTCCTTGAAAAAGCAAAAAATGATGAGGTTATTACTATTGTTCCTACAGAAGCAAATCTTGGTGGTTTGTTAGTTGATGTATATGGTATTAAAGGTTTCTTACCATTGTCTCAATTAGCACCAGTTCATTATCCAAGAGTTGAAGATGGTAATCAAGAAAAAATATTTGAAGCATTATTAGATTTGGTTGGAAAGGAATTTAAAGTAAGAATTATCAATGTTGATGAAGAAAATAAAAGATTAATCTTTTCTGAAAGAGAAGCATTGAAAGAGGAAAGAGAAAAAATATTGAAAGAGTTGAAAGTTGGAAATGTTTATGAAGGTACTATCTCAGGTGTATCAAGTTATGGTTTGTTTGTAACTATTGGTGGTTGATTGGAAGGTTTGGTGCATGTAAGTGAAATTACTTACTGACATGTTCATGATATTAATGCATTTGGTAAAGTAGGTGATAAAGTAAAAGTTAAAGTAATTGGTTATGAAGATGGTAAAATATCATTCTCTATGAAACAATTAAAGGAAGATCCTTGGAAAATTATTCCAAAGAAATTTAAAGTTGGTGATATATTTGAAGGAGAAGTTGTAAGATTTGTTCCTTATGGTGCATTTATTAGACTATATGATGATATTAATGCATTAGTTCACTTATCTGAAATTTCAGATCAACCTATCTCAAATCCTGCAGAAGTATTGAAATTAGGACAAAAGGTTAAAGCTAAATTAATATTATTGGATCCAAAAGGTAGAAAAGCAGGTGCTACTTTGAAGTTAAATAATAAAAAGACTTCAAAAAAAACTACATCTGAAAAAAAAGAAAAAGTAACTATTAAGAAAAAAGATAAATAATTTGTGAAGAGCTCAAAACGAGCTCTTTTTTTAAATAAAAAAAGAGGCAGTATTCTGCCTCTTGTTTTCCACATAGCTGGGAGGGGGTAGTAAATAAATACATAAATTTTTACACATTTAAATTCTACCCCCTCCCAGCCACGTGTTTTCCTGTTACCTTTGGGCAGGCTTTTATACCTATGCCAAAAGCAACAATTTTATAATACAATTTTTTTTTAATTTGTCAAATATTTTAATAAGAAAATATATTTTAAATTTATTGTAAAAGATTTTAAAAAAGTTATAAACCATTATATTTTAGCTTTTAATTTTTATAAGGAATGGAATTAAAAAAATATTTGACTACTTTTTATGTTATATTAGGATTCTTAATTTTTTCAATTTTTATAATTATTTTTAAGGGGTGATTTACACAACGAAGACAAGGTCTTGATTTAGCTGGTGGTGTAAGACTTTTATATTTAATGGATTTTTCTCAATATAAACAAAATTATAAAGATCAAAATCAGTTTATTCAACAAAGGAATAAAGTAATTGATATAGTAGAAAAAAATATCGATGCTAGAATTTCAAAATTATGAGTTTCTGATTATAATGCAAGACATGTAGTTTTATGATGAAAAGACTATATAGAAATAGAAATTGGTGGTATTAAGGATGTGGAATATGCAAAAAAGTTAATTTGAAAAACAGTTCAGATGACATTTAAAGTTCCATTTACTGGTCAATTAACTCAAGATATTATTAACCAAAGGCAATTACTTGCAGAAAAAATTTTAAATTTAATTAAAACTAAAGGTCTAGATTCAGTATCTGATTATTTAATTCCTCCAAGAGCTTGGAATATAAATACTTCTCCAGTTGAATTATCAAAGCAAGATATTGTTAAAATTTTTGGTGAAGATATTACTAAATCATTGTCTACAGGTTATGTATATCCTAAATTAGTAAAAACAAATAATAGCTTTGATATTTATGTTTATAATGGAAAAGATAAAGATAAGTATCAATTTCTTAAAATCTCTGTTATGAAAAAACCTACTCGGGTTGATGCAAAATATAATGGTGATTTGTTAAATGGTGAAAGATTTAAAATGGCTACTGTAAGTAGAGCCCCTTCAGGTGAGTCTGCAGTAAATATATATTTTGATGATAAATGAAGAGATATGTTTTGTAAATTAACTGCAGAATATTTACATCAACCAATGGCAATTTTTATTTGAAATAGGCTTGTAACTGATCCAGTTATTCAAACTCAAATTTGTGGTGGTGTTGCTCAAATTACTTGAAGATATACTCCTGAACAAGCTGAAAAATTAGCTGAAGACTTAAATACAGGTGCTATGCCAGTTTCTTTAAAATTAGAACAAGAGCAAAAAGTTTCACCTTTATTATGAGAAAAAGCTTTTAGAAATTCTCTTATAGCTGCTTGAGTTTGAGTTGTTTTAATTTTTATAATGTTTTTGGTAGCTTATGGTTTTATTTATGCATTGGTTACTTTGTTAAGCTTAATTATTTTCTTTCTTGCATTAGGATGATTTATTAAATTGTTTGATGTTGTTTTGTCTTTGTCAGCTATTTGAGCTATTTTGTTGAATATTGGTATGGCAGTGGATGCAAATGTTATTATTTATGAAAGAATTAGGGAAGAATTAGCTGCAGGTGCAAGCTGGAGAGGTGCTGTTATTAAAGGTTATGAAAGAAGTTTAGCAGCTATTAGAGACTGAAATTTAACTACTGGTTTTATAGCTTTATTATTGTTCTTAGTTTGAACTAATATTTTCAAATGATTTGGTACTATGATGATGATAAATATTTTTATTGTTTTAGTAGTAATGGTTCCTTCTATCCCAGTGTTATTAATTTGGTTCGGTGAGAGGTTTAACATTAAAAAATAGTTTATGATAAGAATAATTTATATAGCTGATTCTTCTAAACATTTTGATGAAGCTATTAAAGAATACTTAAAAAGATTAAATAAAGTAGAACTTGTAAAAATTAAGCCTACTAAATTATGAAATAAGTCTCAAATAATTCAAAAAGATACAGAAAATATAAATAAAAGATTAGAAAAGTTTTCCGAAGATTTTAATGTGTTATTATCTTTAAATTGAAAGCAACTTGATACATTAAGTTTTACAAGTCTTATTAAAAAAAGATTAGATCAGGGTATAAATATAAATTTTATAATAGGATGAGCTTTTGGTTTGGATGAAGATATTTTGAATTATATTTCCTATAAATTACAATTATCTAAATTAACTTTTCCACATTCCTTAGCTTTACTAGTTTTATTGGAGCAAATTTATAGGTCATTTCAAATTATTAATTGAAGGAATTATCATTATTAGTTTTATTTTTTACATTTAAATAATGGATTATTTTAAAGAGAGTTTAAAATTGCACGAAAAGTTACAATGAAAAGTTGAAACTTGTAGTAAACCAAAAATAGAAAATAAGGATGATTTATCTGTTGTGTATACTCCTTGAGTAGCTGCTCCTTGTAAAGAAATAGCAAAGAATCCAGAAGATGCTTATAAATATACTTTGAAATCAAATACTGTAGCTGTAATTTCTGATGGGTCTGCAGTTTTAGGATTAGGAAATATAGGTTGATTGGCTGGATTGCCAGTAATGGAAGGAAAATGTAATTTGTTTAAGGAATTTGCTCAGGTAAATGCTTTTCCTATTGTTTTAGATACTCAGGATACCGAAGAAATAATTAAAACTATTAAAAATATATCTATTACTTTTGGTTGAATAAATTTAGAGGATATTTCTGCTCCTAGGTGTTTTGAAATTGAAGAAAGATTAAAAAAAGAGCTTAATATTCCAGTTTTTCATGATGACCAACATTGAACAGCTATTGTAGTTTTAGCAGGTTTAATAAATTCATTAAAAATTACTGGTAAAGATAAATCTAATATTAAAGTAGTAGTAAATTGATTAGGAGCTGCTTGAACAGCTATTGTAAAATTACTTCATTTATATGGAGTAAAAAATATTATTGCTTGTGATAGTAAGTGAATTATTTCAAAAGATAGAAAAGATTTAAATGAAATAAAAAAACAAATTTTAGAAATTACAAATCCACAAAATATTACAGGTAAACTAGAAGATGCAATTAAATGAGCAGATGTATTTATTTGAGTTTCTGTTGGCTGAATTTTAAAACCAGAAATGGTAAAATCTATGGCTAATGATCCTATTATTTTTGCTATGGCAAATCCTATTCCAGAGATTATGCCTGAAGAAGCTAAAAAGGCTGGTGCAAAGATTGTAGCTACTTGAAGGAGTGATTATCCAAATCAATTAAATAATGTTTTAGTTTTCCCAGGTGTTTTTAAATGAGCTTTAAAAAATAGAATAGTTCAAATTACTGATGAACATAAAATTAAAGCTGCTCAAGCTTTAGCAAATTATGTAAAAAACCCTACTTGTGATAATATAATTCCTTCTCCATTAGATAAAAATGTTGCTGATGTAGTTGCATCAGTTATAAAATAAATTTAGTTTTTAAAAATTTTATATTTTAGGATGTTGGATAAATATTTATCTTTTGTAGCTAGTAACTGGCTTACAGCTGTATTTACATTAATTGTTGTTATGATTATTTTAAATTATTCTACTGCTTTACTTGAGGAACAACTTTCTTTAATTGGAAAAAAGTTAAAAATTCCTACATCTGTAAGGGGTGCTACTTTTGATGCTATGAGCTCTTCTTTGCCAGAGTTATTGACTTCTTTAGCTTGATTGATTATTTTAAAAGAAAAATGACTAGAAGTAGGAATATGAACTATTTGAGGTTCTGCTATTTTTAATATTTTAATTATTCCTGCTTTGGTGTTAATGTTTTATACTGGACAGAAAATTAAATTGTCTACTCGTTGAGTAAAAAGAGATAGTATTTTTTATATATTAGCAATTTTAATTTTTATTGTTGGCTTATATTTTTGACAACTTCTTTATATGGCTTGGGCTTTAATATTTTTGTATATGGTTTATGTTATTTATTTATATTTACAAAGTAGACAACATAGACAGGATAATTTTGAAAAAGTAAATCAGGATTATAATTCAGTTAAAGATAAAAAAGTTAATTTTTTGATACTTTTGATTTCTTTGATACTTATTTATGTAGGAGTTGAAGCCTCTATAGTTGCAGCAAATTTTATTTGAGAAAAACTTCATATATCAATTTTAATTGTATCTTTGGTATTGTTGGCTAGTTTGACATCTATTCCAGACACTTTACTTTCTATAAAATCTTCTAAAAAGTGAGATATTGATGCTTGATTGTCTAATGCAGTTGGTTCAAATATTTTTGATATTTGTATTTGATTAGGATTGCCTTTGTTGATAGGAATTTTATTTTTATGATTAAGTCCTAAGGTTAATTTTTATGATAATGTTGGTGTTTTCATATTTCTGCTAATTTCTACAATAGCTTATTTTTTCTTGATGCATAAAAAAACATTGTCAAAAAAAGATAGTTGGATATTATTTGGTTTGTACTTTTTATTTGTTGTTTATTTGATTTTTATAGCTTATTTTAAGTAATGGATAGGCTAAAAGTAGAGAGGTTTATAAATAAATTAGATTATTTGCTTACTAATTTCCCTGTTTTTGAAAAATTTGTTTATTCTATTTTAGTTTGAGAATTTAAGGTTTTATGAAAAATTGATAAAACATTTATTAGTAGGATAATCCAGGCATTTAGTCAAAGTTTATATACTCATACTGCTTTTTGTATTTTTGAAGGCTGAGAATTATATACTCTTGGTGCAGAAAACTTTAAATGAGTTAAACTTAATAAAGTTATTTATTGAAAAGAAAAAGCACTTTATGTAATAAAAACTTTTGATATTAATGAAGTAATGAAATATTTTGATAAAAATATTTATGCAAGTAATATTTTTTATTTTTTAGGTTCTAAATGTTCTGAAAATTTTCTTAAAAGGTATGAGCTTTTTTATAATTATTTTCAACAGGATAAGTTTTCTGAAGGAATCTCTTTATGGGATTTGATACAATTTGATTGGGAATTTGAGAAATTTAATGATTTGTTACAATTAAAAGTAGATTTACAAAAACTTAAATACCAAGCACAAAATATTGTTCTTTCCTTTGATAGAATCAATAATATAAATAAATTATTTTTTACTTGGTGAATGTTTAAATTTATAGTTTATTCTTATGGGGAAAGATATGATTTATGAGGTGTTTTAAAAATTTTATTTTCTCCTTTTAGAAAAAATATATTTTTAGACAATGGAAAATTATTTTGTTCTGAATTTGTTTCTTCAGCCATGTTATATGGTTGATTTTATCCATTTGATGTTTTAACTAAATCTCCAGAAATGATTACACCTTGAGATTTAATGGATCCTACTTTTTGGATATGGAAAAATTCTTATTTAGTTGTTAACTCACTAACTGGAGAAAAATATGAAATAAACTCAATATTGGATGCTAAAAAATTAAAAAAATTGTTTTAATTTGAAAAAAAAGATTAAAAAACTATAACATTTTGAAGTTTTTACAAATAAATAGTTTGGAAATGCATATAACTAAACAAGATTTAAAGAAATATTTTATTTTTTCTGTTTTTATACTATGGTTGTTACTATTTTCTCATTTATTTTATTTATATATTCAAACTTTATCTAAACCTATTCCTGTAAAATGATGAGTTTTGCTTGAAGGAGTTGTTACAAATAAAATTATAAATCCTTTCCCTTATATTGCCAATAATTATTATTCAAAGTATGTTCAGCATTTGCTTTTTAGAAGCTGTCTTAACGATTTATGACAAAATGATTTATGTGAAGTTTCTACTAATGATAGAAAAACTTTTTATGTAAAAATTACAGGTGATAATTACTGGTCAGATGGTAGAAAGATTACTTTAGATGATGTTTTTTTTACTTATAATGATGTTATAAAAAATAATTCATTTAATTTATGAAATCCTATTCCAAATAATTTACTAGATGTTGAGAAATTAAGTTGAAATACTCTAAAAGTAGTTTTTTCAGATACTACTGTTAATAATTGGTCTTTTTTTAAACAACCGATTTTACCAAAACATATACTTTTTTGAGCAACTAAAGATTTTTATGTGTTAGATTTTATTAAAAATTTTGTTAATTCTACCTGTGTTAAGATAGATTCAAAATCAAATTTTAAAACTACAATAGTTTTGGACTATAAAAATTGTAAAAATTATTATTTTGATAAATATCAGTTTAACCTAGTAACTAACTGAAAAGATTTAAAAAAGTATTTAACAGGTAGTATTAAATTGGATTTATTTAACTGATATGAGAATTTTCAGCCACAAAAATTTAATAAATATGATATTTTGTTGCCTACTCGTTATGCTTTATTTTGGAATGTTAAAAAGCAAACTAATTCTAAAATTAAAGCATTTTTATCAAAAAAATTTATTGAAGCATTGAAATCAAATGAAGTTTTATCTAATCGTTTAGCTTTTAATGGTTATTGATTATTTAAGTTGCCTGAAATTAATTTATCTAGTTGAGATATTAAAAATATCTTACTTCAAAATTTATCTGTTCAAAAACAACAACAATATCAAGATACTTTACAAAAAATTACTAAAGATTATCTTATTTATACTGGAGAAAATAAATCTTACTTTGTTAAATCAATACAAGATAAATTAGCTTTTTATTGAACATTAACTACTTGATATTCTAAAATTGCTATATCAGCAAATTCTGGAAATGTTTATTTTTTGAAAACTTATATTCCTTTTAGTAAAAAATTTAAGTATGTAGTAAGTGAAAAATTTAAAAATATAAAACCTTGAGAAAATAACTATGTAATTTATGGTAGCTCTGGAGATAAGTTGGTTAAAATTTGAAATATAAAGCTTTTCTATAAAAAAATTGTATATCCAAAATTTAAATTAGAAGTTCCTGATTTTAAAGTAGTTTATCTTAATAGTAATTTAGATAGTTTAATAGGAGATATTATAGTAAAAGTATTAACCAAAATTTATCCAGGTAAAGTGATAGTTGATAAAGTAGGACAAACTGAATACACTAAAATTTTAAAATCACAAGATTATGATTTAGCTATTTGAAGTATAAATTTTGATTGAAAGGATATTTCTTATATTTTTCTTTCTAAAGATCCTTTGTCAAACCCTTCTAACTTTGTAAATCCTAACTTTGCTAATTTAATTAAACAGGATTTGTTAGCACCTTTAAATAAAAAAAAGAAAATTTTCTCTAATCTTAATAAAATTTATCAACAGGTTATACCTGTGGTTATTTTAGGAAATGAGAAAATGTGATTGTTTGTTAACAAAAAATATAAAATTCCTAATTTAGATTATTCATATTTTTCAAATAGAAAGAAAATGCTTAAATATTTTGTTATTACTTATATTAAAAAACCTATTACATCAAATATTTCTTTTAGCTGATTTGTTGATTTTATTAAATCTAAGTTAAAATAAAAAACCGAGGAAGAGATTCCCTTTCTGTAAATGGCCCTCCTGAATTTCAAGGTGGGTGGCCACCAGGGTTGTCCCCTGGATGATGCCTCCCTTTAAGATAAGTGTTGAGGAGCCATTTTACAAGGGTTTCAACTTCCTCAGCCTTATTGTTAAGGATAATCAGGAGATATTTTAAATCAAGATTAAATTAATGAAACAATTAAATTCATCATTTTTTAAGCAGGATACAATTGATGTTGCTAAAAATTTATTAGGGAAAGTAATAAAAGTTTGAAATAAATATTGATTAATATATGAAACTGAAGCTTATAAACATAAATGTGATGAAGCCTCACATGCTTATTGAAAGAAAACTGAAAGAAATAAGTTAATGTATGATACTTATGGTTATGTTTATGTTTATCTTATTTACTGAGTACATTATTGTTTAAATTTTACTTCAGATACAATTCCTGGTGCTGTCTTGATTAGATGAATTGTTCCTTTTGAAAATTTGAAGAAAATTGATTTTTCTAAAAAAATAGATTGACCAGGAAAGCTTACTAAATATTTTTGAATTGATAAATCTTTTAATTGAGAAAATTTAGAAAATTCAAATAAAATTTGAGTTTATGATATAAATTATACTCCAGGAAATATTATTGCTACTCCTAGAATTTGAATTTCCAAGGCAAAAGATAAACTACGAAGATTTATAATTGATAAATTTTAGATGAATAAAAGATATAAAACTTTTGAAACACAAACATTATTTTCTTTTGATGTACACCAGCCAAATTTAGAAAAGTTTTTTGTAAAAAATTTTGTTGTGGATAGAAAAAGTAAATTTTCATGAACAGCTATAAAAGTTTTTTCTACAAAAGATATAAAAATAGCTTTAAAGGATATTTTAAAAGATAAATTTTATAAAAAAGCTACTCATAATATTTATGCTTATAGAATTGTTACAAGTGATGGAATTATTGAGGGTAAAAATGATGATGGAGAAATAGGAGGTTGAAATTGCATATTATCAGTTTTAAGGAATAAAAATATTGCTAATGTGTTGATAATAGTTACAAGATATTATGGTTGAATTCATCTAAATTCTGATAGATTTAAACACATTGTAAATACTGCTAATTATGTAGTAGATAAAATTTTAGAAGATAAATAATTTCAATGTCTTTAACTCCAGCTCAAAAGCAGTATCTTCAAATAAAAGAAAAATACAAAGATGCTATTTTATTTTTTAGAATGTGAGATTTTTATGAGGTTTTTTATGATGATGCAAAAATTTGTGCTAAAGTGTTAGATATTGCACTTACTTCAAGAGATAAAAATTCTTCTAATCCTATTCCTATGGCTTGAATTCCTTTTCATGCTGTTGATAAGTACTTACCAAAATTACTTGAAGCTGGTTATAAAGTAGCTATTGCAGAACAAGTTTGAGAGGTTGTACCAGGTAAAGTTGTAGAAAGAAAAGTTACTCAAGTTATTACTCCTTGAACTTATGTAAAAGAAGAAAAAAATGAAAATAATATTGTAGCTATTTACGAAGAAAATTGAAAATATTATATAGTTTGGTGAGATATTTCTGTATGAATTTTTAATGTTTCTGAATTTTCAAATATCGAAGATTTAAAGGAACAATTATTTAAAATTTTTCCTAAAGAAATAGTTTTAGTTGATAAACTTTCTAAAAATCAGGATTTAAAAGATTATATATCTACTTATTTATCTGCTTTTGTATCATATTGTAGCTTGCCTTATTTATGGGAAGATAAGCTAAAAAAATATGTTTTATCTTTTGATGTTTATGGAAAAGCTTTGGATAATGACTCTAAAAGGAAAACTTTAGCTTTATTAATTGATTATTTAGAAAATTTATCTATTCCAGTTAATTTGATTAAAATTAAATTTTCTCAAGTTTGAGATTATATTTATTTTGATAGTATTACAATTAGGAACTTAGAAATTTTATCTTCTTCCTATGATAATGATAAAAAACATAGTTTGTTTGCTATTTTGGATAAAACTATAACAAATGTGGGTTCTAGAACTTTGAAAAATTGGTTGTTACATCCTTTAAAAAATTTAGAAGAAATTAATTATAGATTAGAAGGTTTTGAATATTTTATGAATTTTAATAAGGTTTTAGAATTTAAGAAATATTTAAAACAAATTTATGATATTGAAAGATTGTCTTATCTTATTCAATACAAGTCAAACAATCCTTTTCATTGGTTAAAATTGAAAACATCCTTAAATGCTATTTTTGAGCTTTCAAAGATAGATAATAAATATTTGTACCTATCTGAAGATATAGTAGAACTAAAGAATTTATTAAATGAATGATTGAATGATTGAGATTTTTCTGTTGAAAAAGATTATATTAAAGATGGTTTTTCAGAAAAGGTAGATGAATTAAGAAAAATAGCTTATCATTCTGATAAACTTCTTATTGATTATCAACAGGAGCTAGTAAATAAATTTTGATTGCCTATAAAAATAAAGTATATTAACAATCAGGGTTATTTATTGGAAGTTTCAAAAAAAGATGTTCCTAAATTTGAAAAATTAATGAAAACTTTTGATAACGAAAAGTATGTTTTTACTAGGAAACAAACCTTAAAATTAGTTGAAAGATATACAAATGATTATTTAAAATCTTTGGAATCAAAAATTTTACAAGCAACTTTTGAATTACAAGAAACAGAGAAAGAAATTTTGGAAAATTGGAAACAAAAATTATCTTATTTAACTGAAGAAATTGAAAATCTAGCTCAACAAGTAGCTTATATTGATATATTTATAAATCTATGAGAATTTTTTAAAGCTAATAATTATACAAAGCCTATTGTTTCAGATGAATTTAATGAAATTCTTATTAAAAAGTGAAGACATCCTGTAATAGAGCAATTTTTACCAAAGGATGAAGCATTCATTGATAATGATTTATATATGAAAGAATCCATAGTCCATATTATTACTTGACCTAATATGGGATGAAAATCTACTTATTTGAGGCAAAATAGCTTAATTTTATTGTTATCTCATTGTTGATTGTATGTTCCAGCTTCTGAGTGTAAAACTTATGTTTTAAGTTGAATTTTTGCAAGAGTTGGTTCTGGTGATGTTTTGGTTAAAAAACAATCTACTTTTATGACCGAAATGATAGAAGTTGCTAATATTTTAAATAATGCTGATGAAAAATCTTTTATAATTTTTGATGAATTATGAAGGTGAACTTCTACTTATGATTGAATGGCTATTTCACAAGCAGTTATAGAATATGTTGTAGAAAAACTTAAATCAAAAACTTTATTTGCTACTCATTACCATGAATTAATTAAATTAGAAGAGAAATATCCTACTAGAATTAAAAATTTTTGTGTTTGAGTTCATGAATATGATGGAAAAATAATTTTTTTGAAAAAAATATTGCCGTGAGGAGCTGATAAGTCTTATGGTATTTATGTAGCTGAACTAGCTTGATTACCTAAAGAAATTATTAAAAAAGCAAAAGAAATTGAAACTCAATTTGATAAATCTGCTAATAAAAAAGTTATTGTTCAAAGTCTTTTTGAAGAGGTAGAAACACCTGAATGTGATAAACTAAAGGATAAATTGGAAAAAATTGATATTAATAATATTACTCCTTTACAAGCATTAAATATTCTTAATGATTTGAAGAATTTTTAGATTTATAGTAATTACAAATTTTTGTAAAAGGGCATTCATTACATTTGGGATTTCTTGCAGTACAATGGTATCTTCAGAAAAATATTAGGCTATGATGTAATTTTATAGTTGCATCTTTATCCAGTATTTCAGCTGCTTTTTTATCTGTTTCTAAAGGAGTTTTTGTATTTACTATTCCTAACCTATTTAAAACTCTATGAACATGAGTATCAACTGGTAAGTAAGGTTGATTATATAAAATTGCTAATACTACTTTAGCTGTTTTAATTCAAACACCAGGTAATTTTGTTAATTCTTCTAATGTTTGAGGTATTTTTCCATTATACTTTTCTATTAAAATTTTTGAGGTTTCATAAATATTTTTAGCTTTGTTGTTGTAAAATCATATTGATTTGATGTATTTTTTAATTCATTCTACTCATAATTTTAAGGCATCTTCTGGTTTTTTTAAAACTTGAAAAAATTTTTCATTTGCTTTATTTACTTGTTTATCTGTGGTTTGTGCAGACATAAGAACTGCTATTAAAAGCTGATAGTCATTAGAATATTTTAGTTCTGTTTTGTTTTCTGGATACATTTTAAATAATGTATTTTTGATGAAATTAATTTTTTCTTGGAGGTTCATAGATAGTATTAAATAGATAAATACTTATTTTAGTTGGATTCATTAGTTAGGCTAAATTTAGTATAGTGTAAATAAATTTAATCTCAAGTATTATATGATGTAGTTGAAAGATAAGGTCTGTTACTTATAATTTTAGGAGTTTTATATTTTTTTATTAAAATAGAATGATATGTTCAGAATTAAAGAGTAAAATTGATGAATTGTTAAAAAAGGATAATTTAACTGAGAAAGAAAAAATATTACTTGAGGACCTTAAAAATCAGTATAGAATAAATTGTAGTAATGACACATCTGAAGATGATTATAAAAATAATGATAATACATCTTTTGATTTGGATTATGATGTAGGCCAAAGTATAAATTCTGATGATTCTATTCCTTTAGGTAATAATGAGAAGGAGGATAATTGATGATTGTTGGGATGGATAAAAGATTTGTTTGGAATTTGAAATAGTTCTGAAAGAGATTATAATTCTGGTGATAAAGATAATGTAGATAACATATCTTTTAGTTGAGATAATAACCAGGAGTGAACTAATAAAGATAGTTTTTTTCTAGGATGAGATTTTAGTAGTGATTTTGATTCTGATGGAGATAGTTGAAGTAGTAGTGATTAATTTTTAGTTATAAAATAAGTACTAAAAAGCTTATTTGTTATATTTTTTAACTAAATTTGTGAATAGAAATTTTAACTAAATGTACAATATGTGTTATATCTTTTTAATGACTTTAAATCTTGACTTTAAGATAAAATTTATTATATAGGAAACTTAATTAGATTAAATGTTGGAATATATTTTTTTTATTACTAAATTATTTTTTTATTACTAAATTTTAGTTTAATGCTTAAATTTTCAGTATCTACTTTTTCTTCATTTCCTGA
>CAZVAP010000018.1:0-15467 GCA_964625125.1 uncultured Candidatus Peribacteria bacterium | reverse complement strand
AATCCTATTGTAAATATTGATTATGAAAAATTTACTCCAGATGTAGTGTTTATTTCTCATTCTCATATGGATCATCTAGATCCATATTTTTTAGTAAAATTGTTTACTAGCTTAAAAACAAAGCCTTTATTGATTATACCTGAAACTTTAGCTTATTTAAAAGACTTGTTTTTAAAATATTTATCTTGTGAAATTAAAATTTTAAAAAATAAAGAAACTTTTAAATATAAAGGAATTAATATTCAAGGGGTAATTTTCCCTGATTGGATGAATACTAATGAAGCAGATGTAATGACTTTATGTGTATGGAATGAAAAAGAAATTTTTTATACTGAAGTTGACATTGTTCCTCCTGATTCAGAAGACTGAATTGGTTATTTGTATAAGCTTTTTACTCAAAAAAATTTTGAAACTAGGGTTTATTTATCTACAAGAAATGAGCTTGAAGGAAATTTAACTATTATTGATTTACCTGTTTCTCAAAGAGAAGAGTTTTTCCTAGAATATAAACAAAAAAGAATTTCTGAAATGTATCAACATTATAATAATATTTTTGCTTTGGAAGAAGAAGGTATAAAAGCAAATATTTATAAATTGCCAGGATTTGTAAGATGATTTATTTGACAAGGAATAATTTTTCCAGCTGAAATATTATGATGTGATATGCTTAAATTACAGATTATGTCTTTACAAGAAAATATAGAATTAGAAACTGAAGTAGCTTGAGATTTTGGTTTGTCTTATCCAATGTATGCTCTTAATAAGTTTGGAGATAAAATAGATAAATGTTCTTATGAGTGGAAATGAAGATATATTTTTGAAAAATGAGATTTGCAAAGCATTGAAAAAATAGATTACTTACAATGAAAATATTTTTATGTTGAGAGAGATTTAAATTGTGAATGTTCAAGAAAATTGGTTCAAAAGCCAATTATGGATTATGATTTTAATCTACCTAACTCACTAGATAAATTGGAAAATTATTTAAATAATAAATTTGTTCCTTATCAATATGGGAGAACTGATGCTAATTTAAAAAATTTAGCTTTGGATAATAATTGAAATTATGTAATTAAGTTAAATTCTTTTAAGGGTAAAGAAATAAAAACTTTAGGTTTTTTTGTTTGGTCTTTAGGAGAAGGAAAGTTTAATTGGTTTGAGAAAGGGGATTTTGAAGCAGATGAGGTTTATTTTATTGAAGATTTACTTGCTTTTTTAGATTGAAAAATTGAATTATACTCAAATTTTTGGTCTTATTTAGAGCCTGGAACTAATATTTTTTTATGGGAATGTTTGTGAGCTAATTTTATTAATAATGATATTGTGAAAAAAAAGTTTGAAAACCATTTTAATTTAGCTATATCTTGACATTCTTCTAAAGATTTTGTTTTAAATATTTTAAAAAATTTAGATGTTGCTTAAAGAAGCTTTAGAAATTTATAAAAATACTGAATGAAAATTTGATATATTGGAAACTTTAGGAATAAAAATTAGAAATGATTATTTTAATGAAAAATTTTATACTGATAGATTAGCTCAATTACCAAAAGGGAAGTATTTTTTATCGGATTTAGATTGAACTTTTTTTAGAGGTACTTTGATTAAAGAGGCTTTTACTGTGTTTGCAAAATATTTAAGAACTTTGGATATAGAGAAAATTGATGTTGAAAAATACAAAGAGTTTTTAGATGATTTTAAATTATTTAAAGATTTAGAAAAATTAGCTTATAATAGACAAATTGATTATTCAGAATATTTAAATGCTGGGTTATTTCTTATTTATAAACATCACTATCAAGTAGATTGGTCTGATTTTTTATGATATTTAAAAGATTATTTTTATAGGCATCAAAAGGTTAATCCCTTTAAGTTCTCTATAAATAAAATGAAAGAAATTTTAGATAAATGATACTATTTTTTGTTTATTTCCTGAAGTTCAAATTTTGTATTTGATATATATTTGGACTTACTTAAAAAATATGTAGCTGATTTATTTTGAAATTGAAGTTGAGGAAAAATATTTGGTTTTTGTGCATATGCTAATTTAGAGCAAAAATATGTGTATAATTTATACTCTAAAGATCAGAAATACAATTTTATTAAGATTTTAAAAGATAAGTGAATTTTTGAAGATATTGTTTGAGGTATGGGAGATACTACAGGAGATTACTGAATTTCAAATCATTTACCATCAGGAAGACACTTTTATTTTATAAATCCAGTGTATGAGGTAATTGTTTCTCATAATAAAAATAAAAAAGAGGATATAAATTATCATTTTATTACAGAAAGAAAGGATGTTGTGTTTGAATATGACTTAAATAATATAAATTTAATGGACTAACATAAGGTTAGTCTTTTTTTGTAAATGTAAATATGTTTATTTTTTTGATTTGAGAAAATATTTAAAATATGGTTAGCTTTAAAACATAAACTTTATCTAATGCTTCCTTTGGTAGAAATTGAAAATTTAACTTGGTGATATCCTGGAGATTATAAATTTTTATTTAATAAATTTTCTTTTAAATTGTATGAAAATGATTTTTTAATTTTATTGTGAAGGTCAGGTAGTTGAAAGACTACTTTAGTGAAGTTTTTAATTAGACAACTTAAGCCACCAAGGAAAAGTATTTTTTTTAAGAAAGAGGATATTAGTAGGTTTTCTGATGCAGAAGTTCAAAAATATAGAAGAAATATTTGAGTAATTTTTCAGGATTTTAAGCTTATTGATTGGAAAACTGTTTATGAAAATATTGCATATATACTTGAAATGAAATGAGAAAAGCCAGATAAAATTGAGGAAAAAGTAAAAAATGTTTTATATAAAGTGTGATTATATGATAAAAAAGATATAAAAATTCCATATTTAAGTTGATGAGAAAAACAAAGAGTTGCAATTGCAAGGGCATTAGTTTCAAATCCTCAATTTATCATAGCTGATGAGCCTACTTGAAACTTAGACCCCTTAACAGCCAAACAAATAGTAGATTTATTGCTGGAATTAAATAATCAGGGAAATACAGTGTTATTTATTACTCATGATATGAACTTGGTTTCTTACATAAAATCTAATAAAAAATGAGTTAGAGAGGTTGATTTATCATAATATATTGACTTAATAATTTTCTATTTTATAATTAACATACTTTTAACAAGTTATTAACAAATTCAAATGTGACAAGCAAATAAAAATAAAATGATTAATGAAATTGTAGATATATTGCTGGAAAATAAAATACTAGGTTTTTTGGTAGATGAAGTGGCTTATAGTTTGTATTATATGAATCCATATAAAGTAAAAAATGTTTATGAACAGTTGGATAACTTAATCAACTCATTGCGTGAAATTCAAAATAACTATATAACTTCTGTTAGAATATAAAATTTAAAAGTTAAAATAAAAACAAAAATGAAAAATATAAATGTTTCTAAAATAACTGCTAAACCTGAAGAAATTGAAAGTTTTGTACAATTTGAAATAGCTAAATGAGAAAAATTAAATGCTTTGAATTCATTGGAAAATCCAAACGATATTACTCAAGCAAGGGAATTTTTACAGAAATTTGTAGAAAAGAATTATAAGTATTATGCTTATATAGGGAATATACCAGAGTTATTGGATAAAGTTTTGTATATAATGTTTGCTTATGATAAAAAAATAGAGGATGCTTTAGATTTTTTCTTGAAAAAGAATACATCTATTTCTGCTAAAAGTAAGGTAGATGCTATGATTATTATTTGAGAATATGCAAATAAAGCTTATAAACCAATGAATAACGGGTCTTTTAAAACTAAAAAAATAGCTTAGATTAAGTTTGAAAATTTAAATAAAATCCTTAGTTTATTAAGGATTTATTTTTTTATATTGGAGATGAGAAAATTGGTTGTTTGGCTGATATGTATTTTATTTTTAAGTGGATGTTCTTATAAATTAACTAATTATACTAATTGAAATGGTCTTAATAAATCTTCTGATTTAAATCAAAATTTGAATACTTGAGGTAATAAAACTCTAACTTGAAATAACAATTTGAATCATTCTTTACAGAAAAAAAATAGTGTTTCCTGAGATTTAGATACTGACACAGAAGAAGCATTAAAGCTTATTGATGATTTACTTAAATAAAAATTTTTATGAAAACCTTTGCAATTGAAACTTCATGTGATGATACATCATTAGCTATAGTTAGCTTTGAAGAAAACTTTTTTAATGTTGAAAAAATTTTGTTACATTCTCAAATTAAAAATCATACTAAATTTTGATGAGTAGTTCCTGAATTAGCAAGTAGATTACATGAAGAAAAAATAATTGATTTATTGGAAGAAATTTGATTATCTAATATAGAAAAAACTGATTTTATATCCTATACTTGTTGCCCTTGACTTCCTGGTAGTTTACTTGTAGGAAAAACCTTAGCTAATACTTTAGAGAAATTTTTAAATAAAGAGTTAGTCCCAGTAAATCATATTTATGGTCATATTTTTTCTATTTTTTGTGAAAGAAAATTTACTGATATAGAATTTCCTTTATTGGTTTTAACAGTTTCTGGAGGACATAATGAGATTTTTTTGGTAAGCAAAGGAGATTTTGAAACTGAAGAATTAAATCAATATCTGCTTAAAATAAAAGAAAGTTATGCTTTGTCTGATGAAATAATTAAATGAGAATTGGGTCCTTTTAAGTTATATAAATTAGGATTTACCTTGGATGATGCTGCTTGAGAAGCTTTTGATAAAGTTTCTAAAATGTTAGGTTGACCTTATCCAGGTTGAAAGTGGATTTTTGATTTAGCTAAAAATTATAATTTTAAAGATTATGGGATAAAATTCCCAAGGATCTGGCTTAAAAAGAATGAGTTTTTATTTTCATTTTCAGGTTTAAAAGCTCAAGTTAATTATAAAATTAAGGAATTTGAAGAAAAATGAATTTTATCCGAAGAAATTAAATCGGCTATAGCATATGAATTTCAGCAAGCTGTTGTAGAAACTCTTTGAAAAAAATTATTAAAGGCTGCTAAATATTTCTGAATTAAAAATATTGCTTTAGTTTGAGGAGTAAGTGCTAATGAGTCGTTAAAAAGCTTTATTAAGGATAATATGGAGCAATATTGAATTTTAAATTTTTATACTCCGGTTAAAAATTTGTATTCAACAGATAATGCTGCTATGATAGGAGTTGTAGGTTTAATAAGTAAGATTAATTGTTAAGTAAAAAAAACTTTTACTTATTATTGAAAAATAAAAACAAATTGTTATTATTACCTGCACTAATTTTTGGGTCTGTAGCTCAGTTGGTAGAGCAACGGCCTCTTAAGCCGGTGGTCCAGGGTTCGAATCCCTGCAGACCCAAATTAACTTAGGGGCGTAGCTCAGTTGGTAGAGCAGTGGTCTCCAAAGCCACGTGTCGAGGGTTCGAGTCCTTCCGCCCCTGTTTTTTGTTGAAGGGTAAAGAAGAAGGGATAAAGTTCCTTGTTCTATATCCTTCAGGATAGTATTTAGTAATTAATTTATTATAATGGCAGTACCAAAGAAAAAAGTTTCTATAGCTAAAAAACATCAAAGAACTTCTACTTGGAGAACAAATAAAATTAAAAAAACTTTAAAGAAATTAGTATTGGTTACTTGTGAGAATTGTGGTTCTTTGAAAAGAAAACATCACGTATGTCCTTCTTGTGGATATTATAAAGGAAAACAAGTAATTACTATTAAAGCAAGAACTTCTGAAACTCCAATTGAAGCTTAAGAAGTTCTTTTTTTGTTATGTAGATTTATTTTTTTGTTAAATTTTTATGGGACTTAATAACCGTATTTACTCTAGAAAAGTTTTATGGAGGTTAATTTATATGTATAATTTTTTGAGGAATTTTCTTTTTAAAGATTTGTATATTAATTTTGCTGAAAAAGTCGAAACTATTGTTAAATCTGGACTTAATAAGGTAAATGTAGAAGAGTTTAAAAAGTATGATTTTTCAGTATTGGGAGACTTTCTTGTTAAAACTACTTCAAATCCTCTTAATCCTGAAGAACTTTTAAAGTACTTTGATCCATCTTCTGATGAATTTTCTGATATTTTAACTTATGTAAGTGAAATAGTAAAAAAGAAAGATATTGATTCGTTGGAATATGATTATGTTGTTAAAAATATGGATTATTTAGTTAACCATTATGATGAGTTAATACAGGATTTTGATAATTATTTGCCTAAATTTAAATTTTTTGAATTAGAATCTGTAACTCAAAGTATCTTACTTTTAATGAAAACAGAAAGTGTAGTTTTTTCTACTCCTAAAGCAGTTTTAATTAAAGAAGCAGATTTGCTTGCAAGTACTTTTACTTCAGATTCAAATATAGGATTAATTCATGCACTATTAGATAAAGTTTTATAATTTTAAAATAAGAAGTAAAAATGGAAAAAGTAGATTTACTTTTAAAACAATACCAGGAAGCTGATGATAGATTAGTAAATTATCTAAAGTCTTTAGGTATTGATTTAGGACAAAATTATAATATTGAACTTTTAAAAAGAGCATTTACTCATAAAAGTTTTTCCAACGATGTTCATAAAAAAATACCTTCTAATGAAAGATTAGAATTTTTGTGAGATGCTATCTTAGGTTTTATTATTGCAGACCTTTTGTATCATGAAAATCCTCCAATGGGTGAGGATATAATGAGTTTATATAAAATTGCTTTAGTAAATGAAAAAATTTTAGCTGATGTAGCAAGACAAATAAATGCTTGAGATTATATTTTCTTATGATTGGGAGAATTAAATTCTGATTGAAAAAATAAAGATTCAGTTTTGTCAGATTTTATAGAAGCTTTAATAGCTTATTTGTATTTGGATTTATGAGAACAAGAAGCAAGGAAGTTTGTTGAAAAGTATGTTTATTCAAAATTTTCAGAATTACAAAAAAGCTGAAAAATTAAAAGTCCTAAAAGTATGCTTCAGGAGTATTTACAAAAAAAATATAAACAAATTCCTGTATATAAAGATTATGAAGAAAAAGTAGATGAGAAATGAAATCCTATTTTGTATAGAGCTGAAGTGTATAATAATGAAGAACTTTTGGGTGAGGGTTACGGTCCAAATAAGAAAAAAGCCCAGACTTCTGCAGCAGAAGATGCCCTTAAAAAGCTTGGACTTATAAAATAAATCTTGAAAAGGTAAGTTAAATTAGTATTATGTTCCAGCTTATATTTAAACTTAATTTAAAAGTATGGCTGATATAAATAATAATAAGAGCAATTCTTCTAAAAAAGTTGAGGTTAATTCAGAAGGTTGTATTTCATGTTGAGCTTGTGTGGCAATTTGTCCAAATATATTTAAATTTAATGATAATAATAAATCATATGCAGTTAAGCAGCCAGATACTCCTGAAGAATTAGAATGTGCAAAGCAAGCTGCTGCTGCTTGTCCAGTAATGGTTATTGATGTAAAAGAAGATTAATTATTTATTCTTTAAAATAAAGTATGCAAAAAACATTAGTTATTTTAAAACCAGATGCTGTTTCTAGAGGTATAACTGGTGAAATTATTTCAAGGTTAGAAAAGAAATGATTAAAATTAGTAGCTTCAAAAATGGTAAAATTAACTGAGGAGCAATTAAAAGAACATTATGCTCATTTAGTTGATAAGCCTTTTTTTCCTGGTATAGTTTCTTTTATGACTTCTGCTCCTGTTATTCTTCAAGTATGGGAAGGTAAGGATGCTGTAGAAGTTGTAAGATTAATGGCTGGTGTAACTAATTCTAGACAGGCACAACCAGGAACAATTAGATGAGATTATTCAATGAGTATAGGAAATAATGTTATTCATGCTTCAGAAAATTTAGAAGCAGCAAAAGAAGAAATTGCTAGATTCTTTGATGAATCAGAAATATATTCTTATAAAAGGGCTGATGAAGATATGTTATATTCTCCAGATGAAAGAGAATAGTACATAAAAGGTTTTATTTGATTAATTATACTAATGGCTAAAAAAGGTATTCATCCAACAATTTATAAAGATGTAGAGGTAGTTTGTATTTGTGGTGCTAAACATACTTTAGGTTCTGCTACAGTTCCAGGTCCAATTAAGGTAGAATCTTGTATAAGTTGTCATCCTGCTTATAATCCAGATAAAAAAGTAGAAGTAGTAGTAAAAGGTCAAAGACAAAAATATTTGGAAAGATTGGAAAAAATGAAAAAATTGCAAGAACAAAGAAAAAAATAATTCCTTACTTTCTAAATTTTTCTTATGGATATTAAAAAAAAGATTCTATCTAAATTAATTGATACTGATGAGGAGTTTTTATATATAATTTCTCATCATCCTATTGTTTATCTTCCTTTAATGATAATATCTATACTAGGTATTATCATTCTTTTTTTTTTGTATAACTTTTTAAGTGTTTATTTTCCTAGATTTGCTACTTATTTTATTTGATTTTTAACCTTATTTTTGTATTTTTACTTTGTTTTAGGTTTTTTAGATATATATTTGGATGCTTTAGTTGTTACTTCTCGTTCTGTAGTTATATATCAATGGTACTGATTGTTTAAAAATACAATTGATGTCTTGGATTTTGAAGCTATAGAGAGTATTTTTGCAGATCAAAGCTGATTAATTGATATTTTGTTCAATAAAGGAGATTTAAATATTAGGAGAGCCTGACATACAAATATTTTCCCTGATGTTTATAATCCAAATAAGGTTGCTAATGAACTAAATAGCTTAATTTTTAAACAGCAAGTATCTGAAGAAGAGGAAATTTCGGAAGAAAATAATGAGAATTTTGATGAGGAAAAAGTTAAATTATTAGCAAAAGCTATGTTAGAAGTAATGAAAGAAATGAAATAAATTTATTTTGTATAATTTGATAATGTTTTTTAAAAAGAAAAATTTTGATTCTGTAAGCCTAAAATCTTATTCTAAACCTAAAAATAAAATATCTTATAAAAAAATTTTTAGATTTTTTTTTGTATTTATAGTTCTAATTTCTTTGCTGTATTTTTGGAATACTATTGCTTATAATGTCTGAAATTATGTTAAAAATTTAGCTTGGACTGCTGTAAAGACTTTTTCTAAAATTTATGCTAAGACTCCTAAAAAAGATTATGTTGGTAATATAAATATTTTGTTATTGTGAATTTGAGGAAAAAATCATGATGGAGGTTATTTAACAGATACGATTATGATAGCATCTTTTAATCCTAAACTTAAGACTTTAACTTTTTTGTCTATTCCAAGGGATTTATATGTAAAATATGATAAATATAGAGGAGGGAGAATAAATTATATTTTTGCAAATGAATATCTTAGAACTAAAAGTTTTGATAAAGCTGCTGAAAAGTTAGAAAAAAAGATTAAACAAATTACAGGTATTGATATAAATTATTATGTGGTTGTAGATTTTTGAGGATTTAAAAAGTTTATAAATTCTATTGGGGGTATTACTGTAAATGTTCCTTATACTTTGATTGATTATAGGTATCCTGGTCCAAATCGGACTTACACTACATTTAAAATTACAAAATGAATTCATCATTTAGATTGAGAAACAGCTTTAAAGTATGCTAGAAGTAGGCATTCTACTTCTGATTTTTCTCGTTCTGCTAGACAAGAGCAAATTATAAAAGCTATAATAAAAAAATTGCTTTCTACTGATGTTTTATTGTCTCCTAGTAAAATTAAAAGTTTATATTTAAGGATTCAGGATACTTTTAAAACTGATATGGATTTTCCAACTATCTTAAGTTTTATACCTTATGCTAAAGATTTGAAAATTCATTCTTATGTTTTAAATTGAGATTGTTTCTTCAAAAATGTTACTTGGAGAAATTTAACACCAGGTTGTTTTGTTTATCCAGCTCCAAGGGATGCTTTCAATTGACAAGCAGTATTGCTTCCTGTTGGAGCAACTCCAAATAATG
Organism: uncultured Candidatus Peribacteria bacterium; assembly: GCA_964625125.1. Lineage (GTDB taxonomy): Bacteria > Patescibacteriota > Gracilibacteria > Absconditabacterales > Absconditicoccaceae > CAZVAP01. The sequence continues at coordinate 5,552 of CAZVAP010000018.1, read as the reverse complement.
TAGAAGTTTATGATAAGATTAAAAAGTTTGCATTTATAGCTTTAGATTACCCTGAATTGTGGCTTGAAAATGCTAAAATTCAAATACTTAATTGAATTAATAAAAGAAAAATAAGACAATATTATGGTTATACAAAGCCTGTAGCTTCTCAGTTAGCTTATAAGTTAAAAAATTACTGATTTAATATTGTAGATGTTAGAAATGCTACCAAGTATTTTGATTCAAATTTAGGATATGTTTATAATTCAAAACCTATTACTCAGCAATTATTACCTACTTTTGTTGCTGGTTGACTTAGTTATAAAACTTGAGATATAAAATATGCCTGAAGTTGATACGATATTACTTTAATTTTAGGAAATAGTTATTTATTTAATCAATAATATCTAATGAAAAAGGCTTTTACTTTAGTTGAAGTTGTAATTGCCATTATAATTTTTGGTATAGGCTTGTTAGCTATTTTACTTGTTGTTAATAAAAATATTGTTTTATCTAAAAAAGTATTGTTAAAAACCAAAGCAACTTTTTTAGCAAAAGAATCACTAGAAAATATTTATAATATAAGAGATACCAATTTTATAAAGTATTTACCTTGGAATTATATTACTTGAACTATAGATGAGATAAAAAATAATACTTATACTAGATTTAAAATTTGAGAAAAATATATTACTTGGTTAGACTTAACCTGAACTAAAATAAATTTACAAAAAATAAATAATCTTAAAAAGGCTAGATTGTATAAAAAAAATATTTTTGTTTTAAATTCAGCTTGAGAAGAAATTTTCAGTTGATTAATTTATAATTACTTTACTTGAGAGAAAACTCCTTATTATAGATATGTATTTTTTACTGGTGTTTATTTACAACCTGAAGATAGAATAGCTGATGAAAACCAGCTGCTTAAAGTAGTTTCTAAGGTCAACTATCAATACTGATATTTAACTTGAAAAGTTGAACTTGAATCTTTTATTTGAAATTGGAAGAAATAAATTTAAATAAAAAGAATTTATTAAATAAATATAAATATGATGCAAATAAAACTAAATCCTGTAAATAATTTGCAAATAACTTTGAAAGTTGATAAAATAGGTGATAATTATTTTTGACAAGTTGAGGAAGATTTAAAAGTAAAAGGTGAATTAGTAAAATTATCTTATCAGGCACCCAGTTTAGATGAACTAATTAACTGGATAGAAAATGAAATTAAAAGAATTTACTCAACTACAAATGATGTTGTTGTTTCAAGACATTGACAAGATTTAATGTGACATGTATTGTTGTTTAATCCAGAAGGAGATGATGATGTTTCAAAAAGAAGAGTAATTAAGGGTTCTACTACAAAAATTTTCCAGCTTAATAACACAAAGTATTGATGGGCAAAAAATCTTTACCAGGTTATGATAGGAAATTTTTGGGTACCAGAAAAAGTTAAATGACTATGAGAAGATGCAGTTCAATATAAAACTTCACTTACAGAGGCTGAAAGAAAAGCTTACGATGGAATTTTATCATTTTTAATTTTTTTGGATAGTATTCAAACATTGAATTTGCCAAATATTAATGATTATGTTACAGCTCCAGAGATTAATCTTATTTTAGCTATTCAAGATTATCAAGAAGCTATTCATAGTCAGTCTTATGCTACTATACTAGAATCAGTAGTTCCTGCTGAAAAAAGGGATGATATTTATTATTTTTGGAAGAAAGATAAGTATTTATTTGATAGAATAAAATTTATTGGTGGTATTTATCAAGATTTTGTAGATAATCCTACAGATAAAAATTTCTTTAGGTCTGTTATAGGTAATTATTTGCTTGAAAGTATTTATTTTTATAATGGGTTTGCTTATTTTGATACATTAGCTGATATGGGTAAAATGGTAGCTAGTCAAAGAATGATAAATTACATCAGAAGAGATGAATTAACTCATGTAACTTTATTTGCAAATTTAATTAGAGAAATTTCTAAAGAATATCCAGATTTGTTTGATAAAGATTTAATTTATGATATGTTTAAAACAGCAGTAGATCAGGAAATTGCTTGGTCAACTCACATAATTTGAAATTCTATAATTTGAATGAATGAAGAAAGTATTGATAAATATACAAAACGGCTTGCTAATCAAAGATTAGATATGATAGGTTTGGAACCATTATACCCAGATTATACTGAAAATCCTTATAAGCATTTGGAAAGATTATGGGATCATAATTCTGAAAAATGAAATTTCTTTGAAAGTACAGTTACAAATTATACTCAGTCTAGCTCATTAAAATGAAGTTGGGACTTTTAATGTATAAGAGCTTTTTAAAAGCTCTTTTTTTAAAAAAAACTTGAAATTTTTTGTAAATAGATTATAACTATAGCACTTATATAGCTTAAGTGCTATAATAAGCTTTTAGATAATAAATAAAAAATAATGATTAGTGTTTTTGATAGAGAATCAATTGTTAAGTTAGGAGAAAAAATAAATACTTTACCTGTAATAACTATTTATTTGGATACTTCTAAAACAAGACCGGATGCAAAAAAAGTAACAAGAGGGCAAGCTAAGGACTTTTTTCAAGAGATTAAAAAGATGCCAGAAGTTCAAGAAAATAAGGATATTAAAAGAATGGTAGAGGATTATGAAGAAGAAGTGGTAGAATATATTGAGGCAAATTTCTCAAACTTAAAAAATGGGTTAGTAATGTTTTTAGGTGGAGATGATAATTTATTTGAAGTTGTAGAATTACCAAGACCTGTTAAAAATAGGTATTATTTTGATAAACAAGCAGAAGTAAAACCATTATTAGCTTATATGGATGAATATGAAAAAATTTTAGGTATTGTGATGGATAAAAGACAAGTTCAAGTTTATTTAGAATATATGGGAGATATAGTAAAAATAGAAGAATTAATTGATACATTCTGGGATTTTATGGAAGATAGAGATAAAGCTGGCTACTTCACAAGGGGTGCTATTCCTGGAGGTGGCTATGCAGAAAATGCAGATAAAGAGGAAGGAATTTTAAGAAGATATGTAAATGCATTAGGTGAGGAGTTAATAAGATTAAAGGATGAAATTGGTTATGATAGATTAGTAGTATTTGTACCAGAGAAATTAAAGCATATTATGGAAGAAGAGCTTCATAAGGATTTAAAAAAGATTTTGGCTAAGATTCTTACTGGTAATTATACTAAAGCAAATAAAAATGTAATTAGGGATTTATTGGTTCAAGTTGAAGAGGAATTAGAAAGAGAAGAAGAGAAAAAAATGATTGATGAAATTTATGCAAATATAGGTCAATCAGATTATAAAAAAGGTGTTGCTGGTTTAAAAGAAGTTTTAAAACATCTTAATCAAGGAGCAGTTTGGTATTTATTAATTCAGGAAAATATAGAATTCCCAGGTTATATAGGTAAAGAATCAGGTTTCCTATATACTTCACCAGAAGAAAATGAATTAGGTGAAGAACTAATTGAAGTTAAAGACTTAACAAATGATATTATTACAAAAGCTATTGACCAAGATGCTAGAGTTAATTTTATTCCTCAAGATAATGAAAAATTAGCTGAATTAGGAAATATTGCTGCAATGGTAAGATTTAAACTTTAATTTTATATCTTAAATTAAATAATCATGAAAAAAGAAAACATATTATTATGGGTATTACCAATAGTTATGGTATTTGTTGGTTTGTTTGCAGGTTTTTATTTTGGTGTTTATAGGACAGGGTTGGCTGTAACAGCATGTGAATTATCTAAAGCTACTATTGCACCTTCTCCAGTTATTACTCATTCTTTGTATGATGAAAAAAACCATCAATTAAAATTAACAATTTCAAATCCTGGTGCAATGCCTATATTGTTACTAAATAAAACATTAGTATTAAAACCACAAGGTAAACAACCAGTTGTTTTAATGACGTCTATTCCTTTAGGTATGGAATTACCTCCATTTTCTACAGTAGATTTATCTTTACAATTAGGAAGTGCTGGTTCTGGATTTAATGTGTGAGATGTATTGGAAACAACACTTACTTATACATTACCAGTTTCAAGAGATGTTTATGCAGTTGTTCATGAATTTAAAAAATCTTCTAAGACAAATTCAGCAGGTTTAGTAGAAAATCAATATCAAGATAATCAGGTTAAAGTTGATGCTTATAAAAAAGCAGTTAGCTCAAAAAAATAATTTATCTTTTAACTAAGTAAAGATGAAAGTTACTTCACAAGGAAAGTTAGCTAGAATAGTATTGTATATTCTACTAGTTTTATTTGCTATTAGTTTGTTGTTTTTGCCTTTGTGATTGAAATTTTTAACTATCCCAGAACAAGTATTTATATTAACTTTGTTAGTATTCTTTATAATTTATTCTAAATTATTTGGAGGATTGTATTTTGTTTCTACATTGCTTTCAATGATTGATAAATGAGAAGATGTTTATAATCATTTGGCTTCTAAATTGAGTAATGAAACATTGTATAAATATTTGGTAGAAGGTGACTTATTGTTGTTAACAGAAACTCAATTATTGAAAGTTAAAGAAATTGGTAGTTTAGTATTTGATGTTACATTGGTTTTCTTACTAGGTTTAGGTATAGTTTATGTTGGTGGTATTATTGATCCAAATGTAGTATATGCTGCTTTATTAGCAGTTGCTATAGTATGGATTTTGGAAATATTTATAGAATTATATGTAGATTTAAAATTTGCAAGAGTATTTGAACAAGAGATTAAAGAGCTAGCACAAGCTTTTGCTGCTATAAATCTAGAAAATCAAATTGCTCAGGCTCAAGAAAATGAGGAATCTAATAAAGAAACAAATACAGATATGGAAGAAAAAGCTCTAAAAGAAAAAGATGTTGAAAATAAATAAAATAATTTATAATGAAGCCTCCTAAAAAGGAGGTTTTTTATTTTTAATAAATAAAATATATATGCAATTAATTGAGAAAATTTTAGTAAAATGTAAAGTTTGGAGATGGGAATTATTATCATTAAAGTTAAGAAATCATAAATGAGAATATGCAGTTTTAGCTTTAGATTGAGAACTTAATAAAGATTTAGGGACTGTGTCTATTGTATGTGATAAAAAGGAAAAATTTTGATTAATAAAAAATTATAGAGTTGGTGTAAATAATTTGTGTTATGAAATGGTAAGATGAGCTTTGGAAAAAAATTTATCTATTGAAGAAAATGCTATTAAGGAAGTTGAAGAGGAATTAAATATTACTTGAAAACCAACTTCTATAAAAATTCTGTCAAAAGCTTGTGGTGATACAGGATTAGTTAGTGGTTTTGTATATTATGTGTTTTTACAATATGATGATTTAACTAAATTCGATGTGTGGTGACAAACTAAGGATTTTTATGAATGAATAGTGGAAAGAGTATTGGTAAATAAAAAAGAATTTGAAAATATGATAAGGTCATGAGAAATTATTGATAATTTCACTTTAAGTGCTTATTCTTTATTAAAAGTTAATAATTTAATTTAAAATAATTAAAAAATGCTTGAAGCAATTTATAAAAACAGATGTCCAAGATGTCTTGGAGATATAA
>CAZVAP010000017.1:0-16134 GCA_964625125.1 uncultured Candidatus Peribacteria bacterium | reverse complement strand
ATTATTTCTCTTCCTGTTGATAATTGAAATTTAAAATTAAAAATAAAAATTCCTAATTAATTTTATCAGATTGAAATTTATTTTAAAAAAGCTATTTTAATAGGTAGTTTATTTTTGTTATTTAAAATCAATGAAGTATTTTAAATATGCTTTTTTTGTTTTATTGGTATTATTACTATGAGTTGGTAATTATTTTTATCATAAATTAGTTTTTAACAATAACTCTACTACAAAAAACTATTCTTTCTTAAAAAAACTTGAGTTTAAAAATGATTATTTTCATTATTTTTTTCTAAAAAATGTAACTCCATTGTATACTTTTAAAAATGATATTTTAACTAAATATCAAAAATACTCATTTGAAAATCATAAATCATGACTTATTTTTCCTCATCAAGAAACTTTAGCTGATTTAAAATATATCCAAGATATTCAATATTTAGCTTCATTTAGAAATACTTATGAGGCTAAACAACTATATTCAGAATTAAATTATGTCACAAATTTATCACCTTATAGAGTAGGTATTTATGTTTTAGGTTTGTTGGTTATGCCTGCTTGAACAAAAAGTTCAGGTATGTGATTTTTTTGAAAAATGACTAATTGGAAACAAACAGTTAAATTGGGTGAAAAGGGAGTATTTTTTAATTGTAACAAAAATAAAATTAAAAATATTTTATCGTTGCCTAATAGTGAGTATTTTAAATATGCTTATTCTAAAACTGGTGATTTTTATTTAAAAAATTCTAACCCTTGTAAAAGTATAGATTTACCATCCCAATTGGCTTTTGATTATTTTTTCTATTTAAGAGATTTAAAAAATTCTGCAAAATATTATAAAGTTGCTTGATTTCAAAAAGATGCTTTACCAGGTATAATTTGAATGGTAGCTGTTGTTAATTGAATAATGGGAGAGCATGAAAAAGCTATTTATTTGATGTTAAATAAAGCAGCTTGAATTTATAATAAGTTGGTTAAAGAAAAATCTACTAAAGAAAAAAAACTTTTAGAAAATTTGCTTAATTGAACTATTAAAAGAGCACAAGCTGAGCTAAATTTTTATATTGTTTCACAAGCTGATACGAAACATCCGGAATGTAATAAAAATTATGATTGTCTTGTGAAAAAATGATATATAGCTAAAGAAATTAATAATTTGGTTAATAAATGTAGAAAAATTTATAATCCTTATAAAATTAAGTCATTTACTGATTTGTTTAGTCAAAATATTTCTTATAGTTTACAAAATGCTAAATGTTTTTTGTTATTACTAAATATTCAAACCTGATATATAAAAAATGGACAGCTTAAAACTGTCCTTAGAAAAAATTGAACTTACTATTGGAATCCAGATTATGAAACATGGTGGGAAAAGTAATTTATTTTCAGAAATTTTGAGTAGTTGCTACTGAATCATACCAAGCCAAAGCTTTTTTAAACTCTTCAACATCAAAATCAGGAAAATATTTATCAGTAAAATATAATTGAGCATATCATATCCACCATAGCATAAATCCAGAAAGTCTTTTTGCTAATTTTTGCTTAGTTCTAATTACTAGATTAACAGGTGGAACTTTTCAAAAATCCATATATTTTTCTAGATTTTCTTTTGTAGGTTCTTCTTTATTTTCACAAAGTTTTTCCATTGCTCTTAATATTTCATCTTGGCCTCAATAGTTTATAGCTAAAAACATATACTTATCTGTATCAAAAGTTAGCTCTTTTTGTTTTTGATCTAAAAAATCCAATAGATGTTGAGGTAATCATTTTCTAGAACCAGCTATACGAAAATTTACTTCATATTTTTTTAATATATCAAATAAGTCAGTTGGTATTTTTTTATACAACTCAAATAAGTAATCTAATTCTTCAGGTTCTCTATTTTTTAGATTTTCTGTACTTAATCCCCAGGCAGTATACACTTTTATAGGAGTTGATGAAAAAATATATTTTCAAATTTCTACAATTTTATTAAAACCATTTAAGTGTCCCACAAATTTATGAAATCATTTTTCTTTTGCCCAAGTTCTATTTCAGTCAGGGATAACTGCTACATGCTTTGGATAATGTTTTATATTGTTCATTTTTCTAAAATATTTTGTAAAATTTCTACATTAGATTTATAATCTACCCTTAGTGAACTTACAGTTCAAATTATTGCATCGGAATTTTCAAATTTAACTTTAATATACATTAGTACTATTGTTACTCATTGATAATTAATGAAACTATAGTTTATTTTTCCTTCTTCAGGCTCTTTATCTTTTAAATATCAAATAATTTGTCTTTGTTCTATAAATTCTACTAAGTTGATAATTTTATTTATATCATTGTTTACTTTTTTTAGTAGTTTACTTAATCATAAATAGTAAATATCTTTATCATTTAAGTAATATCAAAAAGCAACTCAATCTACTTTATCTCATAATTTTTCAATAAAATCTCTTAATTCAAAATCCTTTTTTATTCTTATTACATAATCTTTTGGTATAGGTTTAGTGGATAGTAAATTACTTAAATAGAAATTTATACCAGCTGTTGTAGGTAATCTTCAAGCAGAATTATAAGGCTGATATAAATATCATTTTTTCTCAAGTGAATTTAAATATTTTCTAATAGTAGAAGGAGCCATATTTGTGTTTTTATCAGAATCAATAAATTTTGAGCCTATGGGTAATCATTTTTTTACATACTCATCTATAACAATTTCAAGTAGTTGCTTTTCTTTTTCATTCATAATATGCTATTTTAAGCTATAAAATTATTTTTAATATAAAAAAAATATCCCTTATAGCAAGGGATTGTGTTAAAGTTTTTTTATTTATTATTCCTCTGATTTTCAAAATAATTCTAGCAAATATAAGAATATATTAATAAAATCAAGATATAAGCTTACTCCAAATACAATTTCCAATCTTTTATCTCAATTTGTAGCAGCTAATTTAAGAGTCTGAATATTCCAAGCAGTTAATCATAGAAAAATTAATAAACCTATAATTGATAATACTAAGCTAAATGTTCCAGATTTTATAAGAAATACATTTAGTAATGTAAGGATTATTATAGCAATTAAGCCAATTAGTAATATTGTTCCTAATTTTGTTAAATCACTTTTTGTAAAGTAACCATATAATGCCATCAATAGAAACAATATACCTGCACCTGCAAATGCATTTATAACACTTGCAGCATTATAAACAGCTAAAACACCTGCTAATCCTATTCATTCTAATACACTAAATAATATTGCTAAAACTGCTAAAGTTATGTAATTCATTTTTTCCCAAAAGAAAGAAATAGCAAATACTAATCCTAATCCACCTAATGCACTTACCCAAAATAATACTGTATATTGACTAGGAGAAATAGTACCGGTTTTAATCAAGCTTACTACGTAATATCCTACTGCAAATACTATAAATGTTATAATTCCCATCCATAGAAAAGTTCTTTGAATTATTGATTGAGCCTGAGTAGGTAATTCTGTTGTACTTTCTGAAATAGGAGTTGCTTGTAATGATTGTAATTTATCTTTTAAACTAATCATTTCTTCTATATTTTATAAATTAAAATAGCACATAAAAATAATAAGTGCTGCTTTATAGTAGCTATTTTTTGTGGTATTTCAAGTTTTTATTTAGTTTTTAAAACAGCTAATTGATTGATTTTCATCTTAAAAAAATTACTATGAATTAATTCTAAAACTTTCTTTTTTGTATGAAAAACAATAAGATTTGCAAATATAGTATGTATGTAGTCTTATTAAAATTTTTAACTATAAAGAATGCTTACTTACTAATTTTATTATTTTTTTGTTGGGAATAATGAAAAAGCTTATAAGTATAAATGATATTACATTGGGACATAGAATTTTTATTGGGATTATTTGAGTAATTTTTATTAGTTATTTAAATTTTTTATTTTTTGCTCCTTTTATTGGATATAAATATGGATTTTTACAAGTATTTTTAGTAATAGGTCTATGAATAATTTTATATTTGCTAGTTAAAAATACAAAATATGTATATATTTTGGATGATAAATTTTTACATATTAAAACTCCAAGAAAAAAATCTCAATATAAAATTCCATTAGAAGATATTGAAAAAGTATGAGAATTTAAAAATATTCCTTTTCATTTTAAAATATGAATGAAATATGATTTTTTCAATAAAATATTGTTTTTATGTGGTTATTGTAGTAATTGAATTATTCTAAAATTAAAAAATTTTGATAATCAAATTGTAATTTGTCCAAGAAAATTTAATGAATTTTATGAATTTTTAAAATCTATTATAAAATCAAAATAAATTTATTTTTTTAAAACTTTAAAATGAGCTGGATAAAGCTTTATGGAGTAAGGACTCATAATTTGAAAAATATAGATATTAAAATACCTAAAAATAAAATAACAGTTATTAGTTGAGTTTCTGGGTCTGGAAAATCTACACTTGCTTTTAATACAATTTATAAAGAAGGGCAGTTTAGATATATTGAGAGTTTATCAACATATTTAAGAGGTTTTTTTAATCTAGGTGATAGACCAGAAATTGATTATTCAGAAGGTCTCTCACCTGCTATTGCAATAGAGCAAAATAAAAAAGTTGGAAACAAAAGATCAACAGTGTGAACTTTAACAGAAACTGATGATTACTTAAGATTAGCTTTTGCTAAATTAGGTGAAATTTATTGTTATAGTTGCTGACAACATATAAGATCTTATCATATAGATGAAATAATTGATAAAATTTTTACTTTATATTGAGAATGAAAAAAAATATGGCTTTTAAGTAAAAAATATGAATTTACAGAGCCTAAGAAATTAGAAAAATTTTTTAGGAAAAATCAAAAAGAAGTAGATAAATGAAATTGATTTACTCAAATTTTAGTTAGGTGAAAAGATTTTTCAGTTGTTTACTTTTATTTAGAAGAGCCAAAATTTAAAAAAGAGTATTTGCCTGCAGAAGTTTATGGAATTTATGATAAATTTACATTAAATGAATCAAATAAAGAAAGATTAAAAGAAGATTTAATAAAGCTTTTTGCTACAAATGATGAGATTTATGTTGCTGAATATACAGAAAATCTTGATAAAGATATAAATTTAAATTCTTTTACAATTTATCCATATTGTAGTAATTGTAATATTCATTTTCCAGAATATACTCCAGCTCATTTTTCTCCAAACAGAATAGAAGGTGCTTGCTCGGAGTGTAAATGAACTTGAGAAACTTTGCAAGTAGATTTTGAAAAAATTATTGATGAAAATCAACCAGTTAAAAATGCTATTTTACCTTGGAGAGATTCAACTTTATGACAAAAGATTTTATCAAAACTAGCTATTGAGTATTGATTTAATCTGGATACCAAATGGAAAAATTTAGATGAGGATTTAAAAAATATAATTTTATACTGAGATAATAGTTTGTTAAGAGTAAATCTTGGATGAAAATATATGAGCTTGTATTATAATTGAGTTGAAGATATTCTTAAAGACCAGTATGAAAAATGAATGCTTACAAGGGATTTCCAAGCTATGATAGATTTTTGACCTTGTCCTAAATGTAATGGGAAAAAATTAAATGATTTTGCACTTTCTGTTAAATTAGAAAATCAAGATATTGTTTATTATCAAAATCTTACTATCGATAAGCTTATAAATGAATTAAAAAAATTAAAATTTTCAAAGGAAAAAACTGAACTTTTTAAAAGGATAATAAATCCCTTACTTGATAAGTTGGAAACAATTAAATCCTTAGGGCTTGGTTATTTAACTTTATCTAGACAAGTTGATACTTTATCATGATGAGAAATTCAAAGATTAAGATTAGCAAAACAATTGGGAAATAAACTATCTTGAATAATCTATGTTTTAGATGAACCTACAATAGGACTTGATGAACCAGAAGCTTTAAAAACAATTGAAGCTATTAAACAGCTAAAAAAATTATGAAATACTATTATTGTAGTAGAACATAATGAAGATTTTATTAAAAATGCAGATTATATTATTGAAATATGACCTTGAGCTTGAGACTTTGGATGAAATATTGTTTTTGCTTGAAAAATAGATGAATTTTTAAAATCAAATACCTTAACAGCTCAATATGTAACAGGCAAGAAAAAAATTGATGTGAATATTCCAAAACCTACTATAAAAGATAAATATATTGAAGTAAAAAAGGCACATAAACACAATTTAAAAAATATAGATGTTAAAATACCTTTATGAGCTTTTACAATTATTACTTGACCTTCTGGAGCTTGAAAAACAACTTTATTGTATGATATAATTTATAAATTTTTCCAATCTAAAGAAAGTATAACCCAAGCTTATATTAGAATGCAACTTATGAAACAATGATATTCTTGGACTGAAATAATGAACAAACAACTAATTAATCCTTCTGATTATTCAAAATATGAAAAAGAAGCTTTAACAGATTTTTTTCACAATGAGTTAGAAGTTGATACAATATTGTGATATGAGCTAGTAAAAAATTATGTTTATGTAGACCAATCAGCTATTGGAAAAAACCCAAGGTCTTGTCCAGCTACATTTATTTGAGTTTGGGATGATATAAGAGAATTATTTGCAGGTTCTAAAGAAGCTAAAATGTATTGAATGAATAGTTCATATTTTAGTTTCAATAGTTCTAAATGAGCTTGTCAGGAATGTAAAGGTTATGGATATAAAAAAATAGAATTACAGTTTTTACCTGATACTTATGTTGAGTGTGAACTTTGTCATTGAAAAAGATTTAAGCCAGAAGTTTTAAATATTCATTGGAATTGAAAAAATGTAGCCGATATTTTGGATATGTATGTTGAAGATGCTTTAGATTTCTTTTCAGAATTACCTCATATTAGGGAAAAATTAAAATTAATGGTAGATATATGATTATGATACTTAAAAATGGGGCAGCCAGCTCATACTTTATCAGGTTGAGAAAGCCAAAGATTAAAATTAGTTAAAAATTTATTAAAAAAATATAAAGGGCATACTATTTATTTTCTTGATGAACCTACTGTTTGATTACATTTTGTGGATATAGAAAAGCTTTTAAATATTTTAGCTAAATTTTTAGAAAGAGGAGATACTATAGTTATGATTGAACATGACAAAAATTTACTAAAATATGCTCATAAAGTAATTAGACTTGAGGATTGAAAAATTATTTAGTTATTTAAAATTGATTAATGATTTTAGACTGAAATTTAGTAGCTGAAAACTTAGATAAATATACTTTAGCTAAAATTAAAGAAAAACCTGAACTTTTTGAAAATAAATATGTAGCTTTTTTGTTATTTGCAGATAATGATTCTTCAAGAGTTTATATTAAAATGAAGCAAAAAAAAGCTCATAAATTTTGATTACAAACCAAAGTTGTTGAAAAAATTGATGCAGATATTAACTTTGCATTGGAAATAATAAACCAACTAAATAATGATGAAAATTGTATTTGAATATTAGTTCAATTGCCTTTAAATGATAGTCTAAAACCTTTTTATTGAAAAATTTTATCTTCTGTACATCCTAAAAAAGATATAGACTGATTATGATGAATTTTATTTGGTTTACATCAAATACAAGCTATTAGTTTTTTACCTGCTACTGTAAGAGCTATTTTTGAAATTTTGTATTTTTATAAAATTTGAGTAGCTGGAAAAAATATAGCTGTCTTATGACAAAGTAATTTAGTTTGAAAACCTACTACATTGGAGTTAATTAGACAGCAAGGAACTGTTTTTTCTTTTAATGAGTTTTCTGATACTAATTTAGTGAAGACTTTAACTCAAAAATCAGATATAATTGTATCGGCTACAGGTCAACTACATTTAATTGATTCAAGTTATTTAAATCCTGAAAAAATGCAGGTTTTAATTGATGTTGGATGGTGAAAATTAAATTGAAAGGCTGCTTGAGATTTTAATTTTGATGAAATTTTTTCTAAATATTCTAAAAATGATTTTATGTATACACCAGTTCCTTGAGGTGTTGGTCCAGTAACTGTTTCTAGTATCTTTGCAAATTTAGTGGATTTACAATTTATGAATTTATAATGAAATTACTTTCTTCCTGACGAAGATGAGAAATTTTTCTTACTGAAGAAAATTGAAAAGTTTATGCAATTAAAAAAGCCAAAGATTCTACAAAAAAATGAGCTATAAAAAAAGAAATTGTTATTTTAACTTATTTAAAAGATAAAGTTTCATTTGTGCCTAAAATTGTTGATTGGGGAGATGATTGGTTTAAATATGAATTTATTCCTTGAAAAACTTTAGATAAAGTTAAACTTGATATTAATTCACAAAAAAAGATTTATAGAAAACTTATAGAGTATGCTTTTAAATTAGATTTACTAAATGTTGAACATTGAGAACTTAGTCGTCCTACAAAAAATATTATTGTTAATAATTCAGAACTTTTTATAATAGATTTTGAAAGGTGAAATTTAATGAATAAAAGTTTTAAAAATATAAAGGCTTTATGACAATTTTTTGCTTGATTATGATTTGTTAATTTTGAAAAGTTAAAAAAAATTAAGCCAGAAGAATTAAAGACTTTTTTGACAAAACAGATTGATTTATTATAATTTTAACTGATTTATTTACTTTTAATGTAATTTTTTATGTTTTGGATTTTAAGCTTAATATTACTTATTGTTTGTGGAGCAGGTTATTATTATTTTATAAATAAATATAAGCAAAATTTAGCTAAAAATTTAAGATTTTTTCTTGTTAAAATTCCAAGAAAAGACTCAGATATCGATAAAAGCTCTGATAATATTCAAAATATGAAATCCAATATTCAAGTTATGGAGCAAATTTATAAAAACTTTTATTCAATTTATAAGTCAGATTTTTTGCATAAATTTTTACCTCAACCTTGGATTAGTTTAAATTTAGTAATAGAAAAGGAATTAATTAAATTCATTGTTTGAGTTCCTAAAGATTATAAAGAAACTTTTGAAAAAGTTATTTCTTCTTTTTATCCTTGATGCTCAATTGAAGATATTTTACCTCCAAAATTTCTAGAAGCTGGAAAAATAGGTTATGGATGATATTTAGTACTTTCAAAGGATGATGCTTATCCTATTAAAACTTATGATAAGTTTGAAGTTGACCCAATGGATAGTATTTTAGCATCTTTTTCAAGGGTGGGTTTTGAAGAGAAACTTGGATTACAAATTTTGATTAAACCTATTGGTGAAAAATGGCAGATTAAATTTAGAAAAAAAATCAAGCAAATTAAAAGATGAGGTTTTTGGGCTAATTTATTTAATTTTTCTACTAAGGAAAAAGAAAAAACTGAAAATATCAATTTTTCAAGTACTCAACTTCAAGATATGGAGGCAAAAGTTCAAGACGAAGGTTTTGAAATTGTTATTAAGGTGTTAGCAAATGCTCTTACAGAGGAAAGAGCAAAAAGATTGGTAGGTGACTTGGTAAGAAATATGAGTCAATATAATTATATTGGATTAAACCAGTTTATTTTCTTAAAGGCTAAAAATTTTCATAAATTTGCAAAAGAATATGTAATGCATATTTTTAAAAAGCCTATTTTTACTTTTTATAAGTTTTTGTTTTTTATTACTGCTCAAATTTTGAATATTAAGGAGTTAGCTAGTATTTATCATTTTCCACATTCAAGATTTAATAAAAATCCAAGAATCGTTTGGCAAAAATTTAAAATTGTACCTGCACCAGATAATGTTCCAAAAGAAGGCTTATTGTTAGGGTATAACTTATATTCAGGTGTTAAAAGAGAAATTAGAATTGCTCCATTGGATAGATTTAGACATTTTTATATTATCTGACAAACTGGTACTGGTAAATCTACTATGATTACAGTGCAAGCTAAACAAGATGTTAAACTAGGGAATGGTTTTGCTTTAATCGACCCACACTGAGATTTGTGTGAAACAATAATTCAATATTATCCAAAAGAAAGAATTGATGATTTAATATATTTTGATGCTTGAAATTTTGAAATGCCTTTTGGGTTAAATTTATTGGAACCACCTTCACCTGATGATGATGAAGCTATTGATTTAATTACAAATGATGCTGTAGAACTTTTTATTAAATTATATGGTCCAGAAATATTTGGTCCTAGAATTCAAGATTACTTTAGAAATGCTGTAATGACTTTGATGGCTCAGCCAGATTGAGGTTCATTGGTTGAAATAATGAGATTGTTTACAGATGAAGCTTATCAAAAAGTAAAAGTTTCAAAAGTTAAAAACCCTGTGGTTAGAGCTTGGTGGGAAAAAACATATCAAGCAATGGGTGAAAGAGAAAAAGCTGAGATTATACCATATTTTCAAGCTAAATTTTGACCTCTGACTACAAATGGTATTTTAAGAAATATTATTTGACAGATTGAATCTTCTTTTGATATTTCAGAAGTTATGCAATCAGGAAAAATTTTACTAGTAAATCTTTCAAAAGGTAAAGTTTGAGAAATTAACTCACAATTGCTAGGTTTGATAATGGTTTCTAAAATTAAACAAGCAGCCTTGGCTAGAGCAAAGATTCCACCTGAAGAAAGAAAGGACTTCTTTTTGTATATTGATGAATTTCAAAATTATGTTACACCTTCTATTGAAAGTATATTGTCTGAAGCTAGAAAATATAGGCTTGGTTTAATTATTGCACATCAATATATTGAGCAGTTAAGACAAAAAGATTTGTGATGAGAAACAGATCTTACAGGAGCTATTTTTGGTAATGTTTGAACTATTATGTCTTATAAGGTTTGAGCAAAGGATGCAGAATATTTAGAACAAGAATTTGCACCTGAATTTTCAAGACAGGATTTAGTAAATATTGATAGATTTAAAGCAGTAATGAAATTATCTATAAATACTCAGCCTTCAAGACCATTTACAATCAACGTGTTAAATCCATACACTGAAGAATGAAAAAATGATTATAAAAAATGTGAAATTATAAAACAAATTTCAGCTTTAAAATATTGAAGAAAAAGGGAATTAGTAGAAAAAGAAATATTTTATAGAGTAGGGGGGTAAAAACTAATAGTTTCTTTTAAATAGTTTCAATAGTTCCAGAAGTTTAAATTTAATTTCTCTGTATTTATATAGCCAAATATCTTTTAATGTAATTTTAAAATCAATGTTTTCTTTGCACATTTTACATAATTCAGATTGATTAAATCATTTTGTAAATTGATTTTTTAATAAAATTCTCTTTATTCTATTAACAAGTTTATAATAATTTTTCTCAATTTCTGAATAATTATTATCTAGAGTTCAAAATTTAACATGATTTATACAAGGATTTACATGAGGAATAATCTCTCAATTTGGTCACAATGACAATTTAAAAGTCTCTAATAAGTAACAGGAAGCTATTTTTTAATATAGTTTTTATCTTTTCTTTTCAAAAAGCTTTATAATATAAGTTTAAATAAATTTTTTTTCCTCAAATTAATTTTTTTACATCATCATTATCTAAAAAATCAATAATTTTATTATAATTTCTTCCACCTGGTATTTCTATTTGAATGGGCTTTCAAAGTTTATTAGCAGCATAATTTATTATTTTTAAAAACTCATCTCTTTCATAATCAAATAAATACTCTCAAGGATGAAAAAGTAAATGTGAATTTTCTATAAATTCTTTATTTTTTTCTAAGTAGTCAATTTTTTCTAATATACTTTGTTTACTAACTTTGTTTCAGTTTTTTTCTAAAAAATTTATAGAAGCAAATTTACATCATGGACAATTTGATTCACATTTTCCTTTGTTTTCAATTACTATCAAAACATTGTGAATATGATTCTTCATTAAATTTAATTAAGAATAAATTTAATTGGTTAATAGTAATAGTAATTTGATATTATAAGTCAATATAAATCAATTATTAAATAAATACACAGTAAAATATATTGAAAAAATAAACTAAATTTTTACAAGGAAAGATAATAAAAACAAAAAAAGCACTTTTAAAAATTTTAAGTGCTTTTTATTTTTTAAAAATAATAATGGAAAGAATTAGAAAAAATTCTATAAAAAAGTTAATATTACCATTTATAACAACTTGAATGTTATTAAGTGGTTGTGGTAATAATAAGTGAGTAAAGAGTAGTAGTAAAAATACTAATAATATTTTAAATTCTTGAGGAAAAACTTCTAATTATTTAATTTGACAGGTTAAAGCTTGACCTGTAGTAAATGCAAAGGTTATAATAGAAGATATTTATTGAAATAAAATTTATGAAACTGAAACAAATAAAACTTGATACTATAAATTAGATAAAACAAAGTTTGAAAATAAATTAAAAGAGTATTGATATGATTTAAATACTGAGTTAAAGGTATATACCATAGGATGAGAAGATATAGATATAAATGATGATGGAGTATATTGAGATAGTAAATCTGTTAATTGAAGTTTAGTAGCTTTGTTAACTTGAAAAGAAATACAAGGTAGTAAAATAAATCCAATTACAACATTGGTAAGTAATTATTTATTAAATATTTTACAAGATACTAGTAAAAAAGATGAAGTAGCTAAAAAACTAGGTTTTAAAAATTATGCAGAGATTTTAAAATATGATATGGAAAAGCAAGAAACTAATATAGAAGAGGAAATAAGAGATAAGTATTTAATGCATATTTATAGAGGAGATGAAAACAATTACCTTATTGTTCAATCAGTTATAAATAGTGTTTTAAATAATCAAAAAGAGAATAATTCAATAATAGAAAATAATGATTCTATTCCAAAAATAGAAAATTATATTAATTTAGATGACTATAAAAAAATTTCTATTAAAAAGAAAAATATTCAGCCAATTGATTTAAATCTTTTACAAGAAATAAAATCATATGAAGATAAAATAAAGGAAATAGACGAAAAAATTAAAAAGCTTTCTAACAATGAAAATAATGAAGAAATTAGACAATTACAGCAGAAATTAAAAGAATTAAAAAATAGTCTAGTGGTTGCATATAATCAATTAGGTGAAGTTGAAAAAGAACTAGTATCAAATAAACCAATAGAATATAAAAAAATGGTTTTAAATAAAGAAGTTTCTGGTTTATCGCAATTGTATAAAGTATATAAAATTGATATTAGTAGTAATAGTATAAATTTATCAAATATAAATGTTGAAACTTGAAAGCAAGCAATAGATGAGAAAGAACAAGAATTATTAAATAATTTAAAAATTTATGAGGAAGAAAAAAATAAAAAGTATGTTAAATACCAGGCTAAAAAACTAGAATATGAAAATATACAGGAAAAATATAAAAATCTTTTAAATGGTTTAAGAAAATATAAGCAAGAATATGATAATATAACAACTCAAATAAAAGAAAAGGAAAAGCAATTAGATGAGTGATTTTTTGATAAATGATTAAGTTTAGAAGAAGAATATTTTGTTCAATTAAGTAGGATTCAACAAAATTATAATGATGTAGTGGATTTAACAGAAGTTAATTTTGTTAATAGATGAACTTACACAAAATATTATGATGGTTATAAAATAAGCTATACTCAATATTACAATAAAGGAAACTCATATCCTGTGAAAATAGAAGCTAAGCTATGAGATATATGGATTGGTTATATCATATTACAAAAAGTAGATTATAATCAGGATACTTATAATAGAACAACATTTTCTGTATTAGAAAAATTGGTAAAAATATATGTAAGATATCATAAGATAATGGATGAATTAAAACAATTAAAACAGGAGGCAGATATTTTAAAGCAAAAAAAACAAAGTTTAGAATATGAGGTTGATAATTATTTACAGAGGAATCAAAATAAAATAGATGAATATAAAAAAGTAAAACAAGAATATGAAAAAGCTAAACAAGAATATGAAATTGCAAATGAAAAATATTTGCAAGCAAAGAAAAAATTAGAAAATTATAGAAATCATATAGAAGACTTTTGATTAAAAGTAGAAGAAGTAAGAATTCAGGAACAAAAATTACAGCAAATACAGATTGAAGAGCCGAAGTATAATTTAGCAAATTTACAGGAAGAAAAAGAGACTTATGAAGAAACAAAAAAACAATTGGAAAAAAATAATAATATAAGTAGTTTTTGAAATATAAAGTATTGTAGTAATGAAAAATACATGAGTAATTGAGAGATTAAATTATGATGTAATGAAAATGCTGTAAAATATGATATAGATTATATGATAAAAAGAAGTTATGAAAAAATAACCACAGTGCCATATATAAATGGGAATGAGTATGGTACAGAGTTGTATATAAAATATCCATTTACAATATATGTGAAATATGGAGCTTGAGATTATAAATATCCAGCAAAAATATGGTGAGAATATAAATATGATGCATATAATGAAAGAGTATTTATAACAAAAGTATATGAAGTAAATTCAGATGAGGAAGTTGAACAAAAAATGGAAGAATTAGCACAGGATATAGTGGAAAGACATGATATAATGAAAAATATAATAGAATGAAATTATTATGAAGCAGAAAATAAATTAAATGAATATAAAAAGAAATTACAAGAAGAAATTAATCAACTTGAAAAAGTAAGACAATGGAATTGAGATGGATTTTATGAATATAGTAAAATAACAGATGATTTGGATGATAAAATATGATTTTATGCAAAAGCTTTAATAGAATATAGTTTAGTAACAAATTCAGATTTTAAACAAAAATTTAATGAATATGTAGAAGAAAGGACAAAAGAAAAAAAGCAAGAAATGTTAGATAAATGATATAAACAAATAGATGAAGAAAAGATAAAACAGGAGATAATAAAATGAACAAAAGATGGTTTAGTAAAAGCAACAAAAGATTATTTAGAAAGCTATGTAGAGTTAGCAGAAACATTGTTGGAACCAGAAAAAATATGGGACTGACTAGTAAGTATATTTGATAAGGTAATACATCCAGTAGATACAATACAAACTATGTATTTACAAGTAGAAAATTTAGTAAATAATTTGTGAAAATTTATAGAGAAGGTAAAATGATTGGATGGATATGAAAAAGCATATTGATTAAGTTATGGATGAAGTATGTTATGATTTTTATTAGTAGACCCAGGAGGTAAGTTGCAAAGTGTTTTTGGAGATAGAGTTGTTAGATTAACAGAAAGAGTATCTAATACCTTAAAAGGTCTACTATATCTTGAATATAGAAAGTTTAGCAGAATATATGATTTCGTAGGAGCACAAGATAAGGAATTTATTAAATGGTTATTTTTATCGGAAAAATATGCTACAATAAAAAATAAGGTAGGATTATTGCATGTATTATTTGGAGAGTGGGAATATAGGACTATAAATTGAAGAAAAGTAAGAGTATTGGTATGAGGTTTACATAGTGGAAAAGTAGTGGAGGAGTTGTTGAGGAAAGGAGAGATAAGAGTATGATATAAAGATGAAAATTTAGGAAGATGGAGAGAGATAAGTTATGAAGAATTTAGAAATTTGGATAATATAGAAAATAAGAAGTTTAAGATAGTATGAGTATGACAAGAGGTACCTTCAAATCCAAATAGATGGCCATGAGATATAAAAACATTATTTCCATCTGACTGGACAGAAGAAGATATAACAGAAGCCTTTATGAAGGCAGAAAAGGAGGTAAAAAAAGTATTACTAGAAGAAAATTGATTACCAGAATATAGTCCAGAAAACGCAGGGAAATATTGGAAAGATGTAAAAGTTGATTGAAAAAAAGTTTGAGAAGTAAGAACAAGAATAAAGTTAGAAAATGGGAAAGAGATAGAAATAGAGTTGTGAGGAAGATATGATAATGAATGAAAGCTAGATTATAGTATACAAACATTTTATCCATATAGTGAAAAAAAATGAAGATAAACCCTGTAAATATAAGCTGATTAAAATCAGCAGGAGAGATATTTATTTATGATATACACTGATATAAATCATTGATACAAGATTATTATATTTGAGTTAAAGATCTAAAAATATGAAGGGGATTTTTTTGGATAGATTTATGAAAAAAACATTTTAATATAAATAATTTAGTAGAAAACCAACTAAAAAGAATAAACTGATTTTATGAGGTATTGAATAATATAGAAGATGATAGGATAAAGATGTTATATGAAAGTGTATATTATGATAATGTAGA
>CAZVAP010000016.1:0-16256 GCA_964625125.1 uncultured Candidatus Peribacteria bacterium | reverse complement strand
GAACCCACGACCACCGGCTTAAAAGGCCGTTGCTCTACCCCTGAGCTACTGACCCTTACAATCAAGTGAGACTTAATATAAGAATTTATTTTTTAATTTCAATATTTTTTTTATAATTTTACTAAATTAATAGTTAAAAACAATAAGGGAATTAATATCCCTTAGAGCTTTACTAAACACTATCTAAGATTCAAGAAACTAGAAACTTAATTGCTTCTTCTTCAGAAAAACCTTTAACTAATAAATTTTCTATAGCTTTTTTCTCTATAGTTCAAACTGAAGCTTCATGAGTCAATCTAGAAGTAGGATTTTCTACTACTAATTGAGGAGAAGTAGAAATAACACAATTTCACATAGATATTTCATCACACTCTATATGTCATTTAGTTTCATTTCACTTTCAAACTAATTTACCTTTAAATTTGTTTGTTCATCATTCATAAGTAACTGATTTAGACTGAATCAAACCAGAAGTATTTTCTCATTCCAAATAAAATGTTATATCTAAATCAGATATATCTTTATCTAAAATTCTATTTTTAGTAATAAATTCAGCTTTTGAATTCTTACCTTGGCAATACACTTCTCATTTTGTAATTCCATGTCACAAATGACCTACAGTTGACACATAATAATTTTTAAAATATGCATTATCCTTTAAATATGCAGTAAAAGTATTATATACTCTCATATAAGATTCATTAGAGTTATAATTAAATTCATAAACTTCTAAACTAGCTCCTTCATCCAAATGATATATTTTTCAATCTCAATGAGTAACTTCATATTCTACACCAAAACAATAAGCAAAAATTTTTACTTTCGCATTTTTCCCTATATACCAAGTAGGTTGAACTGCTTGTTTAATTCCTTTTTTATCCAAAATAAAACAAAAATGTAAAGGAGAATCTGATTTATAATTATCAGGAACTTTTATAATAGTTCTCATTGCATTATTTTCTATTTTAGTTTCCATTGTAATCCTATTTTCACTAATTTCTTTTTTAATATTATCTGGAGCAGATTCATTTTTTAACACAATTATATTTTCTTCAGTTCAAAACAATAAATCTTTTAAAGGAACTCATACTTTTTTAGCTATTTTAGATAATTCAACCAAAGCTTCTTTTGATAACTTTTGCACCATTTTTTTAATACTAATTGAATAAATTATTTTTTTGTATATCACATCACGATGAAATAGTCCCCCATTTAATAAGATCTAATGGAGAAACTGTTACATCTTTTCATCAAACTGAAATATTTCAATTTAACAATAAATATAACAAAATAGTAAGAGTCATTTTAACATCATTTTTACAATATTTTTTTACCTTTTCTAAAGCTTGTTTATCTCCTGTATCTTCATATGCTTTAAGTAAACTAGCACCTTCTGCACCTGAAGATAAAGTTTTACTCACACCAACTAATCCTGTAGCAACTTGGTTTAATCAAACTTTCTTTCCTAAAAGTTTACTATAAATATAAAATAAATCAATACTCTTTGAATTAAGTTTTTCTATAATTTCTTCTTTATTTTTAAAAGAGCTATTATAAACTATGACTGGGTTATCAAAACTAATATGGTTATAACCTATAATATATCAATCATAATCCAGCAAATACTGAACAAATTTATCCAATCTTTTTCTATCTACATACTTATACTTAGGAGCTTGTCCTGTTTTCTCATAATCCGATGAATCTATAGCATAAGCTATCATAAATTTTGTTTGTTGAAGGTTTTGGATATTTCAAATTGTTTCTATATCATATACAATAAAGTGTTTACCAAGAATTTCTTTCATATTGGTTGTATTAAATACATCTAGTAATGTATTTGCTATATTTTTTTTACCTAAATTAATAGTTTTTTTCTTTAAGTAATTATGAAGTTTATCAATTGTTTCCTCATCCAAAATCAATCTTATTGATTGTTTTTCATCAATAATTTCAACTTTTTCATTAAAACAAATCCTAAAATAAATTTCTCAAGAAGAACAAAACATTAATTCTTTAGTCAATCCATCATTTATTTTTTTTAAAAACTGCTTAAAATAAGCATATCATTCTTTTTCATATATATTTTTTAAATTAGAAAAAAAAGATGTTTTTATTTTAGTTAAATCTTCAAAAGACAAAGTCTTATACATTTATAGAGAAAATTTAATAAATTTAAAGTTTAGCCTCTATTGCAGCATACTCTCCCTTTCATTCAGAATTAATAATTATACTCATTTCATCTCCAATTTTTAAATCAAAATATGTAACTGCTGCAGGATTTAATTTATAAGTTTTTCAATTATCTCAAATTGCTAAAAATTCATTATCTGTTTTAGATAAAGTAGCTTTTATATAAGTTCTAGGAGCAGGTTGTATCAATTTATACATTAATTTTCAATTAGGCAAAATTGTAAGCTTTAAAATATCTCATGAAATTAATTTAGACTTACTAGCATAATTTAAAGGAACTGGATATTTTTTATTATCAGATCCTAACATATATAATCAATCATACACTCATTCTACAATTTGCCCTTGACCAGGATTTTCATAAGAAAGCAAAGAAGATGATATTTGTTTTAATTCATTCTCATCAATATCAGTTTTATATGACCCATCCTGTATTCTTTGGAGTAAAATTCTTACTCTTCTAATATCATTTTCTATATTTTCTAATAATCCTCCAATTGCAGAAATTACTTTATTTAGCTTATCTTGTTCTGTCATTTTTATTTTTATATTTTAAATAAAAGTTGCAACAAATAGATTAATGATTAATATAGAAATAATAAAGTAAAAAACAATACTTTTTAACCATAATCAGAATAAATGAAAAAATTTTTTAGTATAATTTTAATTAGTTTCTTATTAATTTCTCAAACTTTTGCTATAGAAAATGAAATTTGTAATCAATCACCTCAATTGTTAGACAATTATTTTTCATCAATAATATCTATATTAGATCAAGCAACAAATAAAGCCCAAAATCAATCAAGTTGAATAAAAGCTTTATGAGCTAAACTGGCTCAAACAGGATTATGAGCTATAGTAATTGCATCAATATTTTGATTAGAAGGGACCTTTAGTAATTTTTTCCCATCTTTTATTATAATATTTCACCAATCTTATATAGTAAGAGACTGGGCAAAATTAATAAATTTCAAAAAATATATCACTAAAACTGCTTTAGAACTAGCAAGAAAATGAGCTTTAGAAGAAAATCTACCAAAAAATATTAAAACACAACTCGAACAGATTAGCCAAAATAATATCTATATCCTATATAAAACTAGCAGTTTAAAAAATATCAATAACTATGAGGATTTCCTAAAATTTATTTATAACAATCAAATAAAAGTAGAAAACATTTTCTTTAAAGCAATAACATCTATACAGCTAAATACTACTTTTTCTGGGACTAATAACGACTTTGATCCTAAAAAAATTAACTTATTATATAATAAACTAAAAAATACTTACAAACCTTGAGGAAAAGAAGTAAAATGTGAACTTATAGTAAAATATGATTTCAAAAAATTTAAAAATATTACTAAAAGATTTGATTGTAACTTTCAAAGATTAAAAAATGCTTTATTTGGTACAAAATTTGAAAACAAAGAATGTGAAAATTACTGAAATGTTAAATTAGTAAAATGATGGCATATATGAGTTAAGTGAAAAATATCAGTCCAAGGAATGGGAAAAATTCTTATAGATGCAACTACTGAAACTTGAGCTAAACTAATAGATACAAGCAAATTTAAAACAGATATATTTAACCAAATAATAGAAAATTTATCACATATTAAAAATAACATAAAAAATTTACGAGAAAGTTTAAAAATAAAAAAAATTACTCCTACTAAAATTAATCTAGAAAAAGTGCCTCTTAACAATTTCATAGATGAAATCAATACTATAACACAAACTGTTAGTCAATCAAGCCAGCAAGCTTCATATATATTAACAAAAACTGATTCAACAAGTTTTACTTTCAATTTATTACCTAAAATCCCAAACACTTCATATTATATATGGAAAAGTATATGCACTATTGATAGTAAATATCCTTGATGCGAAGATTCTTCTCAAAAAGGAATTTACTTTAATTATCCTGAAAAAGGTATATATCAAAATTTAGTAGAAACTTGTGAAAATCAATCTCCATTTCAATGAAATTGCAGATATTAAAAAAGCTAGGAACTAACTCCTAGCTTATTTTTTATTTATCAATTTCTTTTTCTACTTCTTCAATTTCTTTAGCTATATCTTCTTTCATTTTCTCTGTACCTGGAAAATTTTCTCAAATAGGCAATTTTCTACCTAAGATTACATTTGATTTTAAGTCTTCAAGTTTATCAATATCTCCTCTAATACTAGCACCTACCAATATTCTCATAGTTTCCTGGAATGATGCAGCTGATAACCAACTATCTGTAGATTTTGCCAAATTAGTCAATCCAAGAATAAGTCTTTCACCTTTTGGTGGATGTTTTCATAATTTCTTAAGTTCATCAACTATTTTAATATAATCCTCATATTTAACAATTTGACCCGGTATTAATGGTGCATCTCCTACATCTTCAATATAAACTCTAGAGAATAAGTTCTTTACTACTAACTCTACATATTTACTATTCAATTCCTGTCATTGACCAGCATATACTTTTTTAATTTCACTAACTATATATTTTTGAGTTTCTAAATCACCCATAATTTTTCTATACTCTCTTAAGTCTATCACACCTCAAGTAATTAAATCTCACTTATAAACTTTATCACCATCTTTTACTTTTAAACCTAGATTTACATGAGCTTCTGTTTCATAAACTTTTTGTATTCATAAGACAATTTTATCTTTTTCAACTTTTAATACTATTCCTTCTTCTTCTACTTTTAACTTACTTTTTCCTTTTACTGCATATTCTGAACCTTTCTTTAGGATTTCTCATTCTTTAACTACAATAGTATAACCTGGCTTAACAAAATAAGGCTTTTTCTCTTGCTCACCAACAATCTTTATCTTTACATAATTACCAGTAGAATGGATACTTACTACACCATCAAATGGAGCAATAACAGCTGGATTTTTTGGAGTTCTTACTTCAAACAATTGTTCAATTCTTTTAATACCTTGGGTCATATCACCTTCAGCAGAAGCAACTCAACCACTGTGGAATGTACGCATAGTCAACTGAGTACCAGGTTCACCAATAGATTGTGAAGCAATAACACCAACTGGTGTTCAAACTCTAACCAAGTTTCTATCACCTAAATCCATACCATAACATTTTTGACATACACCAGAAGGAGTATTACAAGTTAATGGAGATCTTACTTTCACAGACTCAATAATATTTTCATCAAATAATTTTTTATCTGATTTTTTTATCATTTCTCATTTTTTCTTCAAAACTTTTCAATTAATATCCACCAAATCATCTGCCAATATTCTACCAAAAACTTCATCAAATAAAGTAGATTTTCTTTCTTCTACATCTCATTGAGTAATAAGTAAGAATTTATCTGTTCAACAATCTTCTTCTCTAACTATCATTTCTTGAGTAGAATCCACTAATTTTCTAGTTAAGTAACCAGATTCAGCTGTTTTTAAGGCAGTATCAGCTTTACCTTTTCTAGCAGAGTGTGCAGCAATAAAATACTCTAATGTTCCAAATCATTCAATAGCAGCAGATTTAATAGGTAACTCAATCACTTCACCCTTAGGATTAGATACTAATCATTTCATACCAGCCATCTGAGTTAACTGACCCCGATTTCATTTAGCACCTGAATCCAACATAGTAAACAAATCATTTCCTGGACCATAGTATTTCTTTAATGCTTCCTCAATTCTTGCTTTTATATCAGTCCATACAGCTACAATTTGATCATGTTTTTCTTTTGTAGTAATCAAACCTTTATACCAAGCATCATGAATTTTTTTTACTTTTTCATTACCTTCTTCAATTAATTTTTTCTTTTCTTCTGGGATAATAAAATCATAAGCATTCATTGTAACAGCTGATTTTGTAGCATACTTAAATCAAAACTCTTTTAATTTATCAGCTACTTTAACTGTTACCTCCCTTCCAAAATTTTCATACAAATCATCCAATAATTGTTTCAGATCTTTTTTTCTGAAAGTTTTATCCACAAATCTATATTCCTCAGGTAAGATATCATTTAAAATAACTCTACCTACAATAGTAGTAAAAGGTTTACCATTAAAAATAAATGTTACTTTATCTTTAATATCTACTTCCTGCTCTTTATAAGCCTTTAAAACATCCTCCATATTTTTATAGAAACCTTTATTTTCTCAAGTTTCATCATCATGAGTAAGATAATATATACCCAAAATAAGTTCTTGAGTTGGAGTAATAATAGGTTCTCATGAACCTGGCTTTAAAATATTTTTATCTGAAGCTACATACTTATCTACTTCTTCTTGAGCTTCTTCAGAAATTGGTAAGTGAAGACCCATCTGATCTCAGTCAAAGTCAGCATTGAAAGCAGGACAAACTAATGGATGTAATCTAATAGTTTTTCAAGGCATAAGTTTAATTTTAAAACCTTGGATACCTAATCTATGCAAAGTAGGAGCTCTGTTTAACAATACATACTTATCTTTTACAATATCTTTTAAAATTTTTAACACTACAGGATCTTCATCTTTAATCATTTTTTCAGCTTGTTTTGGAGTATAAGCATATTTAAGCTTCAATAATCTTGCAATAATAAAAGGAGTAAAAATCCTAACTGCAATATACAAAGGAACTCCACATTCATTTAATTTTAATTCAGGACCTACAGTAATAACAGATCTTCAAGAATAATCTACTCTTTTACCTAATAAGTTTTTCCTAAACCTACCTTCCTTACCAATCAAAATATCAGTTAATGATTTATATACTTTAACTCAAGAACCTGTTTTACCTGATTGATTTCTTTCACCTAAAATTAAGTTATTAACAGCCTCTTGTAATAATCTGATTTCATTTCTTTTAACTACCTCCGGCATTCCTGCATCTATCATCTTCTTTAACCTAATATTTCTCATAAGAACTCTTCTGTAAAAAATATTTATATCAGATGAAGCAAATTTACCACCATCCAACTGAACAATAGGTCTTAAATCTGCAGGAATAACTGGTAAATATTCCAAAATAGTAGATTCAGGTTTAACTCCTGAAGTATAAAATGATACAAAAATTTTTAATCTTTTGAATAAATCTTCTCTTTTTTTACCTTTAGTATGTTTCAATTGCTCAATAATTTTTTCAATTTCTTTCTTTAAATTTAAGTTTTTCAACATTTTCTGTAAAGCTTCTGCACCTGAGCCAAATTCAAAAGCACCTTCATACCTATAATAAACTAATCTATAATCTTTTTCATGAATTGTTGAACCAACTGTTAAAGTTTTTAATCTAGACTTCAAATCTGAATATTCCTTTTTAATATATTCTAGATTTTGATTTTTTAATGCCAAAAGTTTCTCATACTCTTTTTTATATTCCTCTTGAGATAAATTTTTTGAAGACAAATCTGCTACTTCTTTTTCAAACAATTGCTCAATTTCATTTACCTTATTATGATAATCTCTATCCAAAGTCTTTATAATATTTTGTTTTTGAGCTTCATTTACAGATAAAACTACATACTTAACATAATTAATAATTTTTTCAATTTCTTTAGAAGAAAGATTAAGCAAACCTCCTATAACAGAAGGATTTGCCTTATAATACCAAATATGAACTACAGGAGCATTTAATTTAATATGTCACATCCTTTCTCTTCTTACTCTAGAAGAAACTACTTCAACTCAACATCTATCACACACAATTCATTTATATCTTACACCTTTATATTTACCACAAGAACACTCATAATTTTTTACAGGTCAAAAAATCTTTTCACAAAATAATCATCATTCTTTTGGTTTACCAGTCCTATAATTCACAGTATCTGGAATAATAACTTCTCATTTAGACCATTCTTTTATTTCTTCAGCAGAAGCTAGTTTTATCATAATTCAATCAAAATTGTCTTTATTAACTACAGGCATTTATGAAAATTTAAAATTTAAATATTTTATTAATCAACATCTACATCATCATCAAATTCACCATATTCTTCAATTTCTTTTAGAACTTCATTTATAACCTTTTCTTTTTCTTCTAAATCCTCTTCAGAGTTAGCTTCTAATTCTTCCAATGCTTTTCCTTCAAACTTAACATCTTTTAAATTTAAATCCAATATTTTTTTCATTCTCTCTTCATGAATTTTTTCTATATTATCTTTATTTAAGAATAAGATATTTTGAGCTAAACCTCTTAATTCATAAACTAGTAAGTTGAATGATTCTGGTAATCCCCAAACATGAATAGGTTCTCATTTTATAATAGACTCATATGCTTTATTTCTACCAATAACATCATCTGATTTAATAGTCAACATTTCTTGCAAGTTATTAACAGCAGAATATGCTTCTAATGCCCACACTTCCATCTCTCATAATCTTTGACCTCAATTATGAGCTTTACCACCAAGAGGTTGTTGAGTAATCAAACTATATGGTCATACACTTCTTGCATGAATTTTATCTTCTACCATATGCACTAACCTAAGCATATACATATAACCTACTGTAACTTTTTTATCATACTTCTCACCTGTTTTACCATCATACAAGTCAAACTTACCATCTTCTGGTAAATCTAATTTTACTAGCAAGTCTTTTATATCTTCTCTAGAAAAGTTACTAAACAAAGGAACTGCTAATCTTTCACCTAAAGTCTTTGCAACCAAACCTAGATGAGTTTCTAAAACTTGTCAAAGATTCATTCTAGAAACTACTCACAATGGATTTAATAAAATATCCACTGGTTGACCATCCTCAGTAAATGGCATATCTTCTTCTCTTACAATTTTTGCAACAATACCTTTATTTCAGTGTCTTCAAGACATCTTATCTCAAATTTCTACTTTTCTAGTAGAAGCTACATAAACCTTAATTTTTTTCAAAACATTAGCTGGCAAATCATCACCTTTTTCAGCATCTAGAACAACTATATCAATAACTTTTCCTGAAGTACCAGCTGGTACATATAAAGAAGTATCTTTTACTGCTTTAGATTTATCACCAAAAATAGCATGAACTAATTTTTCCTCTGGAGTTAAATCACCTTCTGACTTTGGAGTAACCTTACCTACAAGAATATCACCTCCCTCAACATAAGTTCAAATCTTAACTATACCATTTTCATCAAGATTTCTCAATTTTGATAATGAAACTGAAGGAATATCAGCAGTAATTTCTTCAGGTCAAAGTTTAGTTTCACTTACTTCAACCTCAAATTCAACAATATGAACTACTGATAAACTATCATCTTTTACTAATCTTTGATTAATTATAATAGCATCTTCAAAGTTATATCATTCATATGGCATAAATGCTACTCTAAGATTTTTTCATATAGATAATTCACCATCAACAACAGAAGGACCTTCAAATAAAATATCTCATTTTTTAACTTTCTGACCAAGTGAAACTTTTGGAACTTGATGTATTAAAGTTTTTTGATTAGATTTTTTAAAAGTAATAAGATCATATTCTTTAACACCTAATTTTTTATATTTAACTTTTACCCTCTTAGCATCTACATAAATTACTTCTCAATCATCTTCAGCCTTTTGAACAGCATAAGTTCTTTCAGCAATTTCACCTTCTACTCAAGTTCCACATAATGGGGCTTCTGGTCTAATTAAAGGAACAGCTTGCCTTTGCATGTTTGTACCCATTAAGGCTCTCACAGGATCATTATGATCTACAAATGAAATAGAAGAAGTATTTGCAGAAAAAATACAAGAAGGATCCACATCTACATGAGTAATATCATTAACATGATACATTTCCATATCATAGTAATGTCTACCAGAAACTCTTTTTGCTAAGATATTTTTATATTCATCCAAAGGAACAGTAATATCAGCAATATAATATTTTTCATCTTTTTCAGGAGAAATATACTCTATTTCATCAGAAACATATGGTCTAATTTTAATAGGAGTAGTATACTCTTTTTCTATCTTTTTAGCAGCTTTTTCATCAATATAATCACCATCTTTAACAATAATATTTCACTTCTTATCAAAAATATCTTCATCAGCAATTCTATTTACCAATAATTCAGCTTTAGGTTCAACCTCTTTAACTACTTTAGCTGCAGGAACTTCTAAAAATCAATCTTCATTAATTCTAGAATATAAAGCTTGATATATTACTAAACCAATATTATGACCTTCTGGAGTCTCGATAGGACAAATTCTACCATAATGAGAAGGATGCACATCTCTGACCTCAAATGTAGCTGTTTCTCTCTTAATACCACCTGGACCTAATGCTGTTAATCTTCTTTTATGCTCTAATTCTGCTAAAGGATTAGTTTGATCCAAAAATTGAGATAACTGAGATGTAGCAAAAAATGATTTAATAGAATTATCTATCATTTTAAAATTAACAAGATCTGTCAATTTAATAGTTTTAATTTCATTTAAATCTAATACTGAAAGTTTTCCTCTAATAGACTTTGCAAATCTTCTAAATACTGGTTGTAAATGATTATATAAAATTTCTCCAAAAAGTTTAACTCTTCTATTAGATAAATGGTCTACATCATCTTCATAATAACCTCTTTTTTTAGCAGCCAAATTTAATAAATATTTTGTTGCAGCAATAATTATATCGTCAGTTAAAAGATTATCATCTGGATTGTTAGGATCTTTCTGTTTTGAAAGTAAATTACCTAATTTAGCATTAATCTTTCTTAAAACTATAGAACCTAATTCCATCCTTTGAGGATTTAAGAAAAGATTTTTTATATAATCCATAGCACTTTCTGGATCAATATTTTCCCCTGGTCTAATTTTTCAATAAATAAACAAGGCTGCATCCTCTGCAGAAGTAGTAGAATCTTTTTTCAAAGTTTCTCCAATATAATCAAATGTACCATCAGTAGGTTCTGGGAATATTTCTCTGATTTTCTCAGGAGTTTCATAACCAAAAACTTTCAACAAAGCAGTTAAAGGAAACTTTCTTGATCTATCTATTCTAACATTTATATATCATTTCTTCTCAACAATTACTTCCAACCAAATTCAATTTCTAGGAACAATCTTAAAAGAAGTAGTTAAATCTTTAGAATTTCTAGAAAAGAAAATACCAAAAGATTTAACAATTTGTGAAACAATAACTCTTTCTACACCATTAATAACATATGAAAAATTTTTAGTTAATACTGGCAACATAGCAATATTTACCTCTTTATCAAACAATACCTCTCAAGTTGTTTCATTAACTAACCTTAATTTACCTTTCAATAAACCAGCATAGTTTTTTTCTGTT
Organism: uncultured Candidatus Peribacteria bacterium; assembly: GCA_964625125.1. Taxonomy (GTDB): domain Bacteria; phylum Patescibacteriota; class Gracilibacteria; order Absconditabacterales; family Absconditicoccaceae; genus CAZVAP01. Next base: position 4,846 of record CAZVAP010000016.1, on the reverse strand, counting down.
TTTTTAGCTTCATCTACTGAAATAGTAGGAGGCTCCAACCTAATATCTGAAATATTTAAAACAATCTGATTTTCTCAATCAGAATAAGAAATAGGCAAAACCTCTTTAAACAATTGATGAATATAGTAATTAATAAATTGATCAAATCATTTTTTTTGAGCATCCAATAAATCAGGGAAAGATACCAACTTTCTCTTTTCAGCTAACAAATACCTTCCATATTCATTTTTTTCAAATTTTTTTAATATTGCTGAAGATGATTTTGTAGACATTATAAGAAAATATTAAAATACTAAAAAAGCACCCTACTAATTACTAGTAAGGCAAATATCAAATTTATTTCACAATAAAACCATATAGTTTAACAGACATTAAAGTCTTATATAATAAGTAAAGAAAATTATTTTTTTGTAACAGCTAAAACTTTTCTACCTTTAGCAATTCTTCTTTTCAAAACCTTTCTACCAGATTTTGTTTTTAATCTAACTAAAAAACCATGTGTTTTTTTTCTTTTCCTCCACTTATACTTTCTAATTCTATTTAATTTTCCTGGCATGATAAGTTAGTAATCTATTAAAATAACTATTTAATATATGGAATTAATCCAAATTCTCTAGCATTAATAATTGCTCTTCTTACTCTTTTTTGATATTTAACAGGCAATTTTGTAAATTTTCTTTTTTTAATATTTCCAAATCTGTTTACAAAATGCCTTAAAATCACATAAGCTTTCCAATTAATTAAATACTCATTATTTTTATTAAATATAGATTTTTGCATTATTAGGTCACTTATAAATTAAATTAATCATTATTTTGCTCTGTTCTTTTCTTATTAACCAACAATAGATCATTAACTACAATTTCTGTTACAATCCTTGGTTTTTCCTCACCTTCAACTTCAACTTTTCTGTTATGAAGATAACCTCTTACATATACTAAGTCTCCTCTAGATAATAATTTTACAGCCTTTTCACCCAATCTACCCCAACAAGCTAATTTATGAAATTGAGATTCTTCTTTTCTTTCTCCTTCTTTAGTAGTCCAAGTTCTTTTTGTAGCTAAATTAAATACAGCTAATTTTTGTCCATTTTGAGTTTCTTTTAATAAAGGATCATTAGCAACCCATCCTAACAATATAACTTCATTTACAGTTCTCATATTAGAATACTAACAATATAAAATTATTTATTTTCTTCAGCTTTAGTTCATTGATTGATTTCATTAAAGATACCAGATTTTGTTAATCCAGCAAAATCTATATTTTCAATTTCTTTTTCAATATCTTTCAATTTTAAGAATTTTTGGCTAGGTTTCATCTTAAAAACCTTATATCTTACAACACCTGGAACAATACCTAATTGTCTTTTAAGATCCTTAATAGTTGTACCTTCTAATTCTGTATATAAAGAATAAAAGTAAGGATTGTTTGATGAACCAATTTCATATAAAGTTTCCAAATATCCAATATCATCTCTATCTAAAACTTTTCATCAAAATTTCTCAATTAAATTTTCAACATTTTTTTTAGCATTATCAATATTTTCTGCAGAATTAGCAGCATCAATTAATACTACAACTTCATATTTACCTAACATAATCAATATTTAATAATTAAAAGTAGCCAAATTAGCTAACTCCAGAAAAGGCTGGAGCACCTATTAAATAGAATATCTAATTACATCAATTAACTCAAAATCTTCAGGAATAATAGATTTTAATTTTTTAGAATCATCTCTAATCCAAGGTTGTTCTAATAATGTCAATTCACTAAAATATTTATTTAATTTTCCTTTTACAATATTATCAACTATATTTTCTGGTTTACCTGAAGCTAAAACCTCCTCTCTAAATTCTGCTTCCATTTTTTTCAAAATTTCTTCAGGAATTCTATCTAAGCTTATAAATTGTGGATCCATAGCTACTGCTTGCAAAGCAATTTCTTTTGCTATTTTTTCTGCTTCAGGATTGTTTGATTTATAAATAACTACTCATACAACTTTTGAACCTGGATGTTCATAAACATAAGCCTGTTCAACTGGTTTTTTAAATACATTTAATAACTTTACATTTTCACCTACTACAGCAACTGTCTCTGCAATAATATCATCTAATTGTTTCTTTTCCTCTTCAGACAAATCTTCTAAACCATTAATTTCATTTTTATTGAAAGACAACACTGTCTCTACTAATTTATCAGCTGCTTGAATAAAATGTTCATTTTTAGCAACAAAATCAGTTTCACAAGCCAATTGAATACCAGCTATATAACCATCCTTATACTTAACTTTAACAATACCTTCACTTGTTTGTCTATCAGCTTTTTTAGCAGCTTTAATAGCACCTATTTTTCTTAAAATTTCTTGAGCTTTTTCCAAATCACCTTCTGCTTCTATAAGAGCAGATTTACAATCTTTAAGTGGAGCATTTGTAATAGCTCTTAATTTTTTTAGTAAAGCAATATCTACTTTTGCCATAAGTATATTATGAAAGAATAAAATTATTTTATTTCAAATTTTTTATCAAATAATGACAACAACCAATCTCATAATGCAGCAAATATTGGCAAAGGAATAGTTTCCTTTCAATTAATATTTAATGTATACTTACCTTGCCAAGCTTGCATCACAAAGAAAACCCAAATTCCCATTAAAATCAACTGAAAAAGCAATGGAATATATCTAATAAGTGGCAACCATATTACAAGCAATGATATCACAAAAACAACAAAAAAGACGATCCACCACCCTATCGCCTGCTTTAAATGAAAATATTCATATTTAGATAAAACCTTATTAGACAAAGCAAACAATATGCCGACTAATAAATAATAAATAACAACTCTCTTTCTTTCTGTTTCAGATGGCACATATTCCTCCTTTCTTAATTCTTCAGACTGTAGGGTTAGATCGTCTTTTTTTATTTCCATTATTTTAATAAGTAATTTAACAAATATGAAACAGCTTCATATGAATTAGTATTTGCTACTACCAATTTATCAGTTTTCAACCATTTTGATAAATCAGTATTAGCAATTGCTACATAATCTATTTTTGACAATTCTAGTTCTTTTATTGTATTTAAATAATACTCAGCATCAAATACAACTACAAGATCAGGCAACTTATTTAATTTAGTTACACCTTTATAAATATCTTCCAATTTTTTCAATTCTCTTTTTTTCATTAACTGTTCTTTCTTAGTCAATTTACCAAAATCTTCTGATTCAATAAATTTTCTCAACTTATTCATTGAATGAATTCTCCTAACAAAAGTATCAAAGTTAGTAAAAAAACCACTAGGAACTTTTGCATTTAAATACATAATTCATTCTGCATCACATATATTTTCTACATCTTCCCTAAAAACCTCTTTATCCAATACTACCAAAATCAACTTTCCGTCTTTTTTTGCTTCTTGAATAGCCTTTTTAGCAGTTTCTAAAGATTCTGCAATTTTTTCTGGATCAATAACAATTTGTCTATTTTTTTCACCTAGAATAACATTTTGTGTAATTTTAGGGAAAAAAGCATATTTAGGTGTACCTAAATATAACTTATTATCAACAATAGCTTTTACCAAAGCTTCTGAATTTGTTCCTGACATACAAATTACTTAAAATTTTAAATTACTATTTTAAATTAACTACTGCACCAGCTTCTTCTAATTTAGCTTTAATTTCTTCAGCTTTATCAGCATCAATTTTTTCAGCAATTACAGCTGGAATATTTTCTAATTTAGCCTTAGCATCTTTCAAACCGATACCTAATACTTCTTTAACAGCTTTAATTACTGCAATTTTTTTATCACCAACTTCTGCAATTTCTACAGTAACTTTATCATCACCACCTTCTTCAGCAGCACCACCTGCAGCAGGACCAGCAACTACAGCAGCTGCAGCAGCTGAAACACCAAATTCTTCTTCTAAAGCTTTAACTAAATCAGCTAATTCAACAACTGTTAATTCTTTTACTAAATCCATAATTTGTTGTGCTTTTTCTGATAATGCCATTTTTTTAATTTAATTATAAATATAAATAATTATTTTTTATCCTTAATTTGATCAAGGACTCTAACAAAACCTGTAAGTAAGTTTTTATTAACAGTAACAAATCCTTGAATAGGATATTTCACCATATACAAGAATTTTCCAACCAATTCTTCCTTTGAAGGAATTGAAGCCAATGTCTTCACATAATCAACATCTTTCCATACTCCTTCAAACCAACCTCCCAAATATTCCATTTTAGTAGGAAGTTTTTCTTTCTTCCATTCTTTTTTATAATTTTCAATAACTTTTAAAGCAGCAATACCATCATCTGTAGTAAACAATACAGCAATAGCATTAGGTAATTTATCCAAATCTACATGGTAACCTAAATTTTGCACTGCTTTAGCAAATACTCTTTTTTTAACTACTTTAAACAAAGCTCCCGCCTTTTTAAATTCTTTTCTCATAGCAACACTAGTAGATACAGGAATAGCTTCATAATTTATTACAATAGCATTTTCTGCATCTTTCAATAGTTGCTCATAATCCTTAACTAATTTAACTTTCTCCTTTTTAGTTAAAGCCATACTAAAAGCTTAAAAATAAAAAATTTCCTCAACTTGAGGGAGCATATCACAAAAATATTATAATATGTCTCCCTTAGGATTTAGATACCTAAGATCTTCAACACCATTTTTAAAGCAAATGGGCCAGGCAGGACTCGAACCTGCGACCCAGCGGTTATGAGCCGCTTGCTCTAACCAACTGAGCTACTAGCCCTTATAAAAAAATGGTGGGTAGTATAGGACTCGAACCTATGACCCCCTGCTTGTAAGGCAGGTGCTCTCGCCAACTG
>CAZVAP010000015.1:0-16481 GCA_964625125.1 uncultured Candidatus Peribacteria bacterium | reverse complement strand
ATCTAATTCTTGCCTTATTTTATTTAAATCTTTAATAAAATCATCCACTGTTTTTCCATCTGCTTTAAGAATTGAAAGCAAATTCTTATCTTTTTCTATAATATCTCTAACATTAGAATAATAAGATCCTGTTATAGCATCGTAAAGAGCATTTAAAGTTTTTGAGTTTACATTAGTTTGAGAAAAATTTTCTTGAACTATCTTATTAGCTACTAAATCATAATATCAAAGCTCATCATCTACATAATTATAAACTGCTACTTTTAAATCTTCTCATTTTTTATTTTTAAACAAATCTCTTATTTCATAACCCAATGTTCCTGGTCCAAAAGCAAGGTTCAAAATTTCATCAAATTTTTTATCAAAATCTTCTTTTTTAATTTTTCAGCTAATAAGATCTGTAATTAATTGTGATAATTGTTTTTGTGCTTTTTCGATTCATTCTTTAGTTTTAGGATATTTTTTCTCTACAGCACCCATTAAAAATGTCAATAAATCTATTTTCTCCATAATTTCTTTATAAGCTTTTAGTTTTTCCTTATATTCAGGAGCTAAATATAGCATTGTTATTGGTTTTGCCAGACCATCTTTTCATACTAGGTAGTGACGACCCTCTTTATAATACATTACAGTTCTAGCAAAAACTGATTTATCAGGAGAAGAATCTATATTACTAGAAACATTAGTTAATGAATTTTTAGATCAAGAACTAGTTGAAGTTCCACTTCCTCACTTACTTAAAGAACTTCAACCAGCAACTACTGAAGCTCCAGATTTTAGGCTCACATTAGTTTGTCACTGCTGTAGATTATTTTTTATATTTTTCAAATATTCTTTATAAAGCTTACCAATAGTAATTTTCTTGTTATTAAAATCTGTGTCACTACTTAAACCTAATTGTGTTAAACCATCTACCAAAGCTTTTTCTGTCATTTTAATACCTAATTTTTTAATTAACTCTTTAGTCCAGTCATCATCAGGTATATCTTTCAATAATTTTTCAACATCAAAACCAACTAATTTTCAATCCTTAAATTTACAATATTTTCTGATTTGCGAAGGTGTTTTATCTCATAAAATTGTATTTACAAAAACTAAGTATCATAATTGATTTTTTATTTCTTTATTTTCATTTGCTTTTTTAACACCTTCTTTTGTAGATTTATCTAATTCAAAACCTCCATACAAAAGCTTGTCAAAAAAATCTATTATAGTATCACCATATTTAGTATTCATAAGTAATGTCCCACCAAAAAATATTCATAACAAACTTTTCCACCCAAGTTTTTTAAATGCAGATGAAATAATTTTCCACACAATTGCTAAACCAGCAATAGCTTCAAGTATAACTATTCAATTCTTAAAAACATCATTTCATCATAATCCATTGGTTAAGTCTTCATTAAACCTTTTTACTAATCATATTAATCAACGTTTTTTAAAAACCAGCTTATACTCACCTTCTAAACCTTTTTCTACATTATAATAAGTTTGTAAAGAATTATCAATTACCTCAGTAAAGTTTTTTAAATCTTTTCACCAAGCTTTAGCAACAACACCAAAAATAGCATTAAGATCCCCAATTCAACTTTTTGGAGCCAAAGCTTTTACAAATGCATAAGTTTTTTTACAAACATCTTTATCAAAACCATTACATTGAGTAATTTTAATAGTATCATCAGTATAAACTTCTACATACTTATTTACAAAGTCTTCATCAATTTTAATATAATCTGCTATAGCTTTTCTAATATTATCTGCTCAAGCTACTTGAGAAAATTCCTTAGCTTCATTTTGCCCTTTAAGATGTTTTAGTATTTCCACCAATCAATAATAAAACAAATCATTTGGTTTTCCCTTATTTCTGTTAATAAATTTAATTTGGTCTTGAAAACTTGCTTGTGCTAATTTTTCCTTTATCAAATCTAAAATAATATCTTTAGGGAAATCAGGATTGTTATACAATTTTTCTAATTTCTCTAAACCTTGAGAAGGCAAATCTACATTATTAATAACAGACTTTTTATAATTTTTAATTTCTTTTTGAGTACTTTTAATTACTTCATTAGAATTATTAATTACTTCATTAGAATTTTGTTGAGGTATAATATTTTTTTGTTCTTTAGTGTTTGACATTTTTATTTTTATTTTGGAATAAATAAACTTTTATATCAAAATTATAATTTTTTTTAAAAATAGGTCAAAAAATATAGAGTTAAGTGTAATTTTAATTATAACTTAGACATTTACAAAATTATCAAAAAAAATGGATTACAAAATAACAGAGCTAGAACAGGAACAAAGATTTGATAGATTTTTAAGAAAATTTTTTAAGAAATATCCATCAATTAAGCTATGACAAATTTATGCTTTTATAAGAAAATGAATTATTAAAGTTAACAATAAAAAACAAAAAGATAATTACAGACTTCAACAAAATGATGTTATAAACATACCAGATGAAATAATAAATGAGCTTAATCAAACAAAAGAATGAAAATTAGCAAATTTTCCCTTAGAACAAATTAAAAATATGATAATTTTTGAAGATGAAAACTACATTGTATTTAACAAACCAGCTTGAGTAGCTATGCATGAATGAAACAAACATATGGAAGATCTAACAATGAATAGTTTTCTAGAAAAATATGTAAAAGAAACTTGAATTAATACATCATCTACTTTTAAACCTGCTTTTTGTTTTAGATTGGATAAAGACACATCTTGAGTTTTAATAGCCTGAAAAAATTATGATTCATTAAAATATTTAAATGAACTTATCAGAAAACACATTCCAGAAAAAAAATATTTAGCTATTACCAAATGAATTACAAAAAATAAGCATATAATCTTACCTTTAGAGAAGATTTTTGACAAAAAATTTTGAAGAGCAAAAGTAATTGTATCAGAAGACTGACAACATGCTGAAAGTATAGTTAAGACTTTAAAAACTAAAAAAGATGAATTTTTAGGAAATATTTCATTAGCTGAAATTACATTATTAACCTGAAGAATGCATCAAATAAGAGTTCATCTAGCCCATAATAAATGGCCTATCATCTGAGATTTAATGTATTGAGACCCTACAATAAATAGATTAGCAAAAAAATATTATCAAATAACCAGACAACTTTTACATAGTTGGAAATATTCATTTAAATACAAAGATAAAAATTACAACTTTGAAGCTCCAATTCCTGAAGATTTTAAAAAATTATTTAGTAAATAATCTAAGTAATTAACTACTATTGAAGCATAAGAACCAGATGGCAATTCAAACATAATAAGTAAATCCTTTCATTTCCATTTAAATCTAATATCTTTTGGAAAAAATTTTATAGGCCTTCTTATTCCATAAACATCAAATTTTTTAAACTTTTCTAAATCTTTCCAAGTAAATCAATGATTTTTAAAATTTTCATATTCCAAAAAATATGGCTGTTTTTCTCAAACAACTAAATTAAATCAATACACTGGACCTGTTGGATAAAATTCATTTAAGGAACTATTCATAGAAAAAACTTTTCTTTCCTGATTAAATAAAATATCTCAATGTAAATTCTTATTAAAAAGCTGCTTTTTAATCCTTAAATCTAAATACCTATTGAAAAGCCAACTTGATAAAGCCTGAACTTTAAATTGAGCTTCAACAGGGTTTTTAATATTTATTTTTCATAAAAGTAGATTTTTACCTATGTCAGGATTTGAAAGTTTTTTTCAAAATCTCTGAATTCAAAAATAATTTGGAACTCAATTTTGTTTAATTTCTTCAATTACATATGGTAAAATTTTTTTTATTTTAACAAAATTATCCTTTCAAAATAAAGGTCTTAATCTAATAAAAAACAAATTTCAACTATTTTCTCAAACTTTTAGAAGTCTATCTCACCAACTAATTTTTAAAATTTTAGCCTTTTTTCACAAAATATCTAAAAATTTTTTCACTCCTCCTCTAGAATTTAAAGTTCTTTTATAAATACTAATTCGTTGTCTTGTAATTCAAAATTTATCCTTTAATCATCAAATTCAAAAATGTTTTCTTTGAAGATTAAGTTGTTTACTTAAAAAATCAATTATATCAAATGTATTTAAAAATTTTTTCTCAAACATAACATAAAAAACATGACCTTTTCCTTCTGGAGTATAATCTAATTTTTCCTCAACTATAAAATCCTGAACTTTGTGTTTAAATAAAAAATATTTTAACTTGTAAGTATCAAGTTGCATTTTTAAGGAAAAAGAAAAATAAAGCTTGCTAAAATTAAAAAAAAGTAGCTATTTTTCAAGCTACTTATGTTTTACCAATCTATATAATTCATTTGGAGAAATCAATCACTTTATCATTTTAAATACTCAATCTCTTTCAAGATTAATCATTCAATTATCAAGAGCATATTTTTCAATTTCTAATGCAGATTTACCATCTAAAATTTGTTGCTTTAAATTATCATCATATTCCATAAACTCATATAATCAAACTCTTCACTTTTCACCAGAACCTCAACAAACAGGACAAATATCACCTGTATTTGGATCCTTACCAGAACCAATATATATAATTCATTCTTTTGTAAACTCATTCCATCTTTCTAAAGGTATTTTCCTTAATTTTATTTCTCTTTTAATATGTTCAGGATTCATATTTTTTAAAACTTCCATAATTTGTGCATACATTTGAGGATTATCCTTTTTAAGATTATATTTTACTTTACAATGCTCACAAACCTTTCTACCAAGTCTTTGAGCCATCACCAAATTGAAAGTACCAGCAACCATATATGGTTGAGCACCCATATTATAAACTCTTGTAATAGTCTCAGCTGCAGAATTTGTATGGATGGTAGAAAATACTAAGTGTCAGGTCATCGCAGCTTCCATGGCAGTTTCCAATGTTTCCTCATCTCTAATTTCTCACACCATAATTACATCAGGATCTTGTCTTAAAGCAGCTCTTAAACCAGAAGCAAAAGTATAACCAATATCTGCTCTTACTTGAGATTGATTTAATCAATCCATTTTATTTTCAACTGGATCCTCATAAGTAGTAATATTAATATCTTCTTTATTTAAAATACTCAATGCAGAATACAAAGTTGTAGATTTTCAAGAACCTGTAGGTCATGTAGTAAGAATAATTCAGTTTGGATATTGCAAATTTCTTTTTAAAATTAAATCATTATTTCATTCAATACCTAGCACTTCTAATGGTGGTATTTTTTTAGATTTATCAACAATTCTTAAAACAAGTTTTTCTCCAAAAACTGTAGGCAAAGTATTTGCTCTCAAGTCTATTTCTTTACCTGTTAAGGTAGAAGTAGAAACTCTAGCATCTTGAGGAAGTCTTTTTTCATCAGACCTCATTTGTCAAGACTCAATTTTGAACTTTGCAATAATAGTTTCATGAATATTTGTTGGATATTGGATTAATTCTTCTAATTTACCATCAATTCTTAATCTTATTCTACAATAAGTTGAATAAGCCTCAATATGAATATCTGAAGCTCACTCTTCAACTGCAATAGTCAATAATAACTTAAATAATGCTTCAATATCAACATCTAATATAGCTTCTTGTAACTTTTCATACCAGGCACTTTTTTTATTTATCATTTTTATTTTTTAATTTTAAATTAATTACAATAACCTCTATTTTTGAAAATTCTATAAACTTCTAAATTTAATAATAACCTATCCAATAAAGGAGCTTTATTAAATTGTTTTTGGAATTCAGAAATCAAATTTTGTAATCTTCTTAAATCATACAAACTTGAAGCATCAGTAGAAGTTTGAGAAAGCTTTTGATATCTGTTAGAAATATATGCATAAGCTTTTCCTAAATCAAATGAAGAATTGCTAGTTACTAACTTACAATGAGTTTTTCAAATATAAGATAAAATTTTATTATACTCATCTGAAGTTATATATTTATAGAAAATATTTAATCAAACATTAGCTTTATAAGAAGCTAACACATCAGTTTCTCTAGGCTTTGTAAAAGCAAATTTTCCTAATTGCAATACTGCAGGAATATTATTATAAACATCTTTTAATCTATCAATCAATGAATAATTAATTTCACCAAGTTTATCAACTAAAGTATATCACACAAAATAATTTGTATCAAATTTTGTAATAAATTTATACTTACAATCTAAGTTATTTTCTAGCTTATCATTTTTATTACAACCGGCAAACTCCTTAATAGCATTTCTAATTTGAGAATAATTCTTATCAAAAAGATCTCAACAATATCAATTATCTTTAATACAATCATATAACCTAGCTCAAATTAAAACATTTATATCATTAATTTTATAGTATTCTTTTTTAATAAATTTTGCAAAAGAAGAATTTTTAAAATCATAATTTTCATTATTTGATAACAGCTTATACAAGTTTTTATATAAGTTCTTCACATCTATATTTTTTCTAATTTTTTCTAAATTTGCTACAGCAGAAGAAATATCTGAAGCTTTACAAAAATTAGTTTTACAACCAAATAATTTTAGACAACTTAACGAATTCTCTTTTACACACTTATAATATTGATAAACTATCCATCTTTTTCCTAATGGTTGATTATTCTCAAAATCCTTAGGAAGTACCCTAGAAATATAAGATTTAATATTATTCCATAAATCAAATGTAAATTCATTTAACAACATAATATTTTTTTCATTTGAAGTAAGTGTTAATTTAGAAATTAATCAATAAAAAGATTTATCTGAATTAAGTAAGAAACTAATATTAAGTCCTAATTTAGCCAAGTTATTATCAAGCAAATCAATTTTTCCTAATTTTATAGAATCTATAGTATTTTTTTCTCCTTGATATAACTTTCATTTATATGAATAAGTAAAAAAGTTACCCCAATATCTTATTATATTTAAATCAATATAATCAGCTTTTTTTAAATAACTTTTTCAAAATATATTAGGATCTACAACCTTAGAAAACTTATCTATCCAAATATCAAAGGATGGAAGAAAAATATAAGTTAAAAAGTTATTATAAGGAGCTACATTATTTAAATATTTAGTTTTATAAATACTTTCCTGAGTATAAACAAATCTATATATAGAAGGAATTTCATAAATATATAAATTCTTAAAAATATTAGACAACAACTTAGCTTCTTTATAATTTTTAACATAAGTTTTAATTAAAGTAGGTGATACATTAGGAAAAGATGAAATATACTTTCTAATTATATAACTATTATCAAATAATAGCTGTAATTTATTTAATGAAGATCTATTAATAAATTCTTTTATATCTTTAATTTCTTCCTTTAATGAAATCGGAGAGCCTTTTAGATTAAGTTCTGAATATAAAACATCTATTTTACCAGGCTTATTGGATATAATATCAACTAAATATGCTAAAGTTTTTTTATAAAATCTTTGATATCTTTGCTTATTATAATTTCAATATTCTAAAATATAAGCTGTATTAATTATACCACTTGGAACTCTAATAGAATTAGATCTTATATAATTTTTTATTTTATCATTACTAACAATAGATAAGTTATTTACATTTTTTTGAAGAGTCTGATAAACTTTAAAAGTTTTATACGACAAAAAAACTATAGCTATAACTAATACCGGTAAAATACTTAAAAACAATCATTTATAAATCTTATTTTTATTTTTATAATAAAACATTATTATATCTTCTTTTTTAGCATCCTTAATTTTCTGCACAATCTCATTTAATGTATCCTTATTTAATTTAGCTTTTAATCAATCAACAAATTGAGATAATTTATCTTTATTAAGATAAGCCTTCAATTGATTTAAATTAAATTTCATCACATAATTTTATAAAGTAAAATTTTAATATTTAGTATCAGTTACTTCTATATCAATTTTAGGTTGAACAGATGTTTGAAATCTTTGTTCTGCTGTAAAATAAGTTACCTTATAACCAGCTACTCTTTTAATTAATTTTTTAATTCTCAAATTATTATAAGCTATATCCTTTCCAATAATTAAACGAGATTCTCTAAGTAAAGTAACTACATCAGAAAACAATTGAACTATATCAATTTTGGAAACCATTTCAGGAGAAAGCATAACTTTGATAGAAAAAGTAAGTTTTTGAGTTTTAGGATTATAGCTTAACAATTTAACATCTACAGGTAATTGTTCTGTTTTAAATTCTTTATTCAAAGTAATTGTCCTTTGATAAACATCTTTAATTAAATTAACATAATCACCTATAAATTGATTTTTATCTACATTAGGTAAAAAACTATGTAAAATCTTATATGTATAATTCAGTCTAGTTTTAAAGGTATCTATAAATCTTTTATTAAAAAATAATTTAGACAAATCATCATCATTATACATATAATTAAAATAAACTGTGGTTAAATAAATATAAGCTCATTTATCCTGAAAATATTGTATATCTTCTTTTAAAGTTGATAACAAAATATCTTGTGGAATAGAAGAATATCTAGTAGAAAAAATATTTCTTGGATAAACAAAATTAAAGATTTTATCTGAAAATAAATCAGATTTTATTAATACATAATCAGTTACATATAATTTAATAGAATTTAAAGTAGTAAGAATAGGTAATACCCTTATATCTTGAACTATATTTTGTAATTCTTGAGGAAAAAACTTATATTTAGCTAATAAAGAAGTATATCTTTTATAGGTATTAAAAGATGAAGAGATTTTTGAATAAGAATCTTTTTCAAAAGCATCTTTAAAATTTAATTTATCATAAAAAATCACACTTGGGGATTTTATAAAAGTATTAATTTTAGAAGACAAAGCAATAGAGGCTACAGAAGGAGATAAACTAATATCAAATTCTGATGTATTCCAAACTAATTTTAACAAACTTTTAGAAAAATTTACATAATATCTTTCATAGTCATTAAGACTGTCAATAGGTTTTAAAGTTAAAACTATAAAATAATACACCCCCAATATCAAAATGAATAAAATAAATAAAAATAAATTTAAATATCATAAAAGCTTAGTTTTCTTTGTAATTTCTTCTTTTTTAAAAGAAGATTGTATAGATCAAATACCATCTCACTCATCCATTAAATCCTCTAGCAAATCAACATTTTGATTAATATTATTTTCATTAGTAGACATTAATAATTTTTTAACAAACTAAAACCTAATAAAATAATAAATTTTTATATTTTTTTGTCAAAAAAAAAGCAGGATTACTTTCCTGCTAATTATTAATATTATTTTTTCATTTTCAATTTAATATATGCAATTTCTTCTTTTAATTTTAAGATTTTTTCTTCCACTTCCTGTTTTTTCTTTTCTTTCATCTTTACAACTTCAGGAGAAGCTTTTTGTTTAAATGAATCAGAAGCAAGTAATTTTCTTAATCATTGTAAAAATTGTTCTTCTTCAGCTAATTTATTTTCCAAATCATGCAATTTTTTATCATAATTAATTTCTGCTTCTGGAAGTTGAATTCAAATTTTTATTGTACCTACAACATCAGTTACCATTCATTCTCAAGAAGAAACTATATCAGATAAATTTACAATTCTTTTTATTAAATCTTTATATTTACCTAAATTATCTTCAAAATTTTCAATATAACCTACTAATTCCAAATGAGGCTTAATATTATGTTTACTTCTTAATGTTCTTAATCAAACTATAGTATCTACAAGTAAATTTATTGTTTCATCATTTTGAATACCTAATTTTTTAGGATAAGATGATATCATCAATACTCATTCAAATTTCATTTTATTCCATAATCTTTCTGTAACAAATGGAATAACTGGATGCAATAATTTATAAATAGTCCCTAATGCGTATAACAACACACTTGGTGTAAATGGGCCATCATCATATTTTGAAATTTCAATATACCAATCACAAAATTTATTCCAAACAAATTTTTGAACATTCAAAAATGCTTCTCAAAAGTAAAATTTTTCCATTGAATCACTTACTTGGTCAATTAACTTATCCAATCCAGCTAAAATCCACTTATCAAAGCTTGTTAATTCATTAATATTTTCCTTTAAAAGATTGTATAATTCATCATAATTAATTTCTTGTGTATCTTCTAATTCTGCCTTTTTATAAACAAACCTAGAAGCATTCCATAGTTTATTAATAAATCTTTTATTGTAATCTAATTTTTCTTCAGAGAAATTTAAATCATTTCCTGGAGTTGTACCCAACACCAAAGTTAGTCTTAAAGCATCAGCTCAATGTGTTTTAATTTTATCTAATGGATCAACCACATTACCTTTTGATTTTGACATTTTTTGTCACTTTTCATCTCTTACCAATCAATGCAAATATACATTTTCAAAAGGTTTCCAGTTAAATTCTCATTTATCTTTAGTAACTGGATTATCCTTCATCATATAATAAGACATAAACATCATTCTAGCTACCCAAAAGAAAATTATATCATAACCTGTTTCTAAAACTGTATTTGGATAAAATTCCTTTAAATCATCAGTAGTTTCTGGCCAACCTAAAACTGAAAATGGCCGTAATCAAGAACTAAACCAAGTATCTAAAGTATCCTCATCTTGTTTAAGTTCAGTAGAATCACAATGAGAACATTGTAACTTAAAAATAAATGTATCATCATTTGGATATAGGAAAATAGATTTTTCTAGCCAAGAAGCTAATTTTTCACCTGCTTTTAAAATTAAATCTACATCTCACGATTTAACAGATTTTAAAACCTCTTCTAATTCTTCAATTTCCTTTTCATAGCCTATTTCTTTAGCCTTTAACTTATATGAATTGATATATGTTTCATAAACTCTTCACTGAGATTTTACAAAACTTTCTTCATATAATTTTTCTATAAGCTGTTCTATATTAAAAGGATTTACTAGCTTACTATCAGCAATTAAATTAAAAATTATCATATCTAACCATCTATTTCCTAGATATTTTCCATCTTTAAAACTATCTAAAGCTTCAGCTGATTTAGTTTCAATCAAATCCAAAACTGAATCTTCATCAAATACATTAGTATGTCAGTTCTCACAAGTCCATACAGGTATTCTATGTCACCACCATAATTGTCTTGATATACACCAAGGCTGTATATCCTCTAACCACTGATAAAATGTTTTATTAAATCTTTCAGGAACCACATTTACAGCTTTTGAAGAAATTGCTTTAATTGAATTTTCAGCTGCTTCCTTAACATCTACAAACCATTGTTCTGAAACTAAAGGTTGAACTAATGTTCCACATCTATCACATTTTGGTACATTATGAACATATTCTTCAACTTTTTCTAAATTTCAAATATTATCTAAATGTTCTAAAATTACATCTATAGCTTTATCTACTTCCATTCCTGCAAAAGGACCACATATATCAGTAAGTTTTCAATCCTTATCAATAGCATAATATTGAATAGGTAAATTATGTCTTTTAGCAATTTCAAAATCAGCTTTATCGTGAGTTGGAGTAATTTTTAAAGCTCAAGTTCAAAATTCCATATCTACATCATAATCTCAAATCACTGGTATTTCTCTATTAACAATAGGAATCAATACACTTTTTCAAATAAATTTTTTATATCTTTTATCATTAGGATTTACAGCAATTGCAACATCTGCAAACATTGTTTCAGGTCTTGTAGTAGCAACTGTAATACAATCACCTTTTCACTTGATAAAATATTTTATATAAACTAGCTTACCTTTCTCTTCCTTCATATTAACTTCTAAATCTGACAATACAGTTTTACATGAAGGACACCAATTAGTCATATAAGAATCTTTGTAAATTTTTCATCTTTCATATAAGTTTTTAAATACTTTCCTAACTGCTCTAAAATTTCTCTCAGATAAAGTAAACTGCTCTCTTGACCAATCTAAACTAGCACCCATTTTTTTTGCTTGTGAAATTATTGTAGCTCTTGATTGTTTAACAAATTTCCAAACTTCTTCCAAAAATTTTACTCTTCATAAATCATATCTTGATAATCATTTTTCCTTTTTTAGTTTTCTTTCAACAACTACTTGTGTAGCAATTCAAGCATGATCAGTTCCAGGAATCCACAAAGTTTTTTTTCAAACCATTCTATTGTATCTTACCATAATATCCTCAATAGTTAGCATTTGAGCATGTCAAATATGCAATACTCCAGTTACATTAGGTGGAGGCAATGGAATAAAAAATTTTCATTTTTTTGCGTCTCATCTTGGTTTAAAATATCCATTTTTTTCCCACTCTACATAAATTTTATCATCTTGTGAAAAATCATAATTTTTCTCAAAATTAGACATTAATTTTAATTACAAAAGTAAATTCTTACTTAATATAAATAAGTTGTAAGTATATTTCAACCATTTTTAAACAATTTTATACTCTATCAAATCTCATATTTCAATTTCTCCAGTTTGATTATAAACTCACTTAACATTTTTAAAATCTATTTCATCTACTGGATCAATTTCAGGACAATGTAAATAAGGTCTTACAACTATTTTCGTATCTAAAATATCTTGAACATAACCAATTTGAAGTTGTTTTTTCCTTACTTCATTTTTTTTATCTAACAAGTTATCAACTTTATCTGATATAATTTTAAATCTTTCTTTTAATACTAGATCATCCACTTTATTTGGAAGTTTACTAGATTTTGCAAGAGGTTCATCATGATACTCAAATAAAGCAATATTATCAAAATAATCTTTATCTATAAAATCTAAAAGTTCTTTAAAAGCTTCATCAGTCTCTCATGGAAATCAAACAATAAAATTTGTTCTAATAAAACTCTCAGGAAAATTTTCTTTAATAAAATCCAGAAAATCATAAATATAAGAAGTATTATAAAATCTTCACATTAACTTTAAAACATTCGAATTAATATGCTGTAAAGGAATATCAAAATATGGTAAAAATTTTTTAAGCTTTTTAAACTTTTCTAAATGCTTCAAACTTACAATATCAGGATACAAATATAAAATTCTATAAACAAAATCTCAATCTAACTCATCCAATTGCTCCAATAAATCAAAAAGTTTAGGCTGTTTATATAAATCAATTCAATATCTTGTAGTATCTTGTGAAATTATAATAATTTCTTTTACTCAATTATTAACCATATTTTTAGCTTCTTGTAAAATTTTTTCTATTGGCAAAGATTTTTGTTTTCACCTAATTTTAGGGATTATACAAAAGCTACAAGAATTATTACAACCTTCAGCAATTTTTAGATATTCATAACCATAATAAGCATTTGTATATGCTCTAATAGAATTTGGAAAAGTAAAATCTCCAAAATTTTTAGAAAAATATCATCTTTTTAACTTATCCACAGAGATATAATCTAAATCATCCCAAGATAATAAAAATACTTTTCAAACATTCTTTTTTAAAAATTCTTCAAAATATTGCTTTTCTTTTTCATATTCATCCAAAAAAATATGTTCTGACTTCTTTTGATTTTCTCCTATAACCTTCCTATCCTTTTCTGACTTCAGATTAAAGTATTGAACAGCACATCAAAGCAAATAAATTTTTTTTCCTGCATCTAATAAAGATTTTAAAGTTTCCATCATTTCTTGCCTTCAAGATGACAAAAAACCACAAGTATTCAAAAACACATACTCTACTTGGGAAGAATATGGGTCAGGTATAAAATTAACTTTATCATTGGGATTATTAGAAGTCAAAATTTTTCAAATAAGATACTGACTATCTACTAAATTTTTAGTACAACCTAAATTGATTAATGAAAAGTTAAACATTTAAAAATTACTTAAATTTTAAATTATCTTTTTCTTTTTTAAGAAAAATAGTCCAATTAACATTAAAACTACATTAGCTAACAAAATTAAATATACTACAACTGGCTTATTAGCATAAGGCAATGTAGATAAGTTCATACCATAAAAAGAAGTTATTAAAGTTAATGGTAACATAAAAGCACTAAAAATAGTCAAAATTGCCATAAGTTTATTTAATTTTAAGTCAACAATATTTTTAAAAGCATCTTCAATTGTCTCAATTCTTTCCTCTAAAATTAACAATTGATTTATAATAAAATCAATCTTATCTTCCAAATCTTCAAAATACAATTCATATTCTCATTTAAAAAACTTATTTATTTCATGTTCTAATTGCCTTAACAAAACAACTTGAGGTTGGAAAATGTGCTTAAGCAAGATAATATTTCTTTTTTTAATTAAAATAATTTTAGCTTGACTTGCAGTAGCAGTATCAAAAATTTCTTTCTCTAGCTGTTTTAAGTCTTTATTTAAGTTATGAATCACTTTAAACATTTTTTCTAACATTGCTTGAACAATCTCATATAACACATAACCAGGATTTATTTTTTCATCTTCTTTAATTTTTCTATTTTGATAAGCTTGAAAAATTTTATCAATATGAGAAGAAGGATAATCTCTAAAAGTTATTAAAAAATCTTTTCCCAAAAATATATTGAATTCATTAATTACATAAGCTTGAGTAGTTTTTAAATACTTTGGGAAATGAAAGATAATAAAAATATAATCATCATAAGCATTAACCCTTGGAAACTGATTTTCTTCCAAAATAGCTTCAACATCCAGCTCATGAAAATTATAAGGTTTAATAAGTTCCAGTTTTTCTTCTGGAGAAATATCTACAGCATCTATCCAAGTTAAATTTCCCAGTTTTAATTGTTTAATTTTTGTCATTTTTTATTTTTACAAATGTAAACATAGCTGTAATATGCAAATCACTTTTTATAAGCAAAGAAGTTTGTATTAAAATTGTACTTGAAGTTTTAAAAATTGCTTTAAACTCAAGTTTAATGTTATCAACATCAGAAGGTAAAACTGGTTTATGATAATAAATATTCACATTAGCAGTTAGACATTCTCCTATTTTATCAATAGCATATTTATGAGTTTCTTTATCAAGCAAATAAAATAAATATCCTCAATGAACATATCCATACTTATTTGTTGTAAAATTCATTATTGATTTTTAACTTATAAACATTATCTTTTACTTATTTACAAGCATAAGAATTTAATATAATGATTTTTAAATCATTTAACATAGATTTTTTTGAATTTAGAAATAACATCCTATATTTACACTATAATTTTGATAAAAAAGTTTTTTTCATAGAAACAATTGATTTTAACATATGAGAAAAAATTAAAAATTTTAATAAAAACACATTAGATTTTTTATTTTACAATATCTTAATTGCAAACTGAATTAGCTATTACAAGCTTTACCCTTTTGCAAATATTAATTTACCAGTTAATTTAACTGAAAAACAATTAAATTTTTGGTATAAATTTTACCTAAATTGATTAGGAGAATTTTTTTATAAAAACAAAATAAATCCAAATGTTGTAAATTTAAAATTATGAAAAAAAGAACTTCTTAGCCTAATTTCTACAGAAAAATTAGAAAATAAAAGTTTATTATTACGATGAGGATGAAAAGATAGCATAGTAAGTTCCCAACTATTAAAAGATACAAATTTTGATTTGCTAGTAGTAGGAAAATTAGATAACATTAAATTAGAAACTGCCAAAATATTATGAAAAAATCCAATCTTAATTAAAAGAACTTTAGACTCAAACTTATTTTATTTAAATAACCAAGCCGGATTTTATAACTGACATGTACCAATAACCTGAATTATCTCATTTATAAGTTTAGCAACAGCTTATTTATACTGATACAAAAATATTTTTACTTCAAATGAAAAATCTGCTTCTGAAGAAAACTTAATATGGAAAGGTTTTAAAATAAACCATCAATATAGCAAAAGCATAGAATTTGAACAGGATTTTAAAAATTATATCAAGGATTTCACAAACATAAATTATAAAAGTTTACTATCAAATTTAACAGAACTAGAAATTGCTGAAAAATTTAGTAAATACAAAAAATTTCACAAAGCATTTTCATCTTGCAATAAAAACTTTAGTTTAACAAAAAAAAGCACAAAAAAATGGTGCTGTAATTGTGAAAAATGCTCTTTTGTTTGGTTAATTTTAAGTGCATATTTAGAGCCTAAAGAAATGGTAGACATTTTTGGTGAAAATTTATTTGAAAAAAAAGAGCTTTTAGAAATTTTCAAATGATTTATAACAAAAAACAAAAAACCCTTTGAATGTGTATGAACCTACAATGAAAGTAAAAAAGCATTTAAACTAGCAATTAAAAAATACGAAAAACTACCCTTTATTTTAAAAGAAATAAAAAAATACCTTTAGCTAAAAAATGATACAACCTTTTCTTTCAAAGAAGAAAAAATATTTTTTTCTCAAGTTATAAAATTATCTAAAATTTCATCCCATTCATAAGATTTCTCTACTAAATCTGAAACTTGTGAGTAATCAATTTTAATATCTTGTTCTATTTTTTTAAAAGCAGAACATTCAAGATTTTTATTTAAAAATTCTTTAAAAATAGAAGATAATTTTTCAAAATTATCATTTTTAACAACTTCATTAATTTTTACATTTTTTTCATCTATAA
>CAZVAP010000014.1:0-19349 GCA_964625125.1 uncultured Candidatus Peribacteria bacterium | reverse complement strand
TATATTACATTTATCTTTCTTTTTCTTTTACTTATTAAAAAATTATTATTGAAAATTAGTTATTAAAAAGCTATATCAAAAATACTTAAAATAACTAAAAATAAATTAAATCAAAAAATCCTCATTAAGAGAGGATTTTTTTAATTTAGAATACAGTATATTCTGGGATATATAGTATTACCTAGCAAATTTAAGTCTCAATAATTTAAAGTGTCGATACTTGAAATATTTTGAAATATTTTGAAATTTTCGCATCGACACTCACAATATAATCAAAAGGCCTTATTTTATCTTATTTTTCAAATATTAATAAAATTTATATACATTTGGTGGATCTGACGGGTATCGAACCCGTGTCCAGACACAAGGCAATATAGCCATCTACCAGGATAGCCTCCAATAGGAGGACTTTTAGTAAATGTATCATTTTAAATTAAGACAGATGATACAAACTGTCTAGTTTAAGATAATGCCTGTTTATATACCTGCCTTCTAGGATGGACAGGCAACCAGAGCCTAGAAGGTTCGAATAGGTTCTATTCGCAGCTACTATGCAGCATAAGCTGGAGCAAATGTAGCTAGTCTTGCGAATAGACCTTTTACTTTGTTTGCACTTTTTTTTATTGTAGGTTTATTTAGGTGAACTCCTACAAACACCCCTGGCAGCTATATTACCTTCGTGCCTGTCTAAGCCATTCAGACCCACTTTAATAATAACAAAATAATTAAATTTTTCAATATTTCTATTTTCAAGCTTTTTTAGCCTTTTTCCTTTCGTTTTCTGTTAAATGAATTTTCCTTAATCTTATATTTTTGGGAGTAATTTCCACATACTCATCTTCTCAAATATAATCAATTGCTTGTTCTAAAGTCATTTTAATAGGAGGAGTTAATCTCATAGCTTCATCTGAACCAGCTGCTCTCATATTTGTTAATTTTTTATTTTTACAAGGATTTACTACTAAATCACCTCATTTCAAATGCTCTCAAATAATCATTCATTCATATACTTCTGTTCCAGGTTCAATAAATATAGGTCATCTCTCCTGTAAATTCCATAAAGAATAAGTCATTGCTATTCCTGTTTCTCAAGAAATCATACTTCATACTTGTCTTCTGTCTATATCTCATTTATAAGGTTCATATCACTCAAAAGTTGAAGATAAAATTCATTCTCACTTAGTCATCGTAGTAAACTCTGACTTAAATCAAATTAATCACCTTGAAGGAATTTTAAAAACTAAATTAGTTACTCCATTTTCTTCATTCATTTCTAACATTTCTCACTTTCTTTTTCATAGTTTCTCAATAATAGAACCTGCAAATTCACTAGGAGTAAAAATATTAACTATTTCTATAGGTTCATATTTTTGTCAATCTATCTCTTTAAAAACTACTTGAGGAGCTCCTACTTGCAATTCAAATCCTTCTCTTCTCATAGCTTCTATCAAAACAGACAAATGTAGTTCTCCTCTTCCAGCAACTTCAAATTCGTCTGCTCCAAAATTAATTCTCAATCATACATTAGTTTCCAGTTCTCTTTCTAACCTTTCTCTAATTTGTCTAGAAGTTACATATTTTCACTCTCTACCAGCAAAAGGACTATTATTTACTAAAAATTTCATTTTATATGTAGGTTCATCTATCTTTATTTTTGGTAAAGGTTCTTGATTTTCATTTTCACAAATTGTTTCACCTACAAATATATCACTTATTCAGGCTATTTGAACTACGTCTCAGGCTTGAGCTTCAGAAACTTTTTTCTTTGCTAATCATTCTGTTACCAAAATAGCTGATACTTTAGCTTTCCTTTTTTGTCCATTTTTGTCTATAACTACCACTTGCTGTCATACTTTTACTTTACCTTCATATATTCTTCCTACACCCATTCTTCCCAGAAAATTATCATAATCAAGATTAACAACCTGCATTCTAAAAGGCTTATTTATATCTGATGGAGCTGGAGGAATATACTTTAAAATTGCATCAAATAATGGAAATATATTATCTGAATTATCATCTAAAGAATTTTTAGCTATTCCATCTCTTGCAATAGCATAAATAACTGGAAAATCTAATTGTTCATCATTTGCACCTAACTTATCCATTAAATCAAAAACTTCATCAACCACTTCATCAGGTCTAGCTGTAGGTTTATCAATTTTATTAATAACTACCAATGGTTTTAATCATAATTCTAAAGATTTTTTCAAAACAAATTTAGTTTGAGGCATAGGACCTTCATATGCATCAACTACTAAAACTACTCAATCTACCATTCTTAAAACTCTTTCAACTTCTGAGGAAAAGTCAGCATGTCCAGGTGTGTCTATAATATTAATTTTTACATTTTTATATTTTACAGCTGTATTTTTACTATAAATTGTTATTCATCTTTCTTTTTCTTGTTCATTTGTATCCATTAGTCTATTACCAACTTCTTGATTATCTCTAAAAAGTCAACTTTGTTTTAATAAAGCATCAACTAGAGTAGTTTTTCAATGATCAACATGAGCAATAATTGCAATATTTCTAAATTCCATATTTAACTTTAAAAAATAAATTTATGTTTATTAAATTGTTTGAGTATAAGATTTATAAAAGTAAATACAACACTATTATTTAACCCATAAAATATAAGCTTTTCAATCAGTATAAAATTTATCATAAGAAAAATTATATCAAGTAAAGGGCCTAACTAATTGAATTTTCTTCCATTTAGTAATTAAACCTGTTTTAACTAATCTAGAAAAAAAATATTCTCTTTCTTTATCTAAGTCTGGACTAATTTTATGAGTAATTTTCCATTTTAGTCAATTATCAAACACAGCACTTCATACGAAAATATTATAACTTCAATATTTAATATGAGTATTCCAAATTCTAATATGATGTCTAAACAATAAATTATTTTCCTGTTCTTGAAAATTATATGTTTGAACTAAATTATTCCAAATTAATGGTAACATAGGGGCATTGGGATATTTTAATCCTGCATATGCAGACTGGGTAAGAGTTTTAATAGATTTAATATTAACTTTATCAGTAGAAACAAAACCTGCTTTCTTAAATAAATTTATTAAATCATTTCCTGTAAAAACTAAAAAAATAAAATTAATAGGTTCAGTCTTCCTACCAAAAATAGTAGTAACATATTTATATTTGTCATTATAAAGAAATTTGTCTATATTGTCTATATAGGTTTTTTCTGGCTTAAATTTATAAATTTTAAGAGGTTTATTTATATAATATCCCAAAAATAATAAAAACACCAAAAACAAAATAAAAAAACAACTAACATTAAACTTATATTCATATTTACTTTTAGGAATCAACATAACTAACACAAATAATACAAATCAAATCCAATATCATCCTACTATATCTGAGAAATAATGTACATTTAAATACAACCTACTTAAACCAATTAAAAATATTACAAAGGAAAAAAATATAAGCCAATTTATCTTTTCATTCCAATATTTTGATTTACCAGCTAAATAAAAAGCCAAAAATAAGTAAAAAAACATAGATAAAGAAGCATGAGCAGATGGAAATGAGTAAAAATATTCTATATAAACAGACATTTCTGGTCTATGTCTAGCCACAATATATTTTGTTAACAAAACCAGAAAAGTAACAGAAAATATACCCAATATAAGCCTTAATCTCCAAATTTTATTTTTTTCAAAACATAAAAATAAACTAGCTAATAAAAATATTCAAATAAAACTTCAAAAATAGCTAACTAATAAAGCCAATTTTAATAGATAAGGGTCATAAAAATATACCATCATATTAGAAATAGAAATATCAGTATTATGAATCAATGGAAGATTATAAAATAATTTTACAAATCAAAAATAATCAAATAATAAAGAAATTGCAATAAAAGCTACAATTAATCAGATAACAAAACTTAAATTAATTTTTAAATTAGGAAAATACTTATTTTTAAAATAATAAAAAGTTTGCTTTACAAAAATGTACATTTTTTTTCAAAAATAAGTCAAAAATAAGTTTAATAAGCCAAAAAACAACAACAGAACAAAAATAAAACCAAATAATTGTCAAAGCTTTCAAAAATAATGAATTAAAAAATAAGAAGAAAATCAAAATATATATCCCAATAAAAAATAAATAATAAACCATATTAAAGCTCCTAAAAAATTCCAAAAAATAAATTTTTTAAAAGGAATATGAAAAACTCAAGCAATAAAAGTAATAATTTCTTTGATACCAGGTACTAATTTTCAAATTAAAATAAAACGACCCTTATATTTATGAGCAAACTCTATACCCTTTTTGAAATAATCTTTTTTTAAAAAAAGATATCATTTAGTAAGTACTTTCTTTCCTGCAAAATATCAAAGAAAATAATTTAATGTTGAACCTAATATATTAGCTGACAAAGCTATTAAAGCTAGCAAAAAGAAATTATGAACATAAGAAACAGATAAAACCAAAAATAAGGAACCAGGAAAAAAATATCAAATTCAAATTAAGGACTCAAAAAAAATAAATACAAAAAGAAATATATATATCATTAACTATAAAACTAAGTTCTCTAAAATAATTTTAGACCAAGGCTCTATGTCAACTTTAGGATTATTAATTAATTTTATAATGTCATTTTTATGTAAAAATTCTCAGTAAGCCAATTCTCATTCATCTATCTTAAATTTATCAGTCTTTAATTTTACAATATATGCCACTCAAAAATGCACTTTTCAAACTTCATTTGTATCATCATTTATATATCAAACTAATTTTATGTCCTGGATATCTTTTCTTGATAATCAAGTTTCTTCTTCAATTTCCCTTAGTAAAGATTCTTCAAGAGGAGTTTTTGAATCTTTAACATCTTCCTCAATATGTCAGCCTACTCAAAATGAAACTTTATCATAAAGTCTAGACTCCCCTACTTGAGAATTTTTCCCTCATCTTTGATACATAAAAAACTTACCATCCGGAGATTGTAATAAAGCATAAGGTAAAGGTTGTTTATAATTTTCATCATATTCAGCAAATTTTCTTTTCATATATTCAAAATTATTTTCAATAATAGTTTTAAAATCATAGCTTTTATCATAAAAACCTGTTTTTCTTTCATACTCAGAAAATAAAACATTAACTGGAACAACCATAATATTTCTTTCCATCTTATCCATTTTTTAAATTTTTAGTTAATAAAATTAAGCTACAAACATAGATTTACTTCTATATTGTAAAGCTTCTAGAATATGAGAAGAAGAAATATTTTCAACTCATTCTAAATCTGCTAAAGTCCTAGCTAATTTTATTATTCTATGAATAGCTCTAGCAGATAAAAATAATTTTTCAGAAGCTTGTTTTAAAATATTTTTAGAAGTATCATCTAATTTACAATATTTATCAATTAATTTTGCATCTAATTGTGAATTAAAATGTATTTTTTCTCATTCATATCTTTTTCTTTGAATTTCCCAAGCTTTAATAACTTTTTTTCTAATTTCTACAGAACTTTCTTCTTTAGAACTAGACAAAATTTTGTCTATTTTCTGTCTAGGAACTTCTACTAGCAAGTCAAATCTATCTAATAAAGGTCAAGAAATTTTACTCTGATATTTTTTAACATCATTAATAGAGCATGTACATTCTTTTTCTTTATCCTGGAAAAATCAACATTTACAAGGGTTCATAGCAGCTACAAACATAAATTTAGCAGGGTATGTAGTTGTTCAAGAAGATCTACTAATAGTAATTTGTCTATCTTCCAATGGTTGCCTTAAAACCTCTAAAACAGACCTTGGAAATTCTGGTAATTCATCAAAAAACAAAACTCAATTATTAGCTAAAGATATTTCTCCTGGTTGCAAATTAGAACCTCAACCAATTATACTTACAGAAGAAGCAGTATGATGTACTATCCTAAAAGGTCTAAAATTAATTACAGGAACCTCATTATTTAATAATCCTTTCACCGAATAAATCATAGAAGTTTCTAAAATTTCATCTTCAGATAAAGGAGGTAAAATTCACATTAAAGCTTTAGCCAGTAAAGTTTTTCAACTTCCAGGAGGTCAAATCATTAAAAGATTATGCATTCAAGCAGCAGCAACCATTAAAGCTCTTTTTTGTAAATGATTTCACTTAATATCAGCAAAATCAACTAAAATATTATATTTTTCTTCAAGTTTTGATTTAGGTAAAAATACTGGTTTTTCTTTATTTGTAATAATATTTATAACATCTTGTAAATTTTTTACAGGAACAATATTAATTCAGCCTATATAACTAGCTTCTTTTGAATTTCCTTCAGGAATAAAAAAATGCTTAAAACCTTGTTTTTTAGCTTCTAAAACTAAAGGGATAATTCCATTTACAGGCTTAATTTCTCCATCTAAACCTAATTCTCATACAAATAATGAAGTAGAGATCCAAGAATTGTCTATATTGTCTAAAATTAAATTTAAAATACTCACAGCTATAGGTAAATCAAAGTTATTTCAAGATTTTTTTAAATTAGAAGGAGATAAATTAATTATAAATTTTTTAGGTGGCAAAGTTATACCTATATTTTTAAAAGCTGATTTAATCCTTTCCTTAGCTTCCTTTACAGATGTATCAGCAAGTCAAACTATATCTATTGTGGGTAAAGCTTTAGAACTATCTCATTCTACAGAAACCAAAAAGGTATTTAACCCAATATTAAAAGCAGAGTAAACTTTTGAAATCATATTTTAAAATAAATTTATTAAAACTTTTACTATTGCATATGATAGTAAAGATACAAATATACCTACCAATCCCCATACTAGCATTTTATTAGCTTTTTTCAAATCCTCAGCTTTTCATTTAGACGTAACTAGCCGATAACCTGCAGTTAATACTAAAATAAAAGATACAACCCCAGTAAAAAACCACAAGTATTTATTAATAACTTTAAATAAACTCATATAATAAGGGTCATCTGATGAAGACATTGAAATATTACTTGTAGAATGTATATTTTGAGTAGGTCAAGGTAAATCCACTTCATAACTCCAAGAATATACAAACAAACTTAAAACCAATAAAATACTACACAATATTTTTTTTATCATCATATTGATGGTCAAATAGATAAAATAAGTTGCAATATTACCCAAGCTCCAAATGCTATTAAAAATCAAGCAATAGCTATCATTAAATTATCTCTTATTTTAAGAGCTTTATTATCATCACCAAATACAAGTATAAATCTAATTCAACCAACTAAAAATACTATAACCCCTATAATTACTGCAAATTTTAGCATTAATTTAGATATTCTAACAATTAATGAAGGTTTATCTTTTGAACCTAAAATACCTTTTTGAGAAACAACAAGTCATTTAACATCATCTTTCTGATTAATAATTTGATAATTTCCAGCATCAGAATCAACTCATAGCACATCATCTAAAGCATCTTCTGCAAAAGAAAAACTAACTAATTTTATAAGTCAAATAAGAAAAAATCCTATTAGAATAAGTAGTTTTTTCATTGTGTTTTAAAAATAAATAAGTAAACTATCCACTATAAATTAGTGTAATTTTTATCTTATAATTTTCAATAAAAATGAAAGATTATGCATGGAAAATTAAAATAGCTGATTTGCTAAATAATCCAGGAAATACAGATAAAGTAGAATTTAACAGAAAATTTTTAAAAGAAATAGAAATAGAAGAGCCTTGATTAAAGGGAAAAATATTTTTACAATGAATCAATCAAGATGAAATTATATTAAAAATAAAAGAACTAGAATTCAAATTAAAATATAAATGTGATATCTGTGGGCAAGAATATGAAAAAGGATATAAGTTACAACCTAATGAAGAAATTAAATTTGTAAATGAAGAAAAATACCCAATAAATGAAAAAATTTATGATACAACTTTTCCTATAGATATGAAAAATAAAGTAATAGATTTAACACCTTTAATTGAAATTATTGTTAAAAATGAAGAACCTGTTGTTAAAAATTGTTGAAAACATTCAAGCCAGGAAGATACAGATATTCAAAAAAATCAAGATATTTTTAATGAGAATAATATAAGATTTTGAGATTTGTTAAAAATAAAAAAAATGTTAAAAACTAATTTTTAGAAAAGATAAAATTTAATGAAATTTTTAACAAATTAACTAAAGATTTTAAACAAATTTTTATTAAAGCTTTTATTTTCTAACTCTTTTACAGTTTTAACAAAAGTATAAAGTTTCTATATTATTATTAGTATTAAATAAATTTAATATTAAAATATGTATATATGAAGATAATAATTTGATTAAGTTGATGACCTGATAGTATGTTTTTGACTTTTTTACTTTCTAAAAAATTTTGAAAAGATAAGTTGATTTTAGCTCATTACAATCATAATTTTCGTAAAGATTCTGAAAAAGAAGAAAAATATTTAAGGGATATTTTTAAAAATTATGATTTTGTTTCTAATAAGTATAGTTGAAAAGATTTTAAAGAAAGTACCTTAAGAAAAGCAAGATATGATTTTTTTAAAAAAATTGGTTGGTGAAAATATTGGCTTGCATTAGGTCATAATTTAACTGATAGAATTGAAACTTCATTTTTAAATTTACTAAGGTGATGATGACTAGATTGATTTTTAAATATGAGAAAAATTGATTACTCAAGAAAAATTATAAGACCCTTAATAAATATTCCTAAATTTGATATTTTAAAGAAATGTGAATCTTTAGATATTCCTTATTTTGTTGATTATACTAATTTTGATATTAAATTTTCTAAAAGAAATCTAATTAGAAACAAAATAATTTCATTTTTGGAAAATATAGACTATAAATTTTATTATTCTTTTCAAAATCTGTATACTCAACTAGAATCTTTATATCCTACATTTAACTTATTTGAATATCTTACTGAACAAGATAATAATATATTTTTATTAACAATGCCAACTTATCATAAAAAATTTTTTGTTAAACAATTATTGGATTATTTTTGAGTAAAGGATTTAAGACATTGAGTAATTGATGAAATTTTAAACTATATAAATTATGCAAAAGGATGAGGTTTTAAAAGATATTGAAAGATATTCTTTTATAAAAAAAATTGAAAAATTTATCTAAAAATTGACAAAAATTTTAAAACAGATTAAAATTAATTAAGTTTTTATTTCTAAAGTATTTAAAATGTATGTTTTTATCATATTTATAAGTTTTATTGCATTTTTGACTTTTATTTTAATTTTTGTATGTAAAATTTCTAAAAAGATTTGACAAAAAATTTATATTATATACAATCAAATATATAGGAATATGATTTCCTTTTATTATACCGAAGCTTGTAAGAAACAACTTTTAAAGGAGGAGTTAGTATCTTATTATAATGATGTTTTAGCTAAAAAATTAAGTGAGTCAATTGATAACTTCGGTACTTATAAGGAATTTGTAAAAGATTTACTTAATGGAAAAGTAGGAGATTTATTAGTATCATTGAAGTTATTAGAGGATAATATTATTTCCTTTAAAAAATTGAAAATATTATTGTTAGCAATGATACTGTTAGTAATTATCTCACTTATATTGGTTATTTTAATTTATAAAATATAAATAAAATGTCTGAATGAATTGTTAACTTTAGAATAGATGATATTTTAGCTAGTATTGCTAAAAATGCTTCTATTTCTGATATCCATTTAGGTGCAGATGAATATATTGCATTTAGGAAAAATGGTGAAATTATAAAGTATACTAAATTACCAAAACTTACAGAAGAACAAATGGAGTTGGTTGCAAAGCAGCTTATGAAAGGTAATATGAAAGCTTATGAAAAATTTATAGCAGATAGAGAAGCAGACTTGTCTTATATTGCTCCTGATGGAACTCCTTACAGAGTTAATATGTTTTTCAAGCTTTGAAAAATGGGTGCAGTTTTGAGAAAAATTAATGCAGTAGCTAAGAAAATAGAAGATTTGATGTTGCCTGATATTGCAGAAAGTATAAGACAAAATATCTTATCTCAAAGACAATGATTGTTTTTGGTTACTTGACCTACTGGTTCGTGAAAATCTACATCTTTAGTTGCTATGTTAGATGAATTAAATCATACAAGACCTGATCATATTATTACTATTGAAGATCCAATAGAATTTATTTTTACTCCAGATAAAGCTATTATTACTCAAAGAGAAATTGGTCATGATAGTTGGTCATTTGCTAATGCATTGAGGGCTGCAATGAGAGAAGACCCGGATATTATATTAGTTTGAGAAATTAGAGATAAAGCTACTGCGGAAGCTGCATTAAATCTAGCTGAAACTTGACATATGGTATTTTCTACTTTACATACTCAATCAGCTTCTTGAACTGTTAACAGGTATATTTCTTTTTTCCCTCCAGAAATTCAGGATTCAATTGCTGATAGATTAGCTGATTCTTTGATTTGAGTAATGTCTCAAAGATTAGTTAAAAGAGCTGATGGTAAATGAAGAGTATGAGTTTATGAATTAATGATTAATACTCCAGCTGTAAGAAATAACATAAAAAGAAGACAATTACAACAAATTGATAATATTATTGAAACTGGTTCAAAACAATGAATGATTTTATTAAAACAATATGCTAAAAGACTTGTTAATGAAGGTTTAACTACAGAAGATTATGTAAGCTGGATTTTAAATTCACAATAATTAAAATGTCTGAAATTTACTCAGGATGATGAAAAGTTTTTCTTACTTCAAATCAAATCCAGAAAATAAAAAAGAAAATGAAAAAATCTTTTAAAAAAGCTGATGAGTTAAAGAAAAAATTAGATAAAATCAAAGAAAAAGAGGAACAGCAAGCAGATAATTTTCTTGATGAACAATTAAAAAAAGTTTAGTATTTAATTAATTTCTTATGACAAATAAAGATTTGTTAAAAAAATATTTACCAGCTGATTTGGTAGATTATGCTAGTTGATTTGATATTCCAGAAGAGTTTCTTGAATCTGATGCTGAACTTATTATTTTAATTTTACAATCAAAGGCTTTAGATTCTGATCAGGAAAAACAAAACTGGTTTGATTTATTAGCTTTGATGACAGAAGATCAGATTGTTAAATTAAAGGAAATTTTATTAAAAGAAAAACAGAAATTGGAAGAAATTGAAAAAAAGTATGAAAAAAAGAAACAAAAATTAAGACAAAAATATTTATTAAGATGGCAAAAATTAGGTTATGTACAAAAAATAAAACAAATTCAAGAACAGGAGGAGCAACAAAAATCCAAAGAAGAGGAAGAAGCAGAAAAATTACTTGATATGCTGTAGATTATTCTGCAGCTTTTTTTATAATAATGATAGTTTAATTGTTAAAATTATATTTATGAGAAAATTACTTTTATTAATAATTGCTTTTTCTTTGGTATTATGAGAATACTCATTTGCTAATTTTACTGAAGAAAAAACTTATTTAACTAATTTATGAATTCCAGAAAAAATTATCTTATCAATTTATAATAAAAAACAAGTTTCTAGATATGATGCTGTAAGAGTACTAAATTATGCATTATGTTATGATTGTATGCTTCCTCCAAAAAATATAAAAGATTATTATAATTTTTGATGGTTTTATAAATTTAAGTCTCAGCCTAATTTTTACTTGAATGATATAGAGCCTCAAAATCCTTACTATTATTGTGTGGTTGGTTTGGCTGCAAAAAATTATGTTCATGGTTACCCTTATGATAATCCTATTTGTGGATGAAATTTTTGTGGTTCAAATAATTTAACTTTAGTAGAATTATATCAAATTGTATTAAATATTATTTCAAATAAGATTTTATCACATTATAAAATAAACAATCCTGAAAAATTTTATTCTAATTTGCTTTCTATTAAGTGAACATCAGCTCAAAAAAATATGAATATTTTACCATCAGATTATGATTTAGCTAAAAAAATTTCTTATTATTGAACTGAAGCTTATAAATTAAATAACTTTCAAGAATTTTATTTATATCAGAAATATTGTAATCTTTTTCCTACAGATTGTGATTTTTCTACTTTTAACTGAAAGTATGGTTCGGGTGTATATTATCTCAGCTTGTTAAATATTTTGTATAATGAAAACTTAATTTCTTTAAATGATGTAATTAATTTTAATCCTACAAAGATTGTGGACGGTAAAACTTTAATTGACTGGCTATATAAGGTTAAACAAATAAATTCTTGTAAAATTAATAATGATTATGACGATGATTGAATTCCAAATGATATAGACAATTGTCCATATGCTTATAATCCTAATCAAAAAGATACTGATAATGATGGTATTTGAGATGTTTGTGATTATGATATAGATAATGATTGAGTTAAAAATCCATTACATGCTGTAGATGATAAATGAAATATTAACTGGGAAGCTATTGAAAATTGGAAAAAAGAATGAAAAAAAGTAGATAATTGTTTGTTTGTTTATAATCCTAATCAAAAAGATACCGATAATGATGGTATTTGAGATGCTTGTGAAAATATGAATAAAAAAAATTTAGGTATAGCTGCTGAAATTAAGTGTACTCCATTAGTTTGATATGCTGAGTTAAAAGTTTCTTGTAAAGCTATTACAAAATGAAAAGTAAATAAAATATTATGGTTGTATAATGGTAAAGTTATAGGCACAAATCAGAAATTAAACTATATTTTTACAAAATCTTGAATTAAAAAATTAAAACTTATTGCTATTGGTGATAATTGAAGTGCTCAATCACAAAATTATATAACAGTATTGAAACATAATGGAATTTTTAATTGAGAAAATATTGATTTATGAACAGCATTGGAAATAAGTGCAGATCCAATGTCAGGTAAAGTATGAGAAGGTATAGTATTTATACCGAAGTTAAAATGAGATGCAGATTATATAGAATGGGATTTTGGAGATGGGAGTATATATAAGAAAGGAGTATGAGAAAAGCCAATAAAGAGATATAAGAAAGCATGAGTATATTTGGTAAAAGCTAGAGCAATAAAAGATGGGAAAGTAGTATGAATAAGTAGTGTATATGTAACAATATGAAAGGATAGGATATGATGAAAATTGAAATCAGATCCATTAATATGAGTAAAGTGAGAGGGTATAAAATTTAATATAGATTTAGTTTGAGTAAAAGAAAGAGATATTAGTTATATAGACTGGGATTTTGGAGATGGTCAGACAAGTAAGACATTATGACTAATAAATACCCATAAATATAGATCAGGTTGAAGTTATTTAGTAAAAGCAGAGATATATTTAAAAAACTGAAAAAAAATACCATTAGAATTAACTCAAAGAATAGTGTGAGATAGTGGTAAATGAGCTGATTTATGAGCTTTCCCATTAAAATCTAATATTTGAGAGAAAGTAAAATTTAAAATTTTTCCTAAATGATTTTCTGAAAAAAATGTATTGTCTGTAACTTGGTTGTTTGGAGATGGAGAGGTTTCTTTTTCTACTTGATTAGAGAATAATCATATTTATTGAGATAATGGAAGTTATTTAGTAAAAGCTTTTATTAAACTAGATAATTGAAAAGTCATTCCTGTTAATATTACTGAATTAATAGAATGAAAAAATTGGTGTAATAATTTATCTGAAGCTAGGAAGCATTATAAATGTGATATGGATAAGGATGGAATACCAGATATGTGTGATTCTGATATAGATTGAGATTGAGTCCCTAATTTAATTTGAATTATTAAATTTGAACCTAAAGATTGTAGATATACTAAGGAAAATCTAAATATGGATAGACTAAAAGAAGAATTTAATTTATCTAAAGATTGACAAAATATAGACAATTGTCCTTTAAAAGCAAATCCAGAACAAATTGATTTAAATAATAATTGAATCTGAGATAAGTGTGATAAAAATTATGATATTCAAAAAGATACAGATGGTGACTGAATTCCAGATAGTAAAGATCAATGTCCTTTAGTTCCAGAAAATTACAATTGAATTGAAGATAAAGATGGTTGTCCTGAGATAAAAGAACTTCATAATGTAAATCAACCTATTCTTAAGGTAGATAATTGTAATTCTTGTCCATGTCAATTTGCAGATTATACTAATCCTTTTATGTATGGTTTGCAAGTTCAGGCTGCTTTGATAAATCCTTTTAATTATGGACAAATATATAAATTGTCTAATAGTGTTCCTATTAACTATTAAGTTTTATAAATGTGTAACTTTGTAACCATGTTAGGATTAAAAAAGTTTTTATTTATGACTTTTATTTTTTGATTTTTAGCTTTCTCTTATGCTAATTTACAAATTTCCGAAGTATACTTTGATTGAAAAACTAAAGAATATGTGTGAATATACAATAAATCTGATAAAATTTTTTCTGGTGTATTGACTTTATCAGGAGTAAAAAAGTCTATTTTAAAAATAGAAACTTCTATTTTACCTCTTCAAGAAATTATTATAGGTGATGATGTAAATTTTTCAGGTGTTAAATGCTTAACTTGACAAGGTTTGTCTATATCTGATACTAAAGCACTTAATATTGAGTTATACTCTGGAAACAATTTGGAAGATACATTTAAAGTAGAAGAGTCACAAGTTAAGCTAGCTGATAAAAATCATTGGGGATTTGAAAAAGTTTTTTATTCTACTTGAATAGAAATACTTACATGAACTAGTCCAGGCAAAGTTAAGGATTATACATTAAAATCAAAAATAAATACTTCTTTTAAATTATCTTGTTCTATTGTTTTAAGTTGAGATAAACTTTATTATAAGTCTAATTTTACTCCTGATGAAATAATTTGGGATTTAAGTTGAAATATTTTTACTGGTAAAAGTTTAGATTTGAGTTTGATAAAAAAATCTGTCTTTGTTAAATGAATTTTTTCTGGTAGTAGTTGTCAAACTTTATTTTTACAAAATAATAATACAAAAAATAATTTTATTTATCCTTTGTCGAATTATTTGTATATTTCTGAAGTATATGCTAAAAAAGATAAGTATCCAGAATATATAGAATTAACCTTTATTAGAAGTTTTAGTGGTAATTTATCGTTTCTTGGTTTATCTAGGTGAAGTAAAAAATGGTCATATTCTATAATAGCTAATACATGAGATATTTGGTTAATATCTAAAGAAAAAATTATAGCTAATCATAATATTGTTTATCCTTCTATAAGTTTAGCTGATAAT
Source organism: uncultured Candidatus Peribacteria bacterium (assembly GCA_964625125.1). Classification (GTDB taxonomy): domain Bacteria; phylum Patescibacteriota; class Gracilibacteria; order Absconditabacterales; family Absconditicoccaceae; genus CAZVAP01. The sequence continues at coordinate 4,192 of CAZVAP010000014.1, read as the reverse complement.
TGAGAAGATATAGAAATTTTTTCTGGTAGTGAAATAAATTCAATAAAGGTCAATTATCCTGCTTTTAAAAAACCTAATAGTTATTATCCTAAATTTGAGAAATTTTCTTATCCGACCCCGGGGTCGATTTTTAAAAACTATGATTGTAAAGTAGTTTTTCAAAATTTTAAAGACAATAAAATCAATCTATTGGCTAATGTGTCTAATAAAGATATTTGTAAATCTCCTTACTTACCGGTTTGGTATGTGTGAAACAAAGTCTATACTTGAACTTGTAATCCTTCTTATTTTAAAGTTTATAATAATTTAACTGGTATTAAATTTGAAATTTTAGATAAAAATAAAAATGTTTTATGCGAAGATAATTTTTATTTTTTTATTTCTACTAAAGCAAATATAAGTTCCAATAGTTCTTCTTTAAAAATTAATGAGTATAACTGCTATAATCTTAATTCTACTCAGTTAAAAAATCTTAATCAGTTAATACTTAGGAAATACTCTAGATCAACTTTAAAAAGAATTTATTCTCCTATAAAATATATTTATTTAAGCTGATTTTACGATAATTTAACTTATGGACAAATTAGACAAGTTATAGAAAAGTCTTTATCTAAGTATAGTGTAAATACTTTAAAAAGGCTTTATTATCCAGTTAAAAATTTATATATCAAAACTTATCCTGAAAATTGATTAAAATTAAAAAATTTAAAGACGTTCTCTTGATATAATCAATTTATATTTACCGGTAATTTTAGTACAGGTTTTTACTTGATTTTAGGTAAAAAGAAGGTTTATATAAAAAATCTTATTTTTTCTGGTAATAACCTAATTTTTAAGTCAAAAATATCTTTTCCTAACAAATGAGTTTGTATTAAGGTAAAATTTAAGGAGAAAATTTATGATGAAAAATGTTTTTTAGATTGAAAACTTATTTCAGTTGATGATTTTTATTTTTTGAAAAAATTAAATTCTACTAAATATGATGTTGTTTTCTCTTGAAAAAATATTTTATTATATGCTAATAGCAAATTAATTTGAACTTATAAAAATAAGCCTTTAATTAAACTATATAGATTAGCTTTAAAACTATTCAATAAAATACAAAAAAATATTAAACATAAGGATAGGTCTATAAAAAAGTTAAATAAACTCTATATTTCTTACTTAAAAAAATATGTGTACTATAAGTGAAAATATGATAAGTTAAAGCAAAAAACAAACTATGATATTAGTCTTAAAAAACAACAACTCAAATTTCTTAGAATAAAACTTAAAAAATATAAGCTAGAAATTACAACTCTTAAACAGCAAATTAGAAAAATTAAAAGATTTATTAAACAAAATACTTCTTATTCCTTATATAAAAAACTTTTAAATTTTATAAAACTTAATGGATAATAAGTTTTTGTATTTAAGATGGTATATATTTCCTTTATTTGTTTTTACCTTTGTTTTAACCTTTTTTGAAAATTTATGGGTATTTTTAGCTAGTGTTGTTATTTTACTTATTTTTTATTTTTATTTTGCTTTTAAATATAGAAACTTACTTTTTTTATCTATTATTTTTATATTAGCTTCAGTTTCCTTAGGTAGCTATTTTTTGTATAATTTTCTATATTATAAAGATGTTTCTTATTCTAAAGGATTTGTTATTAAGAATTTTAAAATTGTTTGAAGCTATAAAAAATGACAATATGTTTTAGAAGATGATTTTTGATGAAATTTTATATGAAAAAAATTTAATAAAACTTATAAACTTTGAGATATTATAAAGATTTATTGATATTTGGTTCCTGTAAGTTGAAATTTTCAAATTTGGACGAAAAAATTCTTTTCTTTTAATATTTCTTTAAATAGAAAAATTTGAGATTTTGATTTAGACAAGTTTTTGAAAATGAAGTGATATCAAGGGATTGTTTATGTAAAGCATAGTTATTTAATTCATCATAATAAGGAGGATTTTTTATTGAAGGTTAAGCAAGATACTCTGGATAGAATTAGTCAACTTTACATAAATTATCCAGAAAAATATAAATGACTTGTAGCTTGATTGCTTATTTGAGATAAATCTTTCTTAAATAAATCTGTTTATCAAGAATTTATTGACTCTGGCTTAGTTCATATAATTGTTGTAAGTGGTTGAAATATGGTTTTTTTAATAATATTTTTGAGTGTAATTTTATTCTTTATCCCCTTTTATGTTAGATTAATTGTTATTATGTTGTTTTTATGCTTGTATGCTGCTTTAGTTTGATGAGATTCATCTGTAATAAGAGCTTTGATAATGGCTATTTTATGAATATTAGCTATTTTTTATGGACAGTATGTGTCTACTGCTAGACTACTTTGACTAGCATTTTTAATAATGTTACTTTATAACCCTTATTTTCTTATTTATGACTTAGGATTTATATTGTCTTTCTTGGCTATTTTATGAATTTTATTTTTTAATAAATTTGCTTATAAGATAGGAAATGACTATTATATACCTAATTTTATTCATTATAAAACTACTTTTAAGGATTTTAAAAAGCTTACCTATACATCTTTTAAGGAAAAACTTAAATATATTGCTTTATTATCTACCTTGAAATTTTACAACAATTATATTTTACCTACTTTTTGAGCTACTTTGTTTACTTCTTGGGCTATTTTATTTTTTACTAGTAAATTTAATTTAATTTCAGTTTTTGCAAGTATATTAGTTGTTCCTATAGTGCCAATTTTAATGTTGATTAATTTTCTTGCTATTTTAATAACTTATATTAATATGAATATAGCTAGTTGGTTAATAATGTTAAATATTCCTTTAATTAAATGGGTTTTTATAGTTGCAAATTTTATCAGTTCTAATGCTATTTTTATACAATGGAAAATATAGGAAAAATATTTTGAAAGGTATTAGCTCAAAAAAAAATAGCTTGATTGTCTAAATGATATTTAGTTCAAAGTATAATTAATAAAATTTTATCTGAAAATTGAATAACTCAAAATGTAAAAGTTATAATAAAACATAATACTTTAGTTATAAAATCTCCTAATCCTTTTATTAGTCATTTTTTATTTTCTAAAAAGTCTTTTTTGCTGTCTAGGATAAATTCTAAACTTGAGGAAATGAACTTTGAAAAAATAAATCAGATAAAAGTTGTAACATTTTAAAAAATTAATCGTATAAGGCAGTGTAAGGCACCAAATTTACAATAAAAGTCTTGAATTTATTGAAAAAATTTGTAGATTAGGTGCCATAGAGTGCTGGGACCAGCACCGTAGTATTAATAGTCAAGCTGGTAAGTTTAATTTTAATTACGGAAGTAATATATCAGCTTGGCTAAAAATATTTTACATTTATATCTTATACAAAACACATGAACGTGAAAAAAATTATTGCTGCATCAGCTGCAAGTGTAGTTGTTGCAACACAAATGTTAACAGCTGTTTCTATGGCTGCTACAACTGCTAATTATCCTGCAGAATGGGTAAAAGCAGTAGAATTTATGAAAGAAAATGGTTTATCATCTACTGCAAATTCAGTAGATCAATATCAACCACTTGCAACAGTTAAAAGAGAAGCTGCTGCAAAATTCTTTGTAAACTTTGCTAAAAAATTCTTTAATAAAACAGCTGATACAACAAAAGTTTGTACTTTTGCTGATATCAATGAAGCACAAGCTTGGGCTGTTCCATATATTATCGAAGCTTGTCAAATGGGATTATTAAAAGGTTCTAATGGTAAATTCTTGCCAAAAGCTGATTTAACAAAATTACAATTCTTAACAGTATTGGCAAGATTGGTAAAAAATAACCCAAATATTGAACCAGTACAAGCTTTCAATTTAATGAAACAAGAAGGTGTTACAAAAGCTGCTGATATTAAAGATACAGTAAGACCTGTAACAAGAATTGAAATTGCTATCTTATTTATGAGAGCTGCTGATAAATATGCTCAAACAGCTCAACAATCAAGTAATGAAAATAATGATAATACAAATATAGGTGAAATTTTAGGTAGTATCTTAGGTAACGATCAAAATACTACAACAGGTGGTACACAAACTGCTTCAGAAAATAATGCTGAAGCTAACACAGGTAATACTCAACAAACAACAGCTGCTGAAGAAGATAAATTAGTTGTTAGCTTAGATCCTGCTACACCAGCAGAACAATATGTTCCAGGTACAGGTGTAGATATTAA
>CAZVAP010000013.1:3642-19961 GCA_964625125.1 uncultured Candidatus Peribacteria bacterium | reverse complement strand
AGATCCAAGTAATGTGAAATATTTAGACTTATGATGGACTAATTTAAAAGAGATATTCTGAAGGAATGTAAAACAATTAATAGAATTATTTAAAAATCTACAAAATTTACTAGGTTTAAATCTATGAGGGACTCAATTAGAAGAGATAGAGTGAATGAATGCAAAGCAATTAATAAAATTATTTAAAAAACTACCAGAAAATTTAAAATATTTACATTTATGAGATACTAATTTAGCAAAAATAAGATGAATGAATGAAAAGCAATTAATAGAATTATTTAAAAAACTACAAAATTTAGAAATTTTACATTTATGAATGACTAATTTAGAAGAGATAGAGTGAATGACACCACAACTAAAAGATGCAATAGAAATGAACGAATTTTATAAGATAAGAAACTGAGAATTTGATTATTTATTGAAGGAATAACCTCTTAAGAGATATATGATACATTTAATTACAGAGATATCCTAGATAAATACAAATAAGTTAATACAATTAGACTCTGGCCCAACAAAGTTGCTAAAAATATAAAAATAAAGCAGGAAATATAATAATCATTCCCTGCTTTTTTATTTATTACCAAAATACTTCCATTAAACAAATTAAACCTCCTAAAATTTAGTTTAGAATTATTTATACTAATACTCTACTCGGCAAAATTATTTATAAATATTTCTAATTCTTTCAAACTTTCCTATTTTATAGTAGTTAATAAGTTTATTTAAGAGATTTTAATCTTTGAATTATTTTTTTATAACTATCTAAGTAACCTGATATATTTGAAATATTATTAGAATCTAGATCATTAAATAGCCATTGTGTATAAGTTATAAAAGAACTTAAAGCTAGGTAATTATCGTCTGTAATATATTTTGGATTTGAAAGAATAAATTGCTTTTTATCATTAAAGAACTTTACAAAAATAGGATAATATTGGTTTAAGATAGAATGTTGATATTTTTTCAATGACATTGATAAAGATTCAATCTTGGATTTTATATTATTATCAATTTTCACACTAGATACTAATTGATTTAATGCTGATACAATATCAGATGTATTATTAGATGCTTCATTATTTTTAGAAGTAGTTTTTGTATAAGTTTTATTAATTGTATTAGATTTTTTACTAGATGTACTTCTTGAAATATTATCTATATTAGCTTTTCCAGAAGAACAATAATCCATTAACCTTTTTAAATTTTCATACTTATCTTGATTGATACTAGTCCAATCATCTTTTAGAATTCCTCCTGTATCCCCACTATTTGGATTCCATGACCAGAAGAAAAAACTACATATATGTTTTTTAATAAACCAATTAATTAATGCTTTTTGCCAAATTTTATCTAACCCTACATATTTACCTCCAAATTCACCAGGAACTATAGGATACATTCAAACAAATCTTCAAATTTGTTGCTCCCATATTTTAGGCATATTATCTGGGAAGTCTGGTGCTTTAAAATAAGGTTGCATATATACAGATGGTCAATAAACATGTGGTGATAAAACTAATTTATTTTTTGGAACATTTAATGGATAACATTCAATTGGTTCAATATTACCACCCCACCAATGATTTTCATTTGATTCACATTTAGGTCATTTTCCTGTATAAGGATTATGATTTATTTCTATACCCTCTACAAAAATCAATAAATTAGGATTAGCATTCAAAATAGCTTTTGAAGCTTTTTCTACCTGTAATTTCCAATCAGTTTTAATATCACCATTCCCCCATCTTTCTTTACCATGTGGCTCATTCTTTAAATCAATTCAAATTACATAAGGATTATTTTTATATCTTTTAGCAACAAAAACTAAATCATTAATCCAATCATTCAATGTATATCCTGGAACCTCAGGTGTTTCTGAAATAGCATTACAATCTGGTCTATGATCATCTAATAATACATACATACCATTAGATGTAAGAGCATTGATAATTTTATCAAATAATTGTAAAGAATTTAAACCTTTTAAATCAGGATTTTTTGAAAAATCAATTCAAGTAGGTGTTTTTCAATGTAAAGTTCAAGGACAAAATGGTAATCTTACAGCATTAAAACCTAATTTTTTCATTTGTTTAATCATATCTAGATAGTTTCTAGACCATAACCCATGAACTGTATAATTTGGTGTTTCAAATCCAAACCAATTTACACCAAATAATTTTACTTCCTTTCCATTTTTATCATAAATTTTTCAATTTTTTACAATAAATGGTGGAATATATTTTCAACCACCATATTTTGGTGTTGAATAGTTTGAATTACTAGTATTCTCACTATGTTTTATTTGTGTTTCATTTGATTTACTTTTATTTTCATTATCATCAGTTTTATTTAGATTAACATTAGATGAAGATGTAGAAACTTCCAGAGTAGTAGTATTAGGCAAGATCAATGAAGGCTTATTAGGTCTGTCAGAACCATTTCAGCAAAAACCAATTTCCAGCTCTTGACCCGGTTTTAATGGTTCAGCCCAATTAGGTCAATCAATAACACAATTTCAATTAGAACATTCAAATTTTCCATTCCGTTTGCTTGTAATATTTGTATTTCCAATATTCAACTTAACTTTCCAGTTATTTATAGGATTTCAAGCATTATTTTTAATAAAAATTTTATAACAATATCATTTTCCCCAATCGGAATCAATCTTACTATTAAGTTCAATTGCATATGCTACAGTAGCACTTGTAAAAACAATACTACCAGCCATTAACAACCATTTTTTCCAATTCATTCTTATTTATTAAAATTTAAATCAATTAAATTATATACTATTCCAACATACAATCAAGAAATAAAAAAAGCAGAGATAATCCCTGCTGTATAATTTACTTTAACTTACTTTTCCATTTTTCATTTTTTTGTTTAAGGAAATTTACAAATACTTGGTAATCTTCATCAGATTCAATTATTTTATTTAACAAATCCAATACAACCAATAATACATCTTGAGCTTCTTCTATTAAATGTTTTTTGCTATCTCAACCAGATTTAGAAGCATTTATACTTCCTGAATATTTTAAATAAGCCTGAGACAACTCTCCTGTTTCTTCTACTAATTTAAGAATAATATTAGCAAGTGGAGTATCATACTTTTTAGATAATTCTGAAGTCTCCAAAATATTATTTAATAAATCAATTAATTCTGAATCAAGTTTAATCATTTAAATTTATAACAAAATAAATTATTTTCCTAACATTTTTTTAATCAAATCTTCCACATCATCTGGCAATTCTTCCTTTGAAGAATTATTATTTTCAGGTAATTCAATCACTTCAAATTCATCATTAGCTTCTATTACCTTAGGCTTTGCTTGTTCTTCTTTAATCTTTTGTTGAACTTCTGGAGCTATATCAGATGCAACTTGAGAACCTTGCTTTAATTTTTCCAATATTTCATCTGGAGTTTCCAATGTTTTCAATTCAATTACCTGTGTTTGATTTAAAGAATCTACATCTAATTTAACTAAATTAGAAACTACTTGATTTTTTAAATTTTCCATAAAAGCTTGATATTTTTCAAAAGCTTCTTTTTTATATTGCAATAATGGGTCAATTTGAGCATATCCGTACATTGAAACTTTGTCTCTTAAATACATTATATCATCAATATGCTTCATCCACAATCTATCCAATATACCAAGAATTAACTGCTTTACTACATAATTAAACTGATCTCCTAGTTCTTTAGCCTTATCATCAATAATCTCATTTATCTTTAAAATTACATAATCTTCAAAATCTTTCTTTGTTTTAAATTTTTTCAAATCTTCAGAAAAATCAATACCAGTTAATTCTTGTAAATAAGCAATTAAAGTTTCTTTATCAAAAGTATAATACTTATCTACTGCAGATTTAACTAACTCATTTACATAAGATTTAATCAAATCCAAGAAAAATTTTTCATCAACTTCTTCAGCTCAAAGTAATTTATCTCTTAATCAATAAACTACTTCTCTTTGCTTATTTAATACACTATCATATTCAAATAAGTTTTTTCTTATACTAAACATTATAGCTTCCATCTGTCTTTGGGCTCTTTCAATAGAATTTGTAATAACCTTATTTTCTAAAGCCATCTTTTGTAATTCTTTTTTATCATACATTTTTTCAGCTAAAGCTTTAGTAATTAATCAACCAGACTTAACCATCAAATCATCATCCAATGCCACATAAAACTGGCTTACACCTGGGTCTCATTGTCTTCATGACCTACCTCTTAACTGATTATCAATTCTTCTAGATTCATGTTTTTCTGAAGCTAAAACATACAATCACATATGAATATCTTTTTTAATTAATTCTGGCTCAGCATCCTTTGATTTTTTAACTATAATTTCAACAAAAGGTTTTTCCTTATCTAATTGTGGGTCTTTCTTATTTTTATTAAATTTAACCTCTAAATAAAAACCATCTCCCTCCAAATTAAAATCAATTTTATTTTTTATACTATCCTCAATTAATTCTCTTAATACATCAAAATTTACAGGTTTTTTACCTTCTTTTTTAGAATAAAAACTCACTTCAGTATTTTTAATTTTTTCTAAAATTGCATCAAAAAGTTTTTCAGTTTCAAATTTAGAATATACAACTAATGAAAGTCATTTATCCTTTGAAATTTCATCAAAAATCCATTTTGTATAATTTTGTGATAATTTTTCAAATAAACCATCTTCAAGCTTAATATCAGTTCATCTTCAAGCCATATTTGTAGCAACAATAATAGAGCCTAACTTTCAAGCATTTGATATAATTTTAGCTTCCATCTCATGATACTTAGCATTTAACACCGAATGTTGCAATCAAGCTCTTTGTAAATAAGAAGACAAAATTTCTGAAGTTTTTACAGAACTAGTTCCCAATAAAAATGGAACTCAAATTTTATGATAAAATTTAACAGTATCCACAATATGTTTAAACTTAGCTTCTTGATCAAAAAATACTTTATCCTCTTTATCTACTCTAATTACTGGTTTATTTGTAGGAATAACCAAAACTTCCAATCAGTAAATTTTTTCAAACTCTTCTCATTCAGTAGCAGCTGTACCAGTCATTCAAGCTAATTTTTTATATAATTTGAAAAAGTTCTGATAAGTAATAGTAGCTACTGTTTCTGATTCTTGTTTAACTTCTACTCCTTCTTTTGCTTCAATAGCTTGATGTAAACCTTCAGAATACCTTCTTCAAGGCATTGCTCTACCTGTATTTTCATCAATAATAAGAACTTCATTATTTGCCACTAAATAATCTTTATCTCTATGATAACATGCTAGAGCTTTTAAAGCATTTTCAATGTGATGAATTTCTTCATACCCTAAATCTCTATATAAATTTTCAACTCACAAAAGTTTTTCTAGTTTAGCAATTCATTTAGAAGTTAGTAAAGCAGTTTTAGATTTATGATCAATTTTATAATCACAATCTGGCTCTTCTTTTTTTTCATCATCAAAAAGCCAAGATTTTTTCTTTTTAGTTTCTTCTGGACAAGGAACTAAAGCTTTAACAATTTCAGCATAAAATTTATATTTATCAGTAGGTTCTCAAGAAGGTTGTGAAATTATCAGTGGAGTTCTAGCTTCATCAATTAAAATACTATCTGCTTCATCAACAATAGCATAATTTAATGGTCTAAACAACAACATTCTTTGATCCATACTTTGTACCAAATTATCCCTTAAGTAGTCAAATCAAAGCTCTGAATTTTCAACATAAGTAATATCTTTTTCATATTGTGACCTTCTTTTTTCTAAAGGAACATTTTTTGAAACATATCAAACAGACACTCCCAAAAATTCATACAATGGCTTCATAATTTGTGCATCTCTTTCAGCCAAGTAATCATTAACAGTTACCAAGTGAACTCATTTTCACTCAAGTGCATTTAAATAAGCAGCTAAAGTAGCTACTAAAGTTTTACCTTCTCAAGTTTTCATTTCGGCAATTTTACCTTCATGCAATACAATTCAACCTAACAATTGTACATCATAAGGGATCATGTTCCAAGTTGTTTTTTGTCATTTAACCTCATATTCAGTTCAAACCAATCTTTTACAAGCTTGTTTATGTAAGGCAAAAGCTTCTGGTAAAATATCATCTAATGTTTCTCAATTTTTCAATCTTTGTTTAAATTCTTCAGTTTTTTGTTTAATTTGTTCATCTGTTAATTTATCATATTCTTTGTATAATTCATTAATTTTTTGTATTTTAGGTTCATATTTTTTTAATTGTCTTTCATTATAAGTACCAGCAATTTTCTCCAATATCCAATTAAACACCATTTAATTTAAGTTTAAAAGTAAAATATTGAATGATAATAACTTTTTAATTATAAAAAGCAATTAAAATAAAGTTATTAAACCCGTATCCAAGATAACATAAATACCAAGTCATAACATCAAAAGTCAAACAATAAGATGAATTAGCCAATTGTATTTATCTTTCAAATTTTTAAATTTTTCAACATATGCTACATTAATAGAAACAAGAAAAGTAATAATTACCATAGGCAAAATAAAAATTAAATTATATATAAGTAAATAAACATACCCAAGTAAATTAATAGAAGAACTTTCAGCAGATAAATATCCTAAAATTGTTAAATAAGGTCAACTAGTACATGGCAGCAAAAACAAACTAACTAAAAATCAAATTATAAAAGCTCCAAATGGAGAAGTAGCCTTTGATAATATAGCTTTTAATTTAGGTCTCCAAGATAAAGGAACTTCCATAACAAACAATTTACCTGGCCAAAAAGCATCCTTTAAATTTGCTAATCAAACTAATATACCTAAGATACCCACTCAAAATTTTAAATATAAAGTATTTTCAACATTTGCTAAAGCTTTATATAATCATAAACCCATTGCAAAATAACTAAGAAAAATACTCAACGAAAAAGCCAAACCTGCTAACAAAACTTTTTTTCTACTTCTATATAAAATAAAAATTGAGCCTAACAAAATTAAAATTACAGCAAAAGCACAAGGATTTATACTATCTGAGATAGCTGCTGGAATTAAAACTAACAAAAATTTCCAACTAAAATTTTGAGTAACAAAATCTGATGTCTTACTTTTTTTTATAGGAGTAAAGTCTAATTTTGTAGTTTTAAGATAATTAATTATAGGCTCATCTCACATTTTATAATAACTTCAAGTTTTTGTTTGAACATACAAAAAAGGTACTCCTGCATCAGTTATTTTAAATTGCCTAATAATATCAAGAAACTCCTTTCTATTTTGTTTATTAAACCATACTTCTTTTTTTTGAATTCCAGTAATATTTTGCTGCTCCATAAAATGCTCTACTTTAGCACAATGAGGACAACCCTGTCAATAATACAAAGTATAATTATTTGCAAAAGAAAAATTTAAAAAAACAAAAAGTAAGCCAAATAAAACAAAAAACCTTTTAAGCATCTAAAAGTATTAAAAAAATAAATTTTTATAAAAATCCATTTTATTTTTTAAATTCATCCATCTCCTTTCATTGCTATCTTGGTTAAGATATAAATTAGCTTTCAACTTCTTTCATCAACTGAGCTTGATCCTCTACAATTAGATCATTAATTATCTGATCAATTTCACCATCCATAATAGCTGGCAAATTTGAATAAGATTTTTTAATCCTATGATCTGTAACTCTATCTTGAGGAAAATTATATGTCCTAATTTTTTCTGACCTATCACCAGTTCACACCTGATATAACCTAGCTTGCCTTTGTTCTAAAGCTTGTTTTTCTTTTTCTATTTGTAATAATTTTGCTTTCAAAACATTAAAAGCTTTTTCTTTATTTTGTAATTGACTTCTACTATCACCTACTGAAACTATAATACCTGTAGGTTTATGATGTAATCTTACTCAAGTTTTATTCCTATTTGCATGCTGTCCACCAGCAGAACTTGCAGCATAAAAATCTATTTCTACTTCATTTGGATCTAAATCATAATCTACAACTTCATCAACCTCAGGCAAAACAGCAACTGTAACTGTAGAAGTATGTATTCTTCATTGAGACTCTGTTTTAGGGATTCTTTGAACTCTATGAACTCAACTTTCATATTTTAGTTTTGAATATACTTTTTCTCCAGCAATTTTTATCATAGCAAATTTAATACCTCCAATATCATTATACTGAATATCTTCAATAGAAGTCTTCCAACCTTGTTTTTCTGCATATCTCATATACATTCTCATTAATTCTTCAGCAAACAATGCTGATTCATCTCAACCTGCTGCTGGTCTAATTTCCATATAAATATTTTTATCATCATTTTCATCTTTAGGCAATAAGGCAATCTTAAGTTTTGCTTCAAGTTCCTCTTTTTGTTTAGATGCTTCTGATAATTGTTCTTTTGCCATTTGAATCATTTCTTCATCATCCTCATTTTCTATAATTTCTTTAGCCTCCTTTATTTCATTGTCTGCTTTTTTCCATTGCATATACAAATTATAAACTTCCTCCAATTCATTAATTTGCTTTGATATTTCAATTGTTTTTTGAACATCTGAACTTACTTCAGGTGAATACAACTGCTTTTGTAAACTCTCATACTTATTTTTTAAAGATTCTAATTTATCAAACATTGTTTTTTAACTTAAAAATAAAATATTTTGAAATAATTTTTTAAGCTTTTTTCAGTAGATTTATAAATATTATCTCAAAAAAAATAATCTAAAACTACTTCTTTTAGTTTTAAAATTTCAGATTTCCTAGAATTACTAGCTAACTTAACAACCTGGGAGAAAAGATCAAGAAACCTTTGAACAGATCAAAAAAACTTTTCATTATCTTTATACCTAAATTGAAACATCCTTTCAACTTCTATACCCATATTTGCCAAATAAAATTTAAGATTTCTTTCCCTCATATTAATTAATCAAATTATAAACTATTTTACTTATTTTCTGTCTAATTTCCTCATTTTCTACAAATCTTGAAAAATTATTATCCTTAGGTCTAATATTAATCATACTGTCATATTCTATCCAATCTTCTTTATTATTTTTCAAATATAAATTTATTCACCATAAAGAAGATTGATTTGAACCATTTTCAAGTAAAATCTGTTCTCAATCAACATGCAATTCTCATCATACAGCCATTATTTCTTTATCAACATCTACTACTGCTTTAATAAGATTTCCCCATAAAAAACCAACCTTATCTATAAGTTTATCTTTAGATATTTTTTCGTCTAAAATTAATATTTTATATCATTCAACATTAAATTCTTTCATGACTAAAGAAAAGCAAATAAAAAATTTCTATTTAATTTTTACAAACAATAACTGTGCCCTTGAATTTAATGAAGAAGATAAAATTTTATTAACAATCATTGGTAAATTAGACTGTTGTTTTGCAGAATTTAAAATATTTAGCAACTGAATTATCAACGATTTGTCATCAACTGATAAAGTATCAAATTTATTTGGATCAAGTCAATTTATTAAAACTTGTTTCAAATTTGGAATATAATATCAATTAATATCCATTAAATCTGAGGCTAAATCTAAAGTATCTCATTTTAAAGCCTTTTGTAATCTATATAAGAAAATTTTATACAATGCATCTAGTCATTCCGAATACATTTTTTGTGCAACATTTTTATCATTTATATCAAATACTATATCTCTTGGGAAAAACCTAAATGCTGTAAGATAATATCTTAATTCCCTTATCTTTTTAGGGTCAGTAATACCAGTTGCTTTTTTAAATTCATCATCAGAAACAGATAAAGCATATTTTATACCAAGATTGTTTGTAAATCAATATTTTAAATATCATTTAGAAGCCAAATCCACAAACATAGGTAAAACACCTTTTTCAGTTATATTTCAATTTTTATCTACTTTACCAAAATATCTATACCATAAAGAAATATTTCAGGTTCCCATTACTACAGTTGCAATATTTGGATCAATTACTATATCAGTTAATCCATTATCTTTAAATCTTTTATATGTATTTTCTGGATTATTATCTGACCCCATTCTCCATAACCACATCAAAAATTGATCTCATAAAATTTTATTTTGATTTTTAACAAAATATCTCATATAAGTTCAACCAATAATAGCCATTTGATTAGGTGTTCTATTATTTATAGCTTTAATAGGTCATTTATACATATTAAACTGCAAATGAAAAACATCATCGAAATTATATGGTATTTTTAGTTCTTTTTCAGGCATAATTCCCCCATTAGCAAGTTTATAATTATAAACATAACCTACTGAACTTCTATACCAGTTTTGTATTTCCCCTCAACCTTGAGAAGAAATTCTAATTAAATTTAAAAATATAGACAAAACACTTACCACAAAAATTACCCATAATAAAATATTTTTATCTTCCCATTTTGATAGAAAAATTAAAGTAGTAATTATCAACCAAATAATTCAACCAATATTATACCATATAATTCCTGAAGCAACAAAATACCAGATAGTCCATCAAATCAAAGTAGCAAAAGCAAATGCAAAAATTAATTTTCAATCATATTGCAAAGTAGGAGATTTTTCTAAGATACCTTTAAAAATTAAATATACACCATAAAACAATGCAAAAATTACTACAAAAAATAACACTAACCATACAATTCCAATATCTGTATAATAAGAACTTAAATTTTGTAAAGACCAATTAAATACAACATTAAATGGCACTAAATATTTATAAGGTATTGATACTGATGAAATAACATATCCCGATGTACTTAATTGATTAATTAATTCTTTATTTATATTTGTTTGCAAAAATACAGGCAAAGACTCAAAATTCAATTTTCCAGATGATAAAGATTTCTTTAAATCTAACAAAGTTTTATTTTGAACATTTTCAGCCAATTTTTTAAATACTTCTTTTTTTATTTTCCAAGTTGGTTGATCTGTAGAAACATTCAATTGTTGTGCAACTTGGTCTAATGAAGACTTCTTGATTGCAAGATCTAAAAGTCAAGCAACATAATCATTAAAAGAAGTTTCTGACTTATTATTATAAATTTGTAAAACCAAATTATTTAATAAATCCTTATTTTTATTTAAATCAATTTTGTTAGCACACTTAACATTTTTAAACCCTACACAAATTTTGTTTTTAAAAATATCTGGAACAATAAAACTCCACCATACATTTCAAAAATTTTTAGAGCCATAACCAACATATCTTCCATTATCTTCATTATAAGAAGAACCTATAACTTTTTTTAAATTCTTATATAAAGAACCAGTTAATTCATTTTGAGGCTGAACTGGCAAGTCAGAAGCCATTATCAATGAACTAGCAATTGTAACAGGTTTTTTAACAATTTTTTCTCAATGAGCTATCTGAACTAGACCAAAAATACCCTTAGTAAATACTAAAGTTAAAATAAAACTTACTATAAACACTAACAAAACCAACAATTGGAATCTTTTTTTGAAAAAAGCCCAAATAGTATTAGCTATACCTAAAATAAAACCTGATCAAAATAATGTTTTAGACCAAATAGGACTTACTGCTTTATCAAAACCTCTAAAGTTCAATAAAGACAATAAACCAACAACAAATAATATTAAAGCAATTACCAATAAAAAACCAATCTCTAAAATAGTAAATACAATTGTAGTTTCAAAAAAATCAAAAGTAGCTGTAGGTTTAATTAAATTTGCAATAGCAAAGAAAAATCAGGATAGGAAAACAAAAAATAAAATTTGTTTTTTATTAATATGTTTTAATTTTATCTGCCATAATGCATATAATGCTAAAAACAATCACAAAATCACAAATGACAAAACAGCTAAATCTGTTTTATTATCCACAAAAACTAAAAAAGCACCATTTCAAGAAGTTAACCGAGCCAACACCAAAACATATCATAAAACAAGTAGCAAACTAGATTTAAATTTTTCAGAAGGTGAACCTGAAACAAATCTAACTAATGTAGATACCAACATAAAACCAAAAAACAATGATAATAATCCTCATAGAAAATTAAAAACTATCATCCAAGTATCTGGAGCAAACCAAGTCCATCCACCCAATTTATAAAGCCAAGCTAGTAATCAATACCAAATATATAAATCTGGTCTAAAATCAATATTCCATGGATATCAATTATAAATTCCTAACACTCTAGGAATAAACATATAAGCATGATTTGCATCCCAAGCAGTAGGATATGGTATAAATGTATAATTAAATCAAATAAAAACATACCATAAAGCTACTGAAAATATAGCAAATAAAGACCACTTTAAAAATGGCTTTTCTTTCAATCAAGAATAAAAAGAAAAAATCTCCTCTTTTAAATTAGAAAATACATTTGCTATATCTTTTCTAGTATAAAAAACAATTCAAAGTAAAATTAAGAAAACCAGCCAAGCTACTGGAGTATATAAGATTTGAAAAGCAGTAATGTAATACAAAACTATCAACAATACACTCAATCAAGTTGCTAACTTTATAGCAATTTCATAAATAGTTTTTTCAAAAGTAAAGTTTTTTAAAAATAAATTACCAATTCAAAATGAAGCAAGCAATAAAATCAACAAAAAAGAAAAAACTATAAAATAATTTATTGGCAATATAAAAATTCATCAAGAAGCAAATCCTCCTTTTAAAAGTCACAAAATTAATGAAAAAACAACAAATACACCAAATAAAATTAGCAATTTTTTAGTCCATGAAGACTTAGATTCAAAGAAATACCATACATATCAAAAAGTAATAAAAATCCCTAAAATAACTATCATCCAATAAGTAAAATTTGAAAGCATAGAAAAGTAATATGTATGATTAGCCAAATATGCATCAAACCAAAATAAAGATAAAAATCCTAAAATAGCACCTAAAATATAAGTTAAATATTTCATAGTTAAATTTTAAAAAATTAAAAATTAAGCAGCATTATGATAAACACTATCAACATCATCATCATCTTCAAGTGCATCAATTAACTTTTGCAATTTTTCTTCCTCCTCTTCAGATAATGAAACTGTATTTTGTGGAACATATTCTATTTCAGATGATTCTATTTTATAGCCATTTTCTTCTAAAAACTTGGTAACTTTAGCTAAGTCTTCTCTTGCAGTAACAATTCTTGCACCATTTTCATCAATTTCAAAATCTTCAACATCAGTTTCTAACAAAACCTCTTCAAAATTTTCATCTAATGGAATAATTTTTTCTACTTCTTTTCATTTTTCTTTTATTTTCTCAACTTTTCAACTTACATAAATAACTCATTTAGGAGAAAATTGCCAAGCTACAGAACCAGCTTGACCCATATTTCAACCATATTTAGTTAAGATTGCTCTAACATTTGAAGCAGACCTATTTTTATTGGAAGTAATACACTTTATATACAATGCAACACCTGCAGGTCCATAACCTTCATAAAAAATTTCTTCTAAATTTTCACCTTGTACTTGACCTGAACCTTTTGCTATAGCTTTCTCAATAACTGGCTTTGGAACACCAGCTGATTTTGCTTTTGCAATTGCTAAAGCCAATCCAGGATTCATATCTGGATCTGCACCTTTCATTGCTTCCAATTGAATAAACTTTGCTAATTTTGCATATATTTTTGCTTTTTTAGCATCTTGTGCAGCCTTCCTATGTTTTATATTATGCCACTTACTATGTCCTGCCATAAAATTTCAAAATTAAAAAATAAAAAGTCTCTGCTAATATAAAAATTTCTAAGTAAAAAACAATTATAATTTGTCTTGTAACTCTATTAATGAATGTACTTTTTGTAAATGCTTATCTGAAATATGAGTATAAATCTGAGTAGTTAAAATACTACTATGACCCAATAATAACTGAACAGACCTTATATCAGCTCAATTTTTTAATAAGGTAGTTGCAAAGCTATGCCTTAATGTATGAGGAGTTACTTTTTTTTCAATTCAAGCTAAAGAAGAGTATTCTCTTACCAATAAATCAACTGCCATTCTAGTAAGAGGTTTTCAATAAGAATTATTTGATAAAGAAATAAAAACATAATCAGAATTATCATTTCTTAAATTAAAATATTTTTTTAAATACTCTTGAGCTTGTTTAGTTAAAAACACTGCTCTTTGTTTCCTACCCTTTCAAATTATAGTAAGTTGGTTTGTCTCAAACATAACTTGTTCTTTTTTTAAATTAATTAATTCAGATACTCTTAATCAAGACCCATATAAAACATGTAAAATAGCTAAATCTCTATATTTTTTTAATTCATTTTTCTCAAATTTTTCAGGCATAGAAAGTAATTTTTTCAATTCTTCTTCTGTTAAAAAAGTAATTTTTCTAGGTTCTATCTTAGACAATTCAAGCTCTTCTAATGGAAAAGGCATTAGTCAAAACCTTTTTAAAAATTTCCAAAAAGACCTTAAAGCAACTATATGGTAATTTATAGTTTTTACTGATAAACCTTCAGATTTCAAAAATGAACGATAAAGCAGTATATCTTCAACAGTTAAATCCTCTATAAAGTGTTTATTTTGAATAACTTGCATAAAACCTATAAATTTTTCAAACCATAACTTATAGTTAGATATAGTATTTTCAGAGTAATTTTTTTCTGACTCTAAATTTTCCAAAAAAAGATTAACATAATATTTTATCTCATGCTTTGTTTCCATTCAAAAAAATTAAATTATAAATTAGTTATGCTTACTACCTCTAAAAACTAAAGATTTATTAACCTCAATAATATCATTACCCAGTTGAAAAGAATTTTCTTTTAAAAGTTTATTTAGCTTAAATCTATCTATATCCAACACCTTATCAAGTAATCATTTTGAATTAAGAAACTCCATTAATTTTTCCTTATTTAAAATTTTATAATTAACTAACTCTGAAATTTTTATTTTAAAATCATTTCCATAAACTACCTTTAGATTATTGTCTTTAGCAAAGTTTTCTATTATTTTTTTATTTTCTTTAAGAATTTTATCTATTTCTGCTTTCTTCTGAGAAAGTTTAACATATTCATCAATAAGAGACTTTAAAGCTTCTTCTCATAAATCCTTATAATCTACCTCTCAATAAATTTGAGAAAATAAAGGACAAATACTCTTATAATCACAAAATTTACAATTAGAACTTTCATTAGGTCAAAAAGCTTCTTCATTTCACAAATTATATTCTATTTTCTTTAATTCAATTTTTTTCACAATTTCTAAATACTTGTTTTTTACTTTTTCTATATCTTCTTCAGTAATCTCCCAAAAATCCTGTAAATCAAAATGAAGATATTCTAAATTTCAAAAAATTTTATTTAAATACTTTCAATACCTTTGCTTAACACCTAAAGCATACAAAGTTAGCTGTTCCTGATAATAAGTTTTATCTTCAGGAGGTAAATTTTTATTTGTTTTATAATCTGTAATTATAAAATCATTTCACTTTTTATCCAATCTATCAATATAACCTTGAAATTTAATATTCTCATTTAAATCAATATATAGCTGAAGTTCAGTTCAAACAACTTTTATATCATCAAAAGGATAATGTCTTTCATAAAAATTTTTTAAATAGTTTTTTCCTCTTATAAGAAATTCTTGGATAGTGTCCTTATCTTCATTAAGATTTTTAATTTTTTTATTAAAATTTTCCAAAAATATTTTTTCTAATTCCTCATATTTTGGTACAATAAAAGAATTAACTTTTTGATACAACCATTCTAAAGCTGAATGAACTTCAGTTCACAAAATAAGATGAAGATTTTCCTCACTTTCTGGAATAATTTTATCAATATATCTAAATTTATATTTCAAAGGACATTGTAAATAAGTTTGAATTTGGGAAAAGCTATAAACAGGCATATTAATAAAAAACTAACTAAATTTTAGCTATAATAAAAATAAATCTAATCATTACAATCTTTTATCCCAACTGAAAATAAATACAACCTATCAGATAGTTTTCAACCATAAAGTTTATCTCAAACAATAGGCAATCACATACTAGCTAAATGTACCCTAATTTGATGTCTAATTCATTTAGTAATTTTAACCTTTAACCAAGCATAATTATTTTCTATTTCTACAACCTCAACTAAAGTTTTCACAAAGTGTTTTTTTCCTCTTCCTTTTTTTTCATCAAATTTAGTTTTAATTACTATCATTTTAGATTTATTTTTGTGCATAATTGGAGAATCTATAACAAAGTTTAATCCTTTCTTTAAATTTTTACTTTCAACTTTAGCATAATAAATCTTATGAATTTTATTTAGTTTCTGAGATTCTTTAAATTTTTCATAAATTTTTTTACTTTTTGCAAAATACAAAAATCAGCTTGTATCATTATCAAGTCTATTTAACAA
>CAZVAP010000013.1:0-3542 GCA_964625125.1 uncultured Candidatus Peribacteria bacterium | reverse complement strand
GTAATTTTCACAAAGAAATTTTCGTTAACTAAATTACTAGTATGAATATTTTTAGCATAAATATCAACACCAAATCTTGGATATTGTTTATATCTTGCTAGGAATATTTTAATACCCTGTTGTTTTAATTTATTTTTAATTAAAAGCAATAACTTTAATGATTTAATATATTCCTCAGAAACTACAAAATAATCTACTCATATTTTATTCATTTCTTTAACAAAAAGTCTACCTTTATTATGACTAATCAAAACTAAACCAACTAAATTTGTATTTTCCATTTTTTCTTTCCTAATAATTTCGTTATCAAAAGGTCTTTTAGAACCTTTTTTAAGTTTAACAATATCATCTCATTCTAATGCAACAACCAGCTTAATTTTTTCACCATAAAAATAGGAAATTTTCCTTTTTAAATATAATAAAAAGGCCTCATGTCCTCAATGAAGCCTGTTAAAAACTCATTTTACATAAAAATCTTATATCCATTTTTTTCAATTCTACATTATATGAATATCTCATATAAATTTTTCCATTTGGATTTTTAAGCTGCTAATTGTTTATAGTTTGCCTTCATTTTTTTCAATATTTTTTTCCATTCCTCTTTTATATTATCCGACCAAGATTCTTCACCTGCAATTTTAAATGAATCATTTGGATAACCAAGTTTTGATAAAGTAAGCTGAATAATAGGTTTCATAGCACGTAATTTTTCTTTCATAACAGGTGCTTTTTCTCATTCATCAGTTAAATGTAAAGTAACTTTTCCATTAAAAATATCCACATCATCAATATATTTTTCTAATAAGTCTGGAGTTAATCAAAGTTTTTGACCTATAAAAGCAATAATAAGCTGTTTTTTTTCTTCTTCATCAAAAGTTTTCCAATTATTAACAATATATTCATTTACTGCTTCAACTCACCCAGATTGCTTTGCTATATTAGCTAAAGTATTAACAAATTCATTATCATCAGTAATATATTTATACATTCCATACAAAACCAACAAAATACCAGCAGCTATTGCTAATTTTCATTTTAATTTCATAGTAGATAACTTTTCTATAGTTTTTCATGCAAATTTATACCTGCTTAAAATATCAACAGTATTTCAAATAAACTGAGCTGTTTCAATTGCTGGCATAGCAGCTAGTTTAAGTAAGTTCTTAGGTTTAACTTTAAAAACCCACCAAATATCTAATCATAACCATACTCCAGTAGTTCCCCGAATAGATAAATCTTTTTTCTCAGAGCTATTAAAAAACATTATTGGACCAACAATTGGTATAAATTCTGCATAAATTTTTGCTATTTCTCAAGCAACATTATCTCCTTTTTTAAAAGCATTAATAATATCTTTTCACAAAATAATAACTGGACCGTTTCTAAATAAAAATTTCACAATATCAGGACTATGAACAGCTAGTTGCCTTAAATCTTCAGTAAAATCTTTAAAATCCTTAACATCTCAAGTAAAGTGTATATAATCCAATAATTTTACATTTCCTGCTGAATCAATAGCAAACTTTACTTTTCATGTCCACCTTCTATAAAAATCAAATATCTTTCATTTTTTAAACATTTCAGAATTATCTTTCAAAGCAGTTGAAAGTTTATTTACTACTTGCTTAAACAAATTTGTCTCTCATACAACTCAACCAATTGCAACTTTAACAGCTTCTGGTAATGATTTACCGTAAGTTTCATCCAAATTTCTTATATTTGAAGCCATGTTATCTACAAAATTAGCAATAGTTTTATCTGACAAATCTTTTTTTGTTAAAGAAATAATAGTATCTTCAGGCAAACCATACTTTTTTAAAATTTCTTTAAATTTATCCACATCATTTTTTGCAACTGAATAAGCATAACTTACAACAATTCATTTTTTATAATATTCTGTAGCCTCAGAGATTAGTTCATAAAGATGTCATTTTCTGTCAGTTACTTCTTCTTCAATTTTTTCTAAAAGTTTAAGTTGATTGGTAATTGAATCTCATTTTAAAGCTTCAATAAACATTTTTCAGCTTTTAATTTCCCTAGTAGCATTAGCTGCAGCTGATAATGCATAAAATGGTAAAGCTGCAATATGTTGTAAAAGAGAAAATGGTGGTGTATTTATAGCTCTATAAATCATAACCATGAACATATCTTTTTGGTCTTTTATAAGATTATTAGTATTTATAAAATTATAAACATCCTCCAAAGAATAAATACCCAAACTAGCACCAATTGCTTTTTTAAAAAACAAAGCTGATTCTAACAATATATCTCCTCATTTATGTAAAAGTTTAAGTCCAAGTTGTGGTAATGATATTAACTTTTCCTCATACATTAAAGATAATAAACTAAAAGCTCCTTTAAATCATACTCCAAGTCAATCTATTATATCTCCAATTCCTAATTTACTTAACTTAATTTCTCAATTTAAAATTTTATGTAGAAAACTATTTACTCCATCATTATATTTAATTCAGTCCCACCATTTATTTAAAACTACTCTAAATTTCGTTTTTTCATCTTTCCCCGTAATATCAAACCAATCTGTAGCTTTTGATTCAATATAATTAAGTAACTTATCTTTAGCTTCTACAATTTTTTCTGGAGCTAATTCAATGTCAGAAAATTTACCTCCACCAACTTTTTCAAGCAATTTAGAATCAATTTTTCAAAAATCTTCTTTCATTTTCTTTAATAAATCCTTCATTTCTTTAGGAGCAAACCATCAAAAAAACACAGTCGCAATCTGAGCTAAAACATCAGTTATAACAGAAAATGATGATAAAAATTTATTTAAAACATCCTTAATAGTTCCGTCTCCCACATCTTCATTATTAGAAGATTCTTTTTTCTTAAACAAAACAGCCAGTTTAGCTGGTAAAAGTAAAATCAAAGCTTTAGTCCAAATAGGATGTTCTTTAGAAAAGTCTTCAAGTTTTTCCTTATAAAACTTAATTTTCTTTTCTAGTTCTTCTTTCTTTTCTTCAAAATTAGTAAGAGAGATACTACTTTTTAGTTGATTAAGTTGAGATCTAGTAGATTTTATATTATCTACTATTTCCTTAATTTTTTGAAGTTCTGTATTAGTTAAGTTTTTAGTCTCTATTTGTGAAAGTAAATTTTTTAGTGCTAATATATCAACTTCAGTGAAAGTATTATTTTCAATTTTATATAAAATACTAGAAAATTTTTTCTTATCAGAAAGATATTTATCTAAACTTCTCAAACTTTCTACAATTTGCTTTCTAGTTTTTTCAAAATTAGCATCAGATTTTAAAGAATCTAATTCAGATATTTGCTCTTTTAAATCATTAAATAGTTTTTTTTGATTTAAACTATCTGGTGAAGTCATATTAATAAATTAAGTAATAAACAATTAAATTTTAGTTAAAAATAATATCTTGTCAAAAAAGATAGTATCCAAATCTAGTTAACAATTTTATATAAGTGATATACACCCCATAATCCAATCCATCTATTAAACCATATAAGATCAATTAATGGTTGATAATTTCACTTTTTAATTTCAGTAATCATATCGTCTG